>URQW01000146.1 GCA_900550105.1 uncultured Pelosinus sp.
GGCAAAATATTTATATAAATATTTTGCCTGCAAATTGTTTTGAATGGTTATTTTTTTCACAAATATTTAAAAATATAGACTATATAGATAAAAAGTTTTATAATGAAATTGTTGGATTACTGGTCTGACCATCAGGTCTCTTTCCTTAATCGAATGATGAAAGGAGGCTTGGATATAGGGGAGAAACAGTTACAGAAAAGGGTATGAGCGGTCAGAAAGGCGTCTAGCATTTACACAGAGTGATTTATGGAAAATCGCCATCGTTTTTTTCGTCACAGATAAAAGAATAAGTGAGGGGATTCAATATTATGTGGCAAATTGTCCAACATCCGCTTGGCATTGGATTATCAGCTCTTGTAGCTTTTATTCCACTCTTATGGCTTTTGTTAAGTCTTGGCGTATGGAAAATGCCGGCTCATAAGACCTGCTTTATTGCTATGGTTCTAAGTATGGCTCTCGCGGCTCTTGCCTGGCAAATGCCAGTTAGTCTGGTAATAACAGGCGCTTTAGACGGAGCTGTTTTGGCTATCTGGCCAATTCTATGGGTTATTTTTGCAGCTATTTTTACTTATAATATGACGCTACAAACAGGGGCAATGGATAAAATTAAAGGTGTCATGGCTAGCTTTTCCAGTGACCGCCGTGTCCAGGCGCTCTTAATCGCTTGGGGCTTCGGCGCTTTTTTGGAAGCGGCTGCCGGGTTTGGTACGGCTGTTGCAATTCCAGCTGCCATCCTAATCAGTTTAGGATTTCATCCTTTTTTCGCCTCTGTCATCTGCTTGATTGCCAATACAGTGCCAGTTGCTTTTGGCGCTGTAGGGATTCCTGTAATTACCTTGGCTAAAGTAGCTGATCTTGATGTACTTAGATTGACTTTAGACTGTGCGATTCAGTTAACTCCTTTCGTAATTGTAATACCACTTGCGCTAATTTGGATTATGACAAAAAGTGTTTCCGGTTTTAAAGGGGTCACTGGTATGGCGATTGCTGCCGGGTTTGCTTTTGCCGTGCCTCAATTGATTATTGCCGCTTATATGGGACCGGAACTCACATCCATTGTTGGATCTGTTTGCTCAATGGCTGTCATTGTTCTTTGGAATAAAATATCGCCGCCTGCTGAGGATTGGCGTTTCCCTGATGAAGCAAATACGGCGCAGAAAAAAGTTGTTTTTGAAACGACTTTTAAAGAGCAATGTATTGCTTGGTCACCTTATGTACTTTTATTTGTGTTTATTTTAGGAACGAACAACGCCGTTTGGCCGGCTGTAAGCAAAATGCTGGGAACCATTCAATCTTCCGTGCAGATTTATTACGGACCAGGCGGCAAGCCTATGTCGATTGCCTGGATTTTAACACCTGGCACGTTAATTTTGCTAGGCGCACTGATTGGCGGCTTATTGCAAGGTGCTTCTGGCAGCGATTTGGGTGCTGTTTTCAAAAAAACCTGCGTACAACTTCAGAAAACAACAATTACAGTTGTTTCGATTGTTGCTCTGGCTAAAGTTATGGGTTATGCTGGCATGGTATCGGATATTGCCTTTGCTCTTGCCCAAACTACAGGCAGCTTTTATCCCTTTATTGCACCGATTATCGGCGCTCTTGGCACTTTTGTTACTGGCAGTGATACAAATGCCAATGTCTTGTTTGGCGCTTTACAAAAACAGACAGCGATTCAAATTGGCGCCGATCCAACCTGGATCACAGCTTCCAATACAAGCGGCGCTACAGCTGGCAAGATGATTTCGCCGCAAAGTATTGCTATTGCTACATCGGCGACCGGGCAAGTCGGAATTGAAGGCGATATTCTTCGTGCTACAGCTGGATATTGTTTACTTTATACGCTGCTGTTAGGGGCTTGGGTATATTTCGTAAACGCTACTCATCTCTTTTTATAAAAATCATAGTAACTATGAAGATTTATCGGATAGGGATCAAATTTATTGTAAAATATCGCAAAGACTTGAATGAAGGCAAAGAATTTGCTAAATACTGCCTATAAGGCTCAATAAGAAGTTTTTTTGACGAATTTCTCTGATAGACAAAAAATAGTAAACAAAGTATTCTGAGAGTAAGGAAAATTGGTAATACCACTTTACCACTTATAAAAAAGGAGACGATACCATGAGCAAGTACAATCAAGTGACAAAAGAATTAGTTGAACAGTTAAAAGGCGTTGTTGGTGAAAAATTTGTTTATACTGATGCAGACAAATTGGAACCTTATTCTCATGATGAATTGACTGATTCTCACTATACGAAATTGCCGGAAGCGGTTGTTTTACCAGAAACGGCAGAAGAAGTAGCTAAAATTGTAAAATTGGCTTCTGATAACAATGTACCCATTATCGCTCGTGGCGGCGGTACGGCTTTCACAAGCGCATCAGTTGCTTTATACGGCGGCATCGTTCTTTCCGTAGAACGGATGAATAAAATTTTAGAAATTGATGAAGAAAATATGTTTATGGTGGTAGAACCTGGCGCTACGACAGCCAATGTACAAAAAGCTGCCAATGAAAAAGGCTTCCTCTATGCTGGCGATCCCTGCAGCGGTGACAGTTCTTTTATCGGAGGTAACGTAGCTACAAATGCTGGCGGTAATAAAGCCGTAAAATACGGTACGACTCGTCAACAGGTTAATGGTGTGGAAATTGTAACAGCTGATGGCGAACTTGTAACATTAGGCGGCAAATGCAAAAAAGATTCTACTGGCTATAGCCTTGTTAATTTGATGATTGGTTCAGAAGGAACGCTAGGCGTTATTACCAAATGCTATCTCAAACTGGTTCCTTTGGCGAAAAATGTATTTGATCTTTTAGCTGTATTCCCTGATTTGAAGACAGCAATTGGCATTGTACCTAAGGTTATGGCAGCAGGAATTACGCCTGTTTGTGTTGAATTTATGGACAATGAGTCGATTAAATGTTGTGAAAAGTTCTTGAATGAAAAATTGCCAAATAGTGAAGATGGTCACTATATCATTATCTCTATTGAAGGCGACAATGAGGAACTTCTGGAAGAACAATGCGTTACAATTGATGAATTGGCTACTGAACATGGCGCTATGAGCGTTCTTGTAGCGGATCCTGTACGAATTTGGAAAGCAAGAAAAGCTTATGCTGAAGCTGATCGGTCTCGCAGCTTGATTTTCTCCATGGAAGATATTGTAGTTCCGATGAATAAGATTCCTGAGACTGTAGAAAAAATCGCTGAAATTGGTCAAAAATATAATATCGCAATTCATTGCGCGGGTCATGCTGGTGATGGCAATATTCATGCTAATATTTTGAAAGATCAGCTGTCTGAAGAAGAATGGCATGATAAACTGCCGAAACTGCAGCATGAAATTTATTCAGCTGTTTATGAAGTTGGCGGAAAATTGTCAGGTGAACATGGCATTGGCTATAAACGCTTGAAACTGTTAGAAGAATATGGCAATCCTGTCGAACTCAAAATGATGAAAGCAATTAAACAAGCTTTAGATCCGAAAAATATTCTTAACCCAGGCAAAGTAATTGCTGTAGATTGATTTTTTGGTTTTACTGACTGTAGAAAAGGGGTCTCCAGAATGAAATTCCAGCAGATTGTAACCCGGAAATTATATGAGCTTGTGATTGATCAAATCAAAGAAATGATTTATCACAAACGATTGGTGAAGGGGGATAAGCTGCCGTCAGAAAGAGACTTGGCCGTACAACTCGGCGTAAGCCGCACAGCGATCAGAGAAGCTTTAAGAGCGTTAGAGATGCTTGGCCTTATTGTGAGTCATCACGGTGAGGGGACTTTTATTGCTTCTGCTTTTCCGGAAGAAAAACTCTTTGAACCACTCTCACTTGTTTTTATGCTTGAGGACAATCCGACAGAGTTAAGCGAGGTTCGGGCGATGCTTGAAATACAGTGCGCCGGCCTCGCTGCTGAAAAAATTAAACCTGAGGAATTGCAACTTTTAGCGGCGTGTGTACAGGAGTTTCAAACATCCCAGGAAAGTCCGCTTCTTGCGGAAGTAGATAAGAATTTCCACACGCTGATTGCCAAAGCTAGCCATAATCGTCTTCTCTATCACTTATATTCTTCGATTCATGAAGTGGTGAGTCATCATATTGTGAATATGCGCTATTTGATTATCAGTGATAGACAAAACTCTTCCATTTTATTGCATCAGCATAAAGCAATTTATGAATCCATTGCCACTGGTGATGTGAAAAAGGCTAGGGAAGCGATGACAGAACATATGGTTTTTGTACGCAGTCAATTTGATTCAAAATATGAAATGGAAATTCGTACTGAGACGCGAGAGCAAATCTAGGATAACTACAACAGAATGATTACTTTTTAAGAGTCGGCTTTATGCCGACTCTTTTTGCATAGGCGTCCTAGTTGTTCAATATATATAATATAGGCAGTCAGTTTTTTTCAGAAAACGAATCATATGAGGCGGCGATAAGATGGTTAGGGTATGGATCTTTTCTGGTTCACGCAGGTGGAAAAATTGGTGCTTTCTTTTTGGCGGTGCCGCGTTGTGTCTTACTCTTTTCTTTATGCCTTTTTTAGCTTTTGAAAAGCCGCAGCCGATTTATCAAGGCAACGCGGCCGAGAAAAAAGTGGCTTTTGCTTGCAATGTGTTTTGGGGCGAAGATATTTTACCAATTATGGCGGAACGATTAAAGCCTTACCATATTACTTTTTTTATCGGCGGAATTTGGGCAGAAAAACATCCGGATCTTGTTAAAAGTTTAGCTGAAGCAGGTCACGAAATTGCCAATCACAGTTATAACCATCCTCATCCTAATCGTTTGAGTAAAGAAAAAAATCAAGAACAAATTTTGCAAACAGCCGCATTGCTTGAAAGTATTACGGGGCAAACAAATCGTTTATATGCGCCACCCTATGGTGAATTTAATGATATTGTCCTTCTCGCTGCTCAAGAACTTGGTTATACAACGACGTTGTGGAGTATTGATACGATAGATTGGCAGAAACCATCACCAGAAGTCATCATGAGCCGAGTGATGAAAAAAATTCATCCAGGCGCCATTATTTTAATGCATCCAATGGCTGCAACATCTCAGGCTTTGCCTGGTTTGATCCAAAAATTAACGGAAGAAGGTTATCAAATTACAACCGTATCTGATGTAATTGCTTCGAAAAAGCAGGCCCAGTGAGGCCTGCTTTTTTTGCCAAATAGTTCAATTGCCCCTTGGGGGAGGCTATGTTATCATTGTTTACATAATGTTATAAGGAGCTTGTTACGCTTTTTTGTGTCAGCTATTAGTCGGGAGGATTTCATGGAGAAACGCCGGGTGTTATTTGCTTATTGCTTGTTTATTACTTTAGTCTTTTACTTGTTTTTGCCCCTTCGCTCCGCCGCCGCTTTTTCAGCACAGGATCTGTTTACGACAGCTAGTACAAGCGGTAGCTCTGGACAAGTAAACATTATGGATCTTTTACTAGGTATTTTACTAGGAAAGTTTTTTGGTCAATCAGCATCTGCAGATCATTCCGGCCAGAATACTTTGAATTCTTCTGGTAAAGAACTGATTGGCTTTTATGCGGAATGGTATGGTCAGGATCAATCATCCTACCAGGATTTTTTGAGTCATACGAATCAAATTGGAACGATTGCTCCGTTTTGGGCTACTCTGAGTGAGACGGGAGATCTTACGAATCGTGGCGGCGACGATCATTCAGCTGTTGTAGCGTTAGCTCATAAGAATCAACGACAGGTACTCTTGCTTGTTAATA
>URQW01000147.1 GCA_900550105.1 uncultured Pelosinus sp.
GCTGTTCATCAGTTAGCGAAAGAAGGCGAAGAACTTTGCGGCGACCGCGTGGAGATTGTACGGACGCCAGACTCGACGATTATCGTTTTATCGGATGGATTGGGAAGTGGGGTCAAGGCTAATATTTTGGCAACGATGACCACAAAAATTGCTGCTTCCTTGTTAAAGCGGGGCATTGCGTTAGATGAAGTTGTCGATACCATAACGGAAACTTTACCTGTTTGTAAAGTCCGAAAAATTGCTTATTCTACGCTGCATATTATTGAGATTCACGCCAGCGGTGAGACGACGGTTATTGAATTTGACTCGCCACCGACTTTTTTGGCTCGCGGGCGCCATGTCTTACCTTTTCCTACTAAAGAAAGAAGCGTCGGGAATAAAACGATTAAGATAGGCCAGATGCTTTTGACGGAGACTGATGCACTTTTAGTTGTTAGCGATGGTGTTATCCATGCTGGTATTGGGGGACTATTAAGTCTTGGCTGGGGCTGGCAGGGCGTTTGCGACTATGTAAAAGAGCGATTGCAGGAAGATACAGTAGGCGAAGCGGAGCAGTTAACGGCAGAAAGAATCAGTCAATTTGTTATTGATGCCTGCGATGGTTACTATTTAGGTAAACCTGGCGATGATACGACTGTAGTTACAGCTAAGTTACGCTATCCTAGAGAGCTTGTTTTATTCACAGGACCGCCTGCCCGAGAACAGGATGATGAAAAGACGGTACAACGCTTTTTACGCCTGCCTGGCAAAAAAGTGATTTCTGGCGGGACAACGGCCAATATTTTTAGCCGCATTACTTGTCGTCCACTTTCTGTTGATCTTAATTACTATGATTCGGAAGTGCCACCAATTTGTTATATTTCAGATATTGATCTTGTGACAGAAGGTGTGTTAACCTTAAACAGGGTTGTAGAAAAGTTGGCAACAGGTCGTCGTCAGCGGGGAAAAGACGGAGCGACTTTACTTGCCAATCTGCTTTGGGAAGCTGATACAATTACGATTTTAGCAGGAAAAGCAGTAAATCCAGCCCACCAGAACCCGAACTTTCCCGGACATATTCATATTAAAAGTCAAGTTGTAGAAAAGTTAATTGAACAATTAAAAGCAATGGGAAAGCATGTGGTTGTGGAATGGTTGTAAAAGTATTTAATAAGGTAGGAGATGACAAGTATGGCCGATAATAATAAAGTATTGATAGAGATTTGTCTCGGGACTTCTTGCCACCTGTTAGGTGCCGAAGATGTATTGGATGCAGTAAAACGATTGCCCCCAGAAAAACAGGAAAAGATTCAATTGGAAGCTGTAACCTGCTTAAAGAATTGTGGCAAAGGGCCAAATGTAAAAGTCAATGGAATGCTTTTATCTGATGTTACGCCAGAAAAACTTCTTGGTGTAATTGAAGAACATATAAATAAATTAGGGGTCTAAGAGGAGGAGCAGAATGGCTCAAGTAACTGAAGTTGGAAAGATTAGAAGAAAGGTTTTTGCAGAAATTGCAAAATTAACCTATGAAGGAACTCTTTCCGAAAAGGTAGATGAAATTATTCAAACTGTAGTAACCGAAGATGGTCCGCGCTATCGTTGCTGTGTTCATAAAGAACGGGCTGTGTTGGCTGATCGTATAAAAATAGCTTTAAGTCAGCCTCAAGATGTGGATTTACATGAAGCGGCAAAACACGCTTTGGCCGGTGAAATGGCTGATCTGCCGATTGTGAATGTTATGCCAGAAGCTTGTGATGGCTGCCCCATAGATAAATTTATTGTTACTGACGCTTGTCGCAATTGCGTTGCTCATAACTGCATTAACAGCTGTCCTAAAAATGCGATTATGGTTGTGCAAAATAGAGCATACATTGACAAAACGAAGTGTGTTGAATGTGGTATGTGCAAACGCTCTTGCCAGTATGGTGCGATTATTGAAATCAGTCGTCCTTGCGAACGCGCTTGCGATATTAAGGCGATTAAAGCAGGACACGATCGGAAAGCGGTGATTGATTCCGAGAAATGTGTTAGTTGCGGTGCATGCAAAATAGCTTGTCCTTTTGGCGCTATTTCGGATCGTTCGATGATTGTTCAAGTGATTGAAAAAATGAAAACGCATAAGGTTGTAGCGATGCTTGCACCCGCTTTTATCGGCCAATTTGGTCCGAAAGTGCGGACCGGGCAAGTCATTGAAGCAATGAAGCAACTCGGCTTTGCTGAAGTTTATGAAGCATCCTTCGGCGCGGATATTGTAGCAATTGAAGAAACGAAAGAGTTTCTTGCTGTGAAAGATGAACAACCATTCTTAACGACATCATGCTGCCCTGCTTTTGCGGGAATGGTCAAAAAACATATGCCTGATATTGCGAGCAATGTTTCGACAACAGTATCGCCAATGGTTGCGACTGGTCGGGTAATTAAACATGCTGAGCCTGATACCATGGTCGTCTTTATGGGCCCTTGTATTGCGAAAAAGGGCGAAGGCCTTGCAAACAGCGAATATATTGATTTTGTTCTGACCTTTGAAGAAGCTGCGGCTATGATGGTTGGTAAAGGCATTAATGTAGCGGAAATGACTGATAGCGAGTACGTGTCGATGGCGTCGCGCGATGGCAATGTTTTTGCTCGGGCTGGCGGAGTTATGCAGGCTGTATTAGGAACTGTCGGTGAACTCGCGCCGGAAACGGAAGTAAAAGGACAGCGCAGTGAAGGTTTAGGCGAGTGCAAAATGACGCTCTTAAAAATGAAAACTGGCAAGCTAGAAGCGAATTTCTTTGAAGGAATGGCTTGTTTAGGCGGCTGCGTTGGCGGTCCAGGAACTTTAGCAGATCTTCGCGTAACGACGAAGTTAGTTGATAATTATGCGGCTACATCACCTTTAAAGGTTTCACCGGAAAATCAAAAAGCCGTTGATGAAATTGAAAAATCAATCAGTTTCCACCATCACCACGAGTAACTGTTCACTCTAGTAACTTTGCGGGGAGATTTGTCTATCAGGCAAGTCTCCCTTTTCTTTTAAGGGTAAATTGACAAAGCGGCGGGAAAACCTGTATACTATTTCTTAGACGTTCGAAAATGTGAACCGAGATAAATAAAGTGTAAGTAAATGATCAGGCGGCTTTAGATAGCACGTTTAAAGTTGCCTGCTTAACCATGTCTGAGAGGAGATTTATGCATGTCAGGACATTCTAAATGGGCTAATATTAAACACAAAAAGGGAAGAATGGATGCTCTTCGCGGCAAAATCACGACGAAGATTAGTCGGGAGATTACCGTAGCAGTACGTATGGGTGGAGCTGATCCTACCGGAAATATGCGTTTAAAACTTGTACTGCAAAAGGCGAAAGCAAATAATATTCCGAAAGAAAATATTCAAAGAGCCATCCAAAAAGGGCAAGGCGGTTTAGATGGCGCCAATTATGAAGAAATCGTATATGAAGGCTATGGCCCTGGCGGCGTAGCTGTTATGATTGAGATTGTAACTGATAATCGGAACCGTACAGCGGCTGATATTCGTCACATTTTTTCCAAGAATGGCGGGAATCTAGGCGAAGGCGGCTGTGTCGCCTGGATGTTTAAGCAAAAAGGACTATTTGTAATTGATGCAGCTGGAAAAAGTGAAGAAGATTTAATGATGCTGGTACTTGACGCTGGTGCGGAAGATATAAAAACAGAAGACGAATCATTTGAAATTATTACAACACCAGAAGATTTTGAAGCCGTTCAAAAGGTTTTGGAAGAGAATCAAATTGAATGTGAAGCAGCGGAAATCGCTATGATTCCAGAAACGACAGTGGATTTGCCGGAAGACGACGCAACGAAAATGATGCGGTTGCTTGAAGTTCTGGAAGAACATGATGATGTGCAAAATGTATATTCAAACTTTAATATGCCTGATGATGAGGATGAAGAATAAAGTTTTGCCAGATTTTTTCAGTCTATGTATAAAACAGTAAAAATATGGTTATGACTAAGGCAACACAAAACAGAAGGAGTGTTTTTGATGTTGCCTTTTTTTCAGTCTCCTAAGCGAAGGTTCTATTTTGGCTTGAGTCTGCTTATTTTTAGTTTTATACTGGCTTTTTCTTTATATATATTTCCCTTATGGCAAAGAGAACAGCAAGATCTTTTCTTTTTGCAGACTGTAAAGCAAGACGGTAAGATCAAGGTTACAGAGAATACGGAGATTACTCAGACCATTCATTATACAAAATGTGGCGATGAGGAAGTATTTCGTACAACGCCGACAGAAAATCTATTGGGAATGAATTATGAGCAAATTGCGAAGATGTATCCGAATTGGACTATTGAGCAATTTGACAGTGATAAAATTATGCTGAGCCTAACGGTAGATAGTTACTGCCGAGAACATGCCAACAATATGTTTATTGGCTTAAATGGGGAGTATGTCGCTGTTTTTTATGGAAAACCCGGCGATAAAGCGATTGTAAAAGAAACGACAAAGATTGCTGCAAGCTCTCTTATGCCGCAAGATGTTGCAGAACTGCAGCAAGGCATTGTTGTACAGACGCGGGAAGAATTGATGCGAACATTAGAAGGGCTTCAATCGCGCTGAGTCAATCGGCAGAAACGGGTTATGGCAACCCGTTTTTTTCTTTTTGGAGGAGCTGTTAGCGGCTTTGTCGAATATATTTTCGCAGGAAAGGGGCGAATGGTAAGAAATGATTACACTTGGCATTGACCCCGGGACCGCTATTTGCGGCTATGGGATTATCGAAATGGTTGGAAATCGCTATAAGGCGATTGCTTATGGCGCAATCCAGACAAGCCCCAAACTAGAACAAGCAGAGCGATTGAAGATTATTTATCATGATTTACAGGAAATTATCCAGACCTACCAGCCTGAGTGTATGGGCGTGGAAATGCTCTTTTTTAATAAAAACGTGACAACGGCCATTACCGTAGGTCAGGCAAGGGGCGTTGTTCTGTTAAGTGCGGCACAGCAGAATCTTTCTATTTGCGAATATACGCCGTTGCAAGTGAAACAATCTGTAGTGGGTTATGGCAAAGCGACGAAAGAACAAGTTATTTATATGACGCAAAAATTATTGAATCTGCCGAAAAAGCCACATCCTGATGATGTGGCCGATGCTTTGGCTATTGCGATTTGCACGGCTAATTGTCAAAGCAGCCGCGGCGTATGGGAGAAGCTGTTATGATCGGGTATTTGAAGGGACAGATTTCACATTTATTTACGGACTATTGTTTTATCGATGTGCAAGGGGTAGGGTATCGAGTTTTTATTCCCTTATCAACAAGGCAGAAGCTGTCGGTAGGACTTACTGCTACGCTGTTCACTTCGTTGCAAGTCAGGGAAGATGCTATGTTGCTCTACGGCTTTTTTACACAAGCTGAGTATGATTTGTTTATTCACTTGACGTCTGTTTCTGGTATTGGTCCCAAAGTGGCGCTTAGTGTTTTATCAGTGATGAAACCAGAGGAAGTTCAAGCTGCCATTAGCCAGAAAAATGTAGCTTTGCTTACTAAAATTCCCGGAATCGGTAAAAAGACGGCAGAGCGGCTGATCCTAGAATTGAAAGATAAACTAGGCGCTTTAGAAACGGATGAAGAATTATTAGCTGTTGGCGATGAATTGACTGATCGTGATGCCTACAGCGAAGCATTGGCAGC
>URQW01000148.1 GCA_900550105.1 uncultured Pelosinus sp.
TGGCGACCCGGATGGGACTTGAACCCACGACCTCCGCCGTGACAGGGCGGCATTCTAACCAACTAAACTACCGGGCCATTCATAAGTTACTTTGTTAGTATAACACCTTTAACTTACTATGTCAACAACTTTTTTTATTCATTTGAAACTCGAAAGTTATTTCCACAGCAAGTAATATTATAGCAAAAAAATAAAATTAGTCAATAGTTTTCCAATCATTTTCTTATTGACGCCGCAAAACTTTTTGAATCGTCTCTAAAACCTGTGCTGGATCAAATGGCTTAACTAAAAAATCGGATGCTCCAGCCTGTAAGGCATCGCTAATAACCGCTTTTTGACCGATTGCAGTTACCATAATAATGACGGCACTAGGAAATTCCTCCCGAATCATCCGAACTGCTTCAATCCCATCCATTTTAGGCATAGTAATATCCATTGTCGTCAGCTCAGGTTGAAACTGCCGGAAAAGCTGTACGGCCTGCTTGCCATCACCAGCTTCACCAACAATTTCATGACCATTATCTATAAGCAGCTTTTTAAGCATCATCCGCATAAATGCCGAATCATCACATACTAATATTTTCGCCATTTAAAATTTCCGCCCTTCTCTCAGTTAACTATTAATCCGCCGCTTTAAACCGTTTTTCCAAATTGTTCAAAGTGTCTTTCAAATGAATTTCTAGCTTTTCTTCTAATTCCTTCAAGTTTTTCGCATCAAAATCAAAAATCATTTCCGGTGTACGGTGAAGGCGAATTTCACCAAAATATTCATCCCGATAAATATTATAATACAGCAAAAAATTGCTTTCTTCGGAAAAACAGCTGTAGTCTAGAACAATGTAGGAACCATTAATTACTTTAACTGGTTCCTGCGGTGAAATAAATAAAGAAAAAGGCCCTATTGCATGAGGTAATTTTGTTCCATACTCCCATGTAGTAATCTTCGTTTGCAAAAGCACGCTTTCTAGATGATGCTCCTCAAATACAGCTAATTCGTGCAACGTATTTTCCATTCTTTCCTGCAGCAAGCTTTCAAACGCGGCTAAGTCTGTCACGATATAACTTACATCATTATATTCAGTGAGTCCGATAATAACCCGGACCATAAAATCTTTCGTCGCTTCATCATAGAAAGCAATAAATCGCCGTTTTTTAGCGGGAAAATCATAATTAAACAAAATCGTCTGCGTCCCACTCGTTTCACGTAGCGTACTCAGCTCAAACCCCAGCAAATTTTGCGGCAGTTTTTCCGGATACGTCCAAGCCGCTAGTTCTTCTTGAATTGACATAAATTCTAGCCTCATTTTATTGTAAGATAGCTTTAAAACCTTCTAAATTGAATCATCGTTAATGTATTCTTCACAAACTTGCCAAAAACCTGCTATAACGTCACCAATCTCCTTAGCTTTGCATAGTAATACATCGAATGAATTATAGCGGGAGGATATAGGATGAATTACCTAAAAAGCTTTCGTTTACTCACCTTGGTTACGTTAGTATTTCTACTGTCCGCCTGTGGTCTGAATCAAGGAACTCAGACTACGAAAACAAGCGAGGCGCCACCGCCCGCCTGGGCGCCGACCTTATCGCCGCTTTCGTCGCAGGCAACAGTAAAAGTAGGCATGAAACAGGTCATATCTGATGCTGGAATTTTAATTGGTATGGCCAAAGGCTACTATCAAGATGTCGGTATTACTATCGAAGCGGTTCAATTTAATTCTGGTCAGGAAATGATCAACCAATTAGCAGCAGGACAACTAGATGTAGGGGCAACCGTAAGCGCCTCAGGCCTCTTCAACGCCATGTCGCGGGATATCCCGGTAAAAATTGTAGCTGATAAAGGCATTAATGTCCCTGGCAAAGGTTATTATCGACTCGTAATACGCAAAGATTTAGCAAATAATATTCAAGATTATCAAGATCTGCGCGGTAAAAAACTCGCCATAGTCGGCACAGCTTCACTTGATGAAATTTCCTTAGACCGAGTATTACAGAAAGGCGGCTTAACCGAAAAAGACGTTCAGATCGAAGTCATCCGCTCTTTCAGCGATATGCTTGTTTCTCTGGCCAACAAAAGCATTGATGGCGCTATGGTCATTGAGCCATTTATTGCTCAAGGCATAGCCAAAGACCTCATTGACCCTTGGAAGGATCCCTCAGAATATGACCCAGACGCGCAAACAGCGCTTCTCGTGTTTGGCGCCAGTTTAACCAAACAGCCTGATGTAGCCAATCGCTTTATGACAGCCTATGTAAAAGCGCTCCGCGATTATAACGACGCTTTTTTCTATAATAAAAACAAAGCAGATATCGTTTCCATCCTTTGCAAATATTCTGTTATAAAAGATCCGCTGTTATACGAGAAAATGTTTCCTACAGGTCTGAATCCCAACGGCTATGTCCGTCTTCACGGCATAGATCTGGATCTTGCTTGGTATAAAGAACATCAACTGATAAAAAGCCTTGCCACTTCTGATGTTGTAGATAATCGTTATGTTGATTTTGCTATAAGTAAACTGGGAGATTACCAGCCAGGAGGAAATTAATGATGAAGCTGCAAAGAGCTCAAATTCTTCACCTTCTCCCCTTACTCTCCCCTTTAACGCTCCTACTTTTCTGGGAAATCTTAGCTCGCACTGGCTTCATAGACATCCGCCTTTATTCTTCGCCCACGCTCATTGCTAGTACCTTTTTGCCGCTACTTTACTCTGGTGAACTTGCTTATAATACACTTATCAGCGTCCAAAGAGTTCTCCTCGGCTTTCTATTAGGATCTTTGCCAGGAATTCTACTTGGCATCAGCATGGGACTGTCCCCGGTCATTCGCACTCTCATCGAACCGCTCATTGCTGCGACTTACCCCATCCCGAAACTTGCCGTAATGCCGCTGATTCTCCTTGTATTCGGCATTGACGAAACGTCGAAGGTTTTCACCATAGCGATTGGCGTATTTTATCTTGTTGTCATCAATACCTTGGCAGGTGTTGTAAACATTGACAAGATTTATTTGGATGTGGCGAAAAATTTTGGCGCCAATCGAAAAGACTTTTACCTTACCGTTGCACTTCCCGGTGCTTTACCTATGATTTTTGCTGGATTAAAGTTAGGTATGGGCATGGCTCTGATCCTCATCGTAGCTGCTGAAATGTCGGCTGCAAAAGCCGGTGTCGGCTGGATGATCTGGCGTTCTTACGACATGTTTGATATTGAAACCATGTTTGTCGCGCTCATCACGCTCTCGATTCTTGGTTATATTTTTTCCCTCGTGCTCGACGGAGTCGAAAAAATCGTCCTCCCCTGGAAAAAACAGGATTACTAGGAGGTCTCGCCCTTGAACAAAAACAAACCTTGCATCATCCTTCAAGACATGGAAAAAAGGTTCGCAACACCAACTGGCTCAATTACCGCCTTAAGCAAAATTAATCTCGTCGTTAATCAGGGAGAGTTTGTCGTGATTGTCGGACCGAGTGGCTGCGGCAAAACCACATTATTACGTATTCTAGCCAATCTAGATCGGCAGAGCAGTGGTAAAATAAAAATCTTGCACCAAAATCTTCACCAACCCCTTACTTCTATGGTGTTTCAAGAACAATCCGTTTTTCCCTGGATGACTGTGATTGAAAATGTTTCATATGGTCTGCGACTGCGCGGCATGAAGAAAAAAGACCGCTATGAAATCGCCGACCGCTACATTTCTATGATAGGACTACAAGATTTTTCCTCAGTCTATCCACATCAGCTTTCCGGCGGAATGAAACAGCGCGTAAGTGTGGCAAGAGCTTTTGCCAATGACCCAGAGATTCTATTGATGGATGAACCTTTCGGCGCCCTTGACGAACAAAACCGCCTGATTTTACAGCAAGAACTTTTAAAAATCTGGAATCAATATCAAAAAACGACTGTTTTCATTACCCACAGTATTGACGAAGCCCTCGTATTAGGGGATCGAGTCGTTCTCATGTCGGCTCATCCCGGCACCATTAAAACGATTATTCCTGTTGATCTGCCTAGACCACGGGAAATTTCAGATCTTCGCACCTCGAATCACTATCAGGAACTCTTTAAAAAAATTTGGCTCCTCCTAAAGGAAGAAGTCGTTAAAGTAAACCGACATACTCTACCACATCCCAAGGGAACATAATAGTAAACCCAGAATACTAAGAGGCCAAAACAAAAAGAGCTAAAGCGAAAATATCTCATTTCGCTTATAGCTCTTTTTATCATTCTACGCTAACCATATTCTGTTTATCACATCATTAGTCTTTAATCTGATCGCGTTTTAGCCAATCAATTAAAATAGTTTCTCTAAAGCTTTTAATTTTTTCTAAGGACTCAGGCGTCCAGTCATAAAGACCTGTACCAGTTTTGGCGCCAAGTTTTCCTGCAGCCACAGCTTCCTGCAATAATTTTGAGCCTGTTGTCTCATTACATAAATCAGCTAACAAATAGCTGGAAATATTATTAAAAATATCAAGTCCGCCTAAATCAGCACTTTCCAAAGGACCTGTTGTAGCTAAACGACGGCCAAGACTATATTTCATGGTTGTATCAACCGCTTCTGGCGTAGCAATGCCCGATTCTACAATATACAAAGCTTCTCGCAGCAAAGCAAGCTGCAGTCTGTTACCGATAAAACCAAGAGCTTCCCGTTTTAAGGCAACAGGTTTTTTCTGAATCAGTTCCATGAGCTTCCAAGTGATTTGTACGGCTTCCTCAGAAGTTCCTTTACCTGGAACAACTTCGACAAGCGGAACTAGATGAGGCGGATTCCAGAAATGAGCTACGACGAATTTATCTTTGCGCTGCAATGGTTCAGCAATCGCAGTAGGACTCAAGCCAGACGTATTTGTGGCAAAAATGGTATGAGGCGCGCAAAGTTTATCAAGCTTACCCCAAATTTCCTGTTTAATAGCCAGTTCTTCGGCAACAGATTCAATAATGAAATCAGCCTTTTCAGCAACGGCTTCCAGTGTTGTTACACCTTCTACACGCGCTAAAATAGCTGCTACATCATCCTCTTTTACCAAGCCATTAGCGACATAAGTTTTTAAGGCGCCTTTGATACTGTTAACGCCGCGCTCAATACTGCTTTCAGACCGACCATACATTTTTACTTCATAGCCGGCCATGGCAAAGGCCAAAGCCGTACCAAAACCCATTGTTCCAGTACCTAGGTTCCCAATGACTTTAATGTCTTTTACATCCATTCTGTCTCCCCCTCATCAACTCAGTTGCAAAAGCGTTTTGTAATTTTACAAATTATAGAATAATTATAACATTTTTAACCGATCCTTGCACTGTAAAAATTATTACGACTGAATATATTCCTTATTTTTAAATTTTCGTATAAAAAAGAGATGCATAAAATGCATCTCTTTTGAGTTTCTGGCAGGGGCAGAAGGACTTGAACCCTCAACCAATGGTTTTGGAGACCACTACTCTACCAATTGAGCTATACCCCTATGAAATTGGAGCGGAAAACGAGATTCGAACTCGCGACCCTCGCCTTGGCAAGGCGATGCTCTACCACTGAGCTACTTCCGC
>URQW01000149.1 GCA_900550105.1 uncultured Pelosinus sp.
TGATAGGTAGAAACAACAATCCGTTTAATTTTCACGCGGTCATAAATTGGTTTTAAAGCCATAAGCATGATGATCGTTGAGCAATTCGGATTGGCAATAATACCTTTATGTTCTTTAATCGCTTCAGGATTCACTTCCGGCACAATTAAAGGAACCTCAGGATCCATACGGAAAGCACTGGAATTATCAATCACAACGGCACCGCTTTTTACCGCAGCAGGCGCAAAAGTTTTGCTGGCTGAACCACCGGCAAAAAGAGCAATATCAATCCCTTTAAAGGAATCTTCCGTTGCTTCTTCCACAATATAAGTTTTCCCCATAAAATCAATTTTCGTACCAGCTGAACGTTTGGAGGCCAACAATTTTAATTCATTAAATGGAAATTTACGTTCTTCAATCAGCGTTAAAAACTCTTTACCGACGGCACCTGTAGCTCCTAAAATAGCAACATTTGGTTTTTTCATCATATCCACACTCCAACTCATAAAAATTTAGAATTATTTGATAAGAATTAGTCCAAAATATTTTCTAAGCCAAAAGTTAAGCCAGATGTAGTAAGCACTTTCTTACAAGCCAACGTAACGCCAGGCATAAAAGACTCGCGTGAAATACTATCGTGGCGCAGCGTCAAGGTTTGCCCTAAACCGCCGAAAATAACTTCCTGATGAGCTACATAGCCCGGCAAGCGAACGCTGTGCAACGGAATTCCCGCAAGCTGACCGCCGCGGCTACCAGGAATTTTCTCTACCTCATTGGGGTGACCTTGTTTCATTTCTCCTCTGACTTCAGCAATCAGCTCAGCAGTGCGAAGCGCTGTACCTGAAGGAGCATCCAGTTTCTGATCATGGTGTAGTTCAATAATTTCTACATGAGGCATATATTTCGCCGCCTGCACCGAAAGCTTCATAAGTAAAATGGCGCCAATCGCAAAGTTTGGTGCTATCAAAGCATTCACACCTGTTTTTTGGCAAAGCGCGCGTACTTCCTGTACATCATCAGTAGAAAATCCTGTTGTCCCAACAACAGGTGCAACCCCATTATTCAAAGCCAAACGAATATTGGGCATCACGGCGTCAGGGTTCGTAAAATCAACCATAACGGAAGCTTTCCCTTGCTGCAAAGCTTCGGCTAAATCGGCAACAATGGGGACATTGAGCTTTCCTAAACCTACAATTTCACCAATATCTTTGCCTGCATGATGTTTATCGACTGCTCCGACCAATTCCAAAGATTCATCTCTCACAACAGCCTTTACAACCTCTTGGCCCATGCGGCCGCAAGCGCCGCTGACTAATACGGTAATCTTCTCCATGATGAAACCTCCTAAAATAAAATCAAAATAAAAACAGCCGGCTTTCAATTCACCGGCTGATAATTCTAGAAGCGCATAGAAGTAAAAAGTAAATTCCTTCAAAGGTTTTCTTCTTACATCAAATGAGATAGCGCTCCACCAAGCTTATCATTGGTGACAGTCTTATACCTATTTGGCACAAAACCAGTATAATAACCTAGCAGTTACTTATACTTCGGCAGTTAACCCTTTTCTTCCAGATCATCAACGCTACTCTTCCTGAAAGTACTCTTGTTACCTGCACCTCTATATCATAAAGATTCACAAATATGAAATTAGTAACAGTTTACACCATTCTCCTAATAGCTGTCAATGAAAATTACCAACTTTTTTGTCTTTATCAAATTTATTAACAGCGTATCACGATTGACCAATCGCGTGAGTATTCACCTCACTGGCCCCATTTTGTGTAAAAATCGAGCTTGCTTGTGATATTTTAGTTCCCGTAGTACGAACCATAGCCAAAATTTTCCCTTGCGTAATCTTTTCTTCATAATCTTTGCTGGCTTCTGCCGGAATACCATAATCAATTAAACCGCCGGCAATCCCGCCAGCTACAGCACCACTTAGAGCTGCCGCAATCGGACCGGCAGCGGCAATCGGACCAATACCGGGAATTGCCAAGGCGCCTGCGCCAACTAGCAACCCGCCAATGCCGCCAAGCGTACCGCCAGCCAAAGCCCCGTCCGTTACATCGTCATTATAAAAATCAGTCGATTCGGCGCCTTCGGCTTGCTGTTTAGCCACAATGTTAATTTCTTCTGTCGTAAATCCTTGCTGACGAAGCTGATTTACAGCCTGTTCTGCCTGGTTTTTCTGTTCAAATGAAGCAACAACCATCGTTACAGAACTGCCTGCTCCCATAGAGCCGCCTACCTGATTTCCCGATTGTGAAGATTTCGCATTAGAAACTTCTGTAGCAAGGGGCGCGCCAGATTCTATCTGACTTGGCTGATTCATAGCTCCCAGCGTAGTCGTTGACCCCGGGCGAACTGTTTGCGACAACGAAGCGTCATAAGCAGACGTAACAGTCCCCGTTTGTGAAGTATCAGTACCTTCTCTCATGTATTTCCCTCCTTAAAATGACAATAAACAAGAATGACTCTTCTTATATTGTCTCTTAAAGCAAGAGAAATATACAAAAGTAAAATTATTCGATTGCTTTCGATGAGCGTCCGTCAACTAAGATAAAATCCTGACCAATTCGTTTAATTGTCGGCCAAGGAATCGCAGCAATTTTTTCTGAGCGGAAAAATTGCCAAAAGTCTCCATACCGTGGTAGCAGCATAGACTGAATTCTTCCTGTAGCTTCATCAAAGCAAAGCTCACATTCATCAACTACGCCAAGACGTGACCCATCAGCAAGGTTAATGACTTCTTTGCCTTTCATTTCCCATAAGCGCATGCAGTCCACCTTCTCATTCTTTAGTAAAGAATATCCCCCATAAGGGCTGTAGTAAAGTGACAAGGAGCGAGAAAAAAGCGAGAGGGTCAAAGCTTAGTCCATAAATAAATAACACTTCCGGGACAGCAATTTTCAAAAAAGCCGCAGCCATAATCAGCGATAAATAAATTCCCCCTGCCGTTGCCACCAGATCTGTCAATGCCATTGATAACGGTGAAACAGCTGTTTTAAGGGCTGGGCTTTGGCGAATTCGCTTCAGTCGCCATTTGAGCGAAAAGAAAAAGCTAAGGCCCAAACAAGCAAGTAAAAATAATTCGGCCATAATCAGCCTCCTCTTTTTACTAGCTTATGCCAAAGCTTTTCCTTTAAGAAGAAAAATTTACTTGCCAGTACTGCCAAAGCCACCTTGGCGCTCTGCTGGCGTTTCATCTTGATCTACCGTGAGATAAGAATAAAAAATCCCCTGAGCTAGACGCATGCCAGGAACTATTTCAAAAGGCTCTTTGCTAAGATTTAGTAAAGCCAACATAATATGTCCTTCATTGTCTGGATTATCATAATAGTCAGCGTCAATAATTCCTTGCCCATTGGCAAGACAAATTCCAGATTTTACAGCTAAAGAAGATCGTATATGAATACCAAGATATTCATTCGACTGCATATACGCCTTTAAGCCAGTCGGTACAAGCGTTACCGTCTGTGGCATTAGAGTAAGTGTGCTCACAGCGGCAATATCATAGCCAGCGCTAAAGCGAGTACTTCGCTTCGGCAAAGCAAAACCAGCTGTTTCATATTGTTTTACCCAACAAAAACCGCGTTGTTTCATCTTAAGAAAACTCCTTTCCTATCTCGAGACTTTGGATCGGACCTAAAGCGGTACAGGACACATCAGCCAAATGGATCGTATCGAGAAAATGCTGTAAGCTCTTTGGAGTAACAGCATCAATTTTAGCCACTACATCTTCTAAAGAAACAAAGCGCTCCAAAGTCAGTTCATTGCGACCTATACGTGACATACGGCTTCCTGAGCTTTCTAAGCCTAAAAATAGATTACCCTTGAGCTGTTCTTTGCTCTTCTCTAATTCCTGAGCTGAAAATTTTTCTGATTTTAACTTTTGCCAATTTGTTAAAATCAAGTTAAGTACTTCCTGCGCGTTGGCGGGACGAGTGCCGGCATAAACGCTAAAAAGGCCGCAGTCGCGATAACTTGTCTGATACGAATACACAGAATAAGCAAGACCACGTTCTTCGCGAATTGATTGAAATAGACGCGAACTCATGGAACCGCCTAAAAGATTATTTAAAATATGCACATTATAAATATCCGGCGAAAGATAAGTAACACTGGGGAAACTGACACAAATATGAACCTGTTCTGTATCTTTTTCTTCTACTTTTAACGCAGCTTGATAGGAAGGTCGTTTGATCTCTACCGCCTTCGCCTTTCCCTGCAAAGCGCCAAAATATTTTTCTACTACGCGAACTACTTCCTCATGCTGTAAATGTCCGGCAGCAGCAATTACCATATTATCGGGCTGATAGCGAGCCTGGTAATACGCCAGTAGCATTGACTGATTAAACCGTTCAATTGCTTCTTTCGTGCCCAAAATATTGCGTCCCAAGGCATGCTGAGGCCACAACTGCTGTAAATGAAGATCATGGATCATTTCTTCCGGTGCATCTTCATACATATGCAATTCCTCTAGTACAACTTGACGCTCTTTCTCTAAATCCGTTTCTTGAAATTTAGAATGAATCAACATATTCGCTAAAAGGTCCGCTGTGAATTCTAGATGATGATCTAAGACTTTCATATAAAAACAAGTATATTCTTTAGCCGTAAAGGCATTGATTTGTCCGCCGATGGCGTCAACGCGTTCCGCAAGTTCTTGTGCCGTAAACCGATCAGTTCCTTTAAATACAAGATGTTCGAGGAAATGAGAAATTCCATGATTTTCCTCTGTTTCAAAGCGCGATCCCGTACCAAACCAAACACCAAAGCTGATCGACTTTACATGTGATAGTTCTTCCGTGACAACGCGGATTCCATTTGACAGCACCGATTTTTGATACATGATAAGCTCCTTTTTTTCCATAATTCGATCTATTCTTTTCTTAATGTTCGCTTAAGCCGAATTAAATCCTGCCTTTTTCGCGTTTTCTAAAAAACGAAAGCCAAAACAAAGCAATTTAATATACTCTGTTTCGGCTTATTTGTCAATTAAAATCAGATTTTTTATGAGTTAAAATAAGAAGATATGCCCTGGAAAATTCCTTGTGCAATTTGGTTTCGGTAAGAATCACTATTTAACTGGATCGCTTCTTCCTGATTGGACATAAATCCCATTTCAATCAAAATACTTGGCATAGATGGATTACGAATTACGTAAAAATTAGCTTGCTGAACACCTTTATCGATCGCTCCAGTCGTTTGAACCAATGCCCTTTGGACTAATTGAGCTAATTGCGTTGAAGCAGCGCTAGAGTAATAAGTCGTAGCTCCATGAATCGTTGTATCATTATTTTCATTGGAGTGGATGCTGATAAATAAATCAGCCTGATTTTTTTCAGCCATCGCCACTCGTGCCGCGAGTTCTTCCGTAAGTGTACTTCCGATCGGAGCCACCGTCTGATCACTGGAACGAGTCATAATCACGGTAGCACCGGATTGCCGCAACAAGTCTCTCACTTTAAGACCAACAGCTAGGTTATTATCAGACTCACGAAAACTACCGACTACTGAACCAGGAT
>URQW01000150.1 GCA_900550105.1 uncultured Pelosinus sp.
GGTGAAAACTTGAATGGCGTGTATTCCGCCAATGAATTTTTGACTCGTTGCAATCTGATGAAAGCCTATCAATTCCCGCAAGCAGCTACACCGATTCATGTCGGCAAGAAAGTAGCTGTTATCGGCGGCGGCAATGTAGCTATGGATGCAGCTAGAACGGCATTGCGCCTCGGGGCTGACCATTCCTATATTGTGTATCGTCGCTCCGAGGAAGAAATGCCAGCCCGTTTGGAAGAAGTCCATCATGCGAAAGAAGAAGGCGTGGAATTTGCGCTTCTTACGAATCCGCAGGAAGTTATGGGCCAAGATGGCTGGGTTTCCGGCTTGAAATGTGTAAAAATGGAACTGGGTGAACCAGACGCCAGTGGCCGTCGTCGTCCGGTTGAAGTACCAGGATCGGAATTTGTTCTTGATGTTGATGTGGTTATTATTGCCATTGGTCAGGGACCGAATCCGCTGGTGCAGTCTACAACGACAGGTCTTGATACGGATAAGCGCGGCAATATCGTAGCGAATGAAGAGACCGGCCAAACGTCTCGTGACGGCGTCTTTGCTGGCGGTGATATTGTGACAGGCGCTGCTACTGTTATTTTAGCGATGGGTGCCGGGAAAAAAGCGGCAGCAGCCATGGATCAGTACTTGGCGGAAAAACGCAAAGCTTAATAAGGTTTTGCTTGTGCTTGACAAGAATCGATCGATTCGATAAGATAAGATAATAACGAATCGAATGAACATAACTACAGTGAATGGAAGAGTAGATTGCTTAGTAAGACACAGAAATAAGATCCTTGGCTGAGAGATCTTAACTTAGAAGCTTTCGAAGGTCATCCAGGAGTTGCCGCGCTGAACGAATAGTAGGCCTGGCCGGTTTTGTCCCGTTACGACAAGGAGAGTGTCCGGTTTACACCGGAAAGTAAGGTGGTACCGCGAAAGATAACCCTTTCGTCCTTTGGGATGAAAGGGTTTTTTATTTTTATTGAGTCTAAGGAGGCTATCACGTTGAACACAGAAGAAAAAACACTTCCTACGGTTTACAATCCTGCGGAGTTTGAACAAAAATGGTATGATTATTGGCAAGAAGAAGGTTTCTTTCATGCAGAAGTAGAGCCAGAAAAAGCGCCATTCAGTATGGTCATACCGCCACCGAATGTAACAGGAAAATTGCATATGGGTCATGCGCTTGATAATACGCTTCAAGATATTTTAATTCGCTTCCGGCGTATGCAGGGCTATAATACGCTATGGATGCCAGGGACAGATCATGCCGGTATTGCTACGCAGATCAAAGTAGAAGAAATGTTGGCAAAGGAAGAAGGAAAAAGTCGCTACGATCTAGGTCGTGAAGCTTTTGTCGACCGCGTATGGGACTGGAAGAAGCAGTTCGGCGGCGATATTATTCATCAACTTAAGCGTCTTGGCGCTTCCTGCGACTGGGACAGAGAGCGTTTTACTCTCGATGAAGGTTGTTCTAAGGCGGTACGAGAAGTATTTGTTAATCTCTATGAGCAAGGTTTAATTTATCAAGGTCACCGTATTACCAATTGGTGCCCTCGTTGTAATACGGCTTTAAGCGATATCGAAGTAGAACATGAAGAAAAACCAGGCAATTTATATCATGTTTTCTATGCGGCTGAAGATGGCAACGGCGGTTTAACGATTGCTACAACGCGGCCAGAAACACTTTTAGGCGATAGTGCTGTTGCGGTTCATCCTGACGACGCGCGGTATAAAGATCTGATTGGAAAAAATCTCATTTTGCCTGTTGTCGGCCGCTTACTGCCGGTTATTGCTGATGAATATGTTGATCCGTCTTTTGGTACTGGCGCCGTAAAAATTACACCGGCTCATGATCCGAATGACTTTGAAATGGGTCAGCGTCATCACTTGCCGGAATATATTGTGATCAATCCTAATGGCACTATGGCAGCAGAAACTGGCAAATATGCCGGAATGGATCGTTATGAATGTCGTAAAGCCTTACTGGCTGATCTGAAAGAAATGGGCTGCTTAGTAAAGATTGAGGAGCACAATCATTCGGTAGGCCACTGCCAAAGATGTTCAACCGTGGTTGAACCACTAGTATCGAAGCAATGGTTTGTTAAGATGGAGCCGCTGGCTAAACCGGCTATCGATGCAGTTACTGGCGGAAATATTGAATTTGTACCAGAACGGTTTACGAAAATTTACTGCAATTGGTTGGAAAATATTCGCGATTGGTGCATTTCTCGTCAACTCTGGTGGGGTCACCGCATTCCCGCCTGGTATTGTGAAAGCTGCGGTAAAACTAGCGTTTCTCGCGACGATCTGACTGTTTGCCCTCATTGCGGCGGCAAAGTCGAGCAAGATCCTGATGTGCTTGATACTTGGTTTAGCTCTGCGTTATGGCCCTTTTCCACGATGGGCTGGCCGGACGATACTGCTGAACTAAAACAATTTTATCCCACCAGCGTTTTGGTAACAGGCTATGATATCATTTTCTTCTGGGTGGCTAGAATGATCATGATGGGACTGGCTTTCCAGCAGGAAATTCCCTTTAAACATGTCTTCATTCATGGTCTCGTGCGAGATGATCAGGGCCGTAAAATGAGTAAATCTCTTGGCAATGGGATTGATCCTCTGGAAGTTATTGAAAAATACGGCGCTGACACGCTACGCTTTATGCTCATTACTGGTAATACGCCAGGCAATGATATGCGTTTTTACTGGGAAAGAGTCGAATCTACCAGAAATTTTGCCAATAAAATTTGGAACGCCTCTCGCTTTATGTTAATGAACCTAGAAGGCTTTGATGCGAACTTTGTGCCGCAGGAATTTACGCTGGCTGATAAGTGGATCTTAAGCCGTTATAACCAGACAGTAAAAACAGTAACGGAAAATCTGGAGAATTTTGAACTTGGTGAAGCCGGTCGACTCCTCTATGATTTTATCTGGAGTGAATTTTGCGACTGGTATATTGAATTAGCCAAAAATCGTTTGTATGGCAAAGAAACAGAAGAAAGCCGCAAAACAGCTCAATATGTCCTGTGCAAGGTGTTGCGCGGCACGCTAGAATTGCTTCATCCCTTTATGCCATTCATTACGGAAGCCATTTGGCAGACTCTGCCCCATGAAGGCAAGAGTATTATGGTTGCTCCTTGGCCAAAAGTGGAAGCAGAAGGAATCGATTTGGCGGCAGAAAAAGAAATGGCAGCTGTCATGGATACGATCAAAGCCGTACGGAATATGCGGGCTGAAGTCAATGTAGCGCCAGGGAAAAAGTGCGATATTATCTTGAAACTTGCCGATCCATCGTTAGAAGCAACTTTTACGATCAATAAAGGTTACCTTTATACCTTGGCAGGCGCTGAGTCCTTAACGATTCTTGCGCCAGAGGCTGTAAAACCAGAAAATGCCATGACCGCAGTCGTAGCTGGTCTGGAAATCTTCCTGCCCTTAAAAGGCCTGATTGATGTGGAAAAAGAAACAGCGCGACTTGCGAAAGAATTGGCAAACTTGAATAAAGAAGTCGCTCGTATTGAAGGGAAATTAAATAATGCCGGCTTTATGGCCAAAGCACCAGCCGACGTTGTGGCCAAAGAAAAAGAAAAGCTGGCAGGCTATGAGCAGCAAAAAGCAGCTGTCGCAGAGCGGCTTGCTTATTTAGATACTTTATAAGTCTGACTTTGTGGATAGGAGGATGCAAGAAGCATGGATTATGCAGCAGCCCTTGCCTATTTAGAATCGCTCGGTAAATTTGGCAGTCAGCTTGGGTTAGAGCGGATTCAAAAACTGACGGAACTGATGGGAAATCCGCAGCAAAAATATCGCACCATTCACGTAACTGGAACAAATGGCAAAGGGTCGACTTCGACCCTGATTGCCGCAAGTCTTCAGGCAAGCGGCATTCGTACCGGACTTTATACGTCGCCGCATCTTCACTCTTATTGTGAGCGAATGAAGCTTGGTGGAAAGAACGTTTCGGAAGATGATTTTGCTGCAGCTATTTTTCATACAGCGAAGTTTGTACAGCAAATGGTTGACTTAGGATTAGAGCATCCTACCGAATTTGAAGTGCTTACAGCAGCGGCTTTTTATTTATTTGCTGAAAAAGGCGTTGAGTATGCTGTCATTGAAGTAGGGCTCGGCGGTCTGTTAGATTCCACGAATGTCATTATTCCTGAAGTGTCAGTCATTACGAATGTGTCCTTAGAACATATGGATCGCTGCGGTGATACTGTTGAAGCGATCGCTGCTCATAAGGCGGGAATTATCAAGGCCGGACGGCCTGTCGTTACAGCAGCTGTCAGTCCTGCCCTTGAAGTCATTGCCGCGAAAGCTGAAAAGCTTGGTAGCGCGCTTTACTCATTAGATAGGGATTTTTCAGTTAAGATTTTAGATCGTTCGCAAGAGCGTCAGAAGCTAGCAGTAAATTGTTGGGGAAAGAAATTTTGCCTAGAATTATCGCTTCTTGGTCATCATCAAGCGCAAAATGGGGCTGTGGCGGCGGCAGCGCTGTTGCTTTTAGCAAAACAGGAGCAGCGCATTTCTTTAGAAAGCCTGCAAGCTGGTTTTGCCATGGCGAAATGGCCAGGGCGTTTTGAGATTATTCCTGGCGAACCTGTTATGATTTTTGACGGAGCTCATAATCCAGCAGGAATTCAGGTATTGAAAAATACCCTGGCTGAATATTTTCCTGGACGCCGCTTTGTCTTTGTTTTGGGAATTTTGCGTGACAAGAATATCGCTGAGATGGTTGCTGATTTAATTGAGCCAGATGACCGTGTTGTTGTAACTGAGCCAATTTCTGAGCGAGCCTGTGACGCAGAGGCCGTAGCAGACTTTATTACCAAGTTCACCAAGCTACATAGTGAGCAGATTCAAGTAGCTGCTACAATACCGAAAGCCTTAGAACTAGCCCGTAATTGGGCTGAAAAGGATCGGGTTGTTTGTATTGCCGGTTCGCTTTATTTAATCGGTGAAGCAAGACAATACTGTCAGTAGACAAAGTGAGCCAGCTTCGTTATAATGAGGTTGGCTCGCTTTATGTAATACAAAACTGAAATGGTAAAGGTGACAATGTGTGTAAGGAAAATTTCATACACCGTTTTTTTTATTCGCTTGATCAATATATTGAATATTCTTTAATTCTTGTTGTGTTTTTTTTGCCGCTGTCCTTAGATTTAACAACTTACTGTTTGATGGGATCGTTCGGCCTATGGTTAGTAAAGTTATTGTATCGTCGCAAGTGGTTGCTTCGGTCCACCCCGTTTGATTTGATTATTGGGTTTTTAACGCTTTTTTCGTTTGCCTCTGTATGGGGTTCGCCTGACGTGGGGTTTAGTTTTTACAATTATTATAATTTAATGGGTCGATATTTGCTGATCTATTATCTAGTTGTACATAATGTTCATTCTTTAGATCAAGTAAA
>URQW01000151.1 GCA_900550105.1 uncultured Pelosinus sp.
GATTTGGAACATGTCTAATGACACTATGAAAGAAAAACTGGCAGCTTATGAAGCAAAAGTTGAAAAAACTCTTGCGAAAAGCCCAGAACGTAAACACCTTTTGGCAGACCGCCTCTACACTCCGCTTGATATCGAGGGTTTTGATTATGAAACCGACCTTGGTTTCCCTTCGGAATTCCCTTACACTCGCGGTGTACAGCCTACTATGTATCGTGGCCGTTTCTGGACCATGCGTATGTATGCAGGTTTCGCAACAGCAGAAGAATCCAATAAACGTTATCGCTACTTGATTGAATCGGGTGCTACTGGACTCTCTTGCGCATTCGACCTTCCGACTCAGATCGGTTACGATTCTGATGACGCAGTAGCCGAAGGCGAAGTTGGTAAAGTGGGCGTTGCTATCGACTCTTTAGCTGACATGGAAATCTTGTTTGATCAGATCGATCTTGGCAAAGTTTCCACTTCAATGACGATTAATGCACCTGCATCAATCTTGTTGGCTATGTATATTGCTGTAGCAGAAAAACAGGGTGTAACTCCTGACAAATTAAAAGGCACGATTCAGAATGATATTCTGAAAGAATATGCTGCTCGCGGCACTTACATTTTCCCGCCAAAACCTTCAATGCGTTTAATTACGAACGTATTTGAATATTGCTCGAAAAATGTTCCTTCCTGGAATACGATTTCCATTTCCGGTTATCATATTCGTGAAGCTGGCTCGACTGCTGCACAGGAAATCGCATTCACTATCGCTGATGGTATTGCTTATGTAGAAGCTGCTATCAAAGCTGGCTTGAATGTTGATGATTTTGCTGGTCGTCTTTCCTTCTTCTGGAATGCACATAATAACTTCTTCGAAGAAATTGCTAAATTCCGCGCTTCCCGCCGGATTTGGGCTCGCATCATGAAAGACCGTTTCAAAGCTACAAAACCAAAATCCATGATGCTTCGTTTCCACACTCAGACTGCTGGCTCCATGCTGACTGCACAGCAGACTGACAACAATATTGTTCGTGTTGCTTTGCAGACGGCAGCTGCTGTTATCGGCGGAACGCAGTCTCTGCATACGAACTCTAAAGATGAAGCGTTGGCTCTTCCTACAGAAGCTTCCGTACAGGTTGCTCTTCGTACACAGCAGATTGTTGCTTATGAAAGCGGCATTGCTGATACGGTTGACCCAATGGGCGGCTCCTACTATGTAGAAAGCCTGACTAACCAGATCGAAAAAGAAGCTATGGAATATATTGCTAAAATCGATGAAATTGGCGGCGCTGTTGTTGCTATCGAAAAAGGCTATATTCAAAGAGAAATTCAAGACAGTGCTTACAAATGGCAGATGGATGTTGAAAAAGGCAACCGTGTCATTGTCGGCGTAAATAAATTCCAAGTTGAAGAAAAAGCTCCAGAAGGTCTTCTTCGTGTAGACGCTTCTGTTGGCGAACTGCAGAAGAAAAAATTGGCTGATCTTAGAGCAAAACGCGATAATGCAAAAGTTCAGGAAGCTTTGGCAGCTCTGGAAACACAAGCAAAAGACGAACATGTAAACTTAATGCCTTTCATTTTGGAAGCAGTTCGTGCTTATGCAACGCTTGGCGAAATTTGCGGTGTACTGCGTAAAGTATTCGGTGAATACGAAGCGCATGTCAATCTGTAAGAAGGGTAGGAGGGACAACGATGGAAAAACATATCAGAGTATTAGTAGGAAAACCAGGTCTTGATGGTCATGATCGTGGTGCCAAAGTCGTGGCCCGCGCTCTTCGCGACGCCGGCTTTGAAGTTGTATATACAGGACTTCGCCAAACTCCGGAACAAATCGCAGAAGCTGCTTTGCAAGAAGACGTGCAGGTTATTGCACTTAGCCTTCTGTCTGGCGCTCATAACCATTTATTCCCGAAAGTTATTGCTTTATTAAAAGACAAGGGCATGAACGATGTTCTTGTTCTTGGCGGCGGAGTTATTCCTGATTCCGATATTCCTGGACTGAAAGCAGCCGGTGTGGCTGAAGTCTTTACCCCAGGAACGCCTACTTCAGCTATTGTAGATTTCATTAATGCCAATGTGAAGTAAGGTAAACACGCCAATAATTATTGTGGAGTCGCTGCTGCCTGCTATTTTTAGCAGGCAGCAGAAACCCATAAGGTGGTGCAAAAATTGGACATAGCAAAAGAAATACTGGCAGGATCACGGCTGGCTTTATCGCGGGCCATTACTGCAGTTGAAAATGAATATGACAGCGCTGTAGAAATCATGAAAGCGCTTTATAGTCATACTGGCAGGGCACATGTCATTGGCATCACTGGTCCTCCGGGCGCAGGCAAAAGTACTTTGACTGATAAACTTGTTAAAGAATGTCGGCGTCAGGGAAAAACGGTGGGTATTATTGCAATCGACCCCACGAGTCCGTTTTCCGGCGGAGCGATCTTAGGTGACCGGATTCGGATGAATGATTTAACACTTGATGAAGGTGTGTTTATTCGCAGTATGGGTACTCGAGGCAGTTTAGGCGGTTTATCCCGCAAAACTGCAGATGTCGTCAAAATTTTGGATGCTTTTGGTAAAGATGTGATTTTTGTCGAAACTGTAGGTGTAGGGCAATCGGAAGTTGATATCGTCAAAATGGCTGATACAACTGCCGTTGTTTTAATTCCCGGAATGGGTGACGATATACAGGCGATAAAAGCAGGTATCCTTGAAATTGGCGATATTTTTGTTATTAATAAAGCAGATCGTGATGGTGTGGATCGCTTGAATATTGAGCTCGAAATGATGCTTGATCTTGATCAGTATAAAACTGATTGGCGACCGCCTGTTATGAAAACCGTTGCTCACCAAAACAATGGGATTAGTGAATTAATTGCAAAAATGCAAGAACATTTGACATATTTAGATGAAACAGGTAAACTAGCGGAACGGCGTAGAAAACGGATTGCTAATGAACTTACCGCAATGATTGATGATGAAATTGGTCGTTACGTTAGAAAAAATGTTGTTTCTGGCGAGCAATTTGACGCTATTTTGTCAAGTGTTGAAAAAAGGGAGAAAGACCCTTATACTATTGTTAGTGAAATCCTGAGCAAAGTTTTAAAATAATTTTAAAATGAGAAGTACCAAAAGGGAGGAAATAACATGTTTAATGTTTTAAAAGTAGACCATATTGGTATTGCCGTAAAGGATTTGGAAGAAGCTAAGAAATTTTATACTGAAATTCTTGGTGTAAAAGCTATGGGTGAAGAAGTTGTTGAACAGCAGAAAGTAAAAGTATGCTTCTTGCCTTGTGGCGACAGCGAATTGGAATTGTTAGAATCCACTTCTCCTGATGGCCCTATTGCTAAATACATCGACAAAAATGGCCAAGGAATTCAGCACGTTGCCCTTCGCGTTGATAATATCGTAAACGCTTTGGCTGACTTGAAAGAAAAAGGCGTACGTCTTATTGATGAAACTCCTCGCTATGGTGCCGGCGGCGCTAGCATTGCCTTTGTACATCCGAAAGCAACGGGCGGCATTTTGCTCGAACTTTCTGAACGTAAATAAGTATAGATCTTGTTCCGACATTTAACGGAGGTGTAGTATGGCTACAATTCAAGAAAAAATCCAAGATTTAAGAAAACGCCAGGAAAAAATTCTTCTGGGCGGCGGCAAAAAATCCATTGATAAACAGCATGCCAAAGGAAAGCTGACTTCAAGAGAAAGAATCAATCTTCTCTTAGATCCAGGTTCTTTTGTTGAGCTTGATCAATTTGTAACGCATCGTTGCGTAAACTTTGATATGGCTGGCAAAGAAGCTCCTGGTGAAGGCGTAACGACTGGTTACGGTACAGTTGATGGCCGTCTCGTTTATGTATTTGCTCAAGATTTCACTGTCATTGGCGGTGCTCTCGGCGAAATGCATGCAGCAAAAATTGCTAAAGTGCAGAGCCTTGCTCTGAAAATGGGCGCACCAATCATCGGCCTTGCTGATTCCGGCGGTGCTAGAATTCAGGAAGCTGTTGACGCTCTTTCCGGTTATGGCCGCATTTTCTTCAACAACACTATGGCTTCCGGCGTAATCCCTCAGATTTCTGTAATCATGGGACCAAGTGCTGGCGGCGCAGTATATTCTCCAGCATTAACTGACTTTATCTTCATGGTTAAAAATACGAGCCAAATGTTCTTAACAGGCCCTGCTGTTATTAAATCCGTTACGGCGGAAGAAGTTACAGCTGAAGCTCTGGGCGGCGCTATGACTCATAACCAGACTTCCGGCGTAGCACAGTTTGCTGCAGAAAACGATGAAGACGCTCTTAACCAAGTTCGTTATCTCTTAAGCTTCTTGCCAAACAACAACATGGAAGAAGCTCCGATTGTAGAAACTGGTGATGATCCGGCTCGTGTCGATCCAGCTCTTGATACTTTACTGCCTGACAACCCGAACATGCCTTATAACATGTACGATGTCATTAAATCGATTGTGGATAATGGCGAATATTTCGACGTAGCAACGCATTTTGCGAAAAACATGATCACTTGCTATGCTCGTATTGACGGCCAGTCTGTTGGTATTATTGCCAACCAGCCAGCTGTTATGGCAGGCTGCCTCGATATCAACGCTTCCGATAAAGCAGCTCGCTTTGTTCGGACTTGTGACGCCTTCAATGTACCTGTATTGACAATTGTCGATGTTCCTGGCTTCTTGCCTGGTACGCAGCAGGAATACGGCGGAGTTATCCGTCATGGCGCCAAAATGCTTTATGCTTACTCTGAAGCTACGGTACCTAAGATTACGGTTATTACCCGTAAAGCTTACGGCGGATCTTATCTGGCTATGTGCTCGAAAGATCTTGGCGCTGACCAAGTTCTTGCTTGGCCTTCCGCTGAAATTGCTGTTATGGGACCTGCTGGCGCAGCGAACATTATCTTCCGCGGCGATGAAAACATCAAAGCTAAAACGGAAGAATATATTAAAGACTTTGCGAATCCGTATAAAGCAGCAGAACGCGGTTTTGTTGATATCGTCATTGAACCAAGCCAGACGAGACCAGCTGTTGTTAATGCATTAAATATGCTGGCTACGAAACGGGAAGATCGTCCGAAGAAAAAACACGGCAATATTCCTTTATAAGAGTTCAGCCTATTACACCTCAATAATAGCGAGCTTGACGAGACTTAACTGAGAGCTTCCGCCAAGCTCGTTGTTATATATAATTAGCTTTAGAAAGGAGAATGCACATGACAGTACCTGATACAATTGAAGGCTCCATCCTACTCAGCGTCATTGACTTTATTTTGAGTTTCGTTATTATTTGGGGCATCGGCCTTGTGTTATACCTGTTCCCCATGCTCAATAAACTTGGCGAAATTAATGAAGAGAAGTTAAAAGGC
>URQW01000152.1 GCA_900550105.1 uncultured Pelosinus sp.
AATCGAAGGATGTCTATTGCCGATCGGTCCAGGAACAACGCCTGACGTAACGTAGCGTGAAATCGCATTTTCTAAAATGGCTACTTGACAATCAAGCATAGCAACATCTACTTTTTGGCCAATGCCCGTCACCTCGCGCGTATATAAAGCGGTCAGTGTACCGATTGCCGCAAAAAGTCCGGCAGTGACATCGCCCACGGAAGCGCCTACTCGCGTTGGCTCGCCATTTTCTTGACCAGTAATGCTCATAATGCCGCCCATCCCCTGAACAATTACATCATAAGCTGGCTTTTTGCTATAAGGACCTGTATGGCCAAAACCAGAACAAGCCGTATAAATAATTTTCGGATTGATTTCTTTCAGTACATCATAACCAAGGCCTAATTTTTCCATCGTTCCAGGACGATAGTTTTCGAGTACCACATCGGCCTTCTTAACCATTTCCTTGAAAATTTCCTTGGCTTTCTCTTCCTTAAGATTTAAGGTCATCGAACGTTTGCCGCGGTTCAAGCTCATAAAATAAGCGCTTTCTTTGCCGACAAAAGGACCAAACGCCCGTGAATCATCCCCGCCGTTCGGCGCTTCAATCTTAATGACATCTGCACCAAAATCAGCAAACATCATGGACGCATAGGGACCAGCAAGCACCCGCGTCAAATCAAGCACTACAAGATTCTCTAACGATTTCATTCTTAGCCCTCCTCAAATTCTTCAAACTGTATGATTATTGCAAACTGTATGGTTATTTTAGCAAAAAAAAATAAGGCAAAGTAGAATCTGCAATACTATAACAAAAACGTGACGTAAGAGCTCATTTTTTTGCAGTAAGATTCATCCTTTAAATTCACTTTTGCTATCTACTAGAAAAAATAAAAACGCTTCCTTTATCGATAAGATAAAAAAAGCGTTTTACACAAACATTTTATGATAGAGCTTAATAAAAGCTCCTATTATTTTTAAGTCTTATTGGTGTACAGGAAGCTGACATAGTTCGTGTTCTCAGATCCCCAAGAAACATTTAAACAATGCCTCCCCCTTCCTGCAGACCAAAACGGTTACTACCAGTATATCTATTATAACAAAAAAAATGAATCCATGGCAAAAAATGCACCAATATACCAAAAAAGATACATAACCTTCCCGATTTTACTGACAAGATTCACAGCTTAATGCCCATAACCCGATTAAATTCTTTAATATAATGGCGCGCAACGGGAATATTCGTCTCGCGGCAATTTTCTAAAGTAAGTACATAGGTATTATTAAACCAAGGAATGACTTCCCGTACTTTCGCTAAATTCACTAAATAACTCTTATGAATTCGTAAAAAGCCTTGTTCTTTGAAAAGACCTTCTAAATCCCGTAGTGTCATCTTCGTGAATAATTGTCCTTGTTCCGTTTCAAGTAAAGTCTGCCTATATTTATCAGCTTTCGCAAAAAACACTTCTGACGCTCGCAGCATAATCATACGGTCACTGCCCCAAACACAAAGACTGGAACGCATAATCTGACTAAATTCCATATTCTCGACGACAAGCGGCTTCCGTGTCGTGACCGTTTCTGGCGGTCGTAATTTTTCTACACTTTTTTGCACCCGCGCCAAAGAATAAGGCTTAAGAATATAATCGACAGCATTTAATTCAAAAGCTTTGGCAGCAAATTGATTAAAGCCTGATGTGAAAACAATGCGTGGCGGATAATTCAGTTCAAGAATTTCGCCAGCAGTGACTAGCCCGTCTTTATTCCGCATCTGAATATCCATAAAAACCACATCAGGATTTTGTTCCTGTACCATGTCTAGCACTTCATCGCCATCTTCACATTCACCGACTATATCAATTGCGCCGATGTCTCGAAGAATTGCCTTTAATTCCTCGCGCGCTGGAAATTCATCATCGACAACAATAACCCTCAAATTCATACCTCGTCCTCCTTATCAGGAAAAGTAAGCGAAACGCAAGTCCCTTCTCCTGCCTCACTTTCGATTTTCAATCCAAAATCCGCCCCATAAATCGCTTGTAATCGCTGATGAACATTAAAAAGTCCAATACTTGTTTTCTTCTCACCATCCTCCGGCGTAGCGAGAAGTAAATGATTCAGCTTACTACGTGGAATTCCAACACCATCATCTTTTATTGAAATAATATAAAATCCCTTAGCAGTCCTGCGACCAGAAACAATCACATTCCCACCGGATTTTTTCGGATATAACCCATGTTTAATGGCATTTTCCACAAGAGGTTGTAATATAAGAGCCGGAATTTTTCGATGATATGTTTCAGGAAAGTCATAAACAATCTGCAAGTTGTTGCGAAATCGAGCTGATTCAAGCTGTACATAGGCATTAATATGCTGAATCTCAGTCTCAAGATCTACCCACTCACCGGCGTTAGTCAAATTATTGCGATAAAAATCCGCCAAATGCAATAATAGGTCACGGGCGATTTCCGGCTCACTACGACAATAGTAGACGATCGTATTTAGAGCATTAAACAGAAAATGAGGATTAATTTGCGTTTGCAGAGCCTTAATCTCCGCATCGGCTTGTAAGGACGCATAAAGTTCAACACGGCTCGCCTCTAATTGCGTCGAAATCAGTTGCGACAGCCCTTTAATTAACTCAATCTCAAAGGGAGATATACTATCAGGACGTATTTTATAAAAGCCCAAAGAACCAACGATTTTCCCACGTTCTAAAAGTGCTACAACTATTTTCGACTGCAGCATGCAATTAGTCTCCTGGCAACCAATTTCCTCCTTGCTTACGGCTAATTCATAGTTCCCTTGATTTAATACTTGCAGTGTGCTTGTCGTCTGAATGGCGCCTTTATGATGATCTGCGCCCTCACCGATAAAAGCTAATACACGGTCTAGCGACGTTATCACTACAGCATCTAACGTCCCAACGACTTCATAAATCGTACGAACTGTATCCTCAGCACTGTTTTCATTCAAGCCTTTCTTCAAAAAAACTAGCGTTTTTTCAGCAATTTGCAAGGCGAGCTGGGCCGCTTTTCCCTCCACCTTTTCCCGTTCATCGTAAATCGTATCTAAAATTGCAATGATCATTGCAATGCCCAAGGGATTCACAATAAGCATAGATGTGCTTATTGTCTCCACTAATTGCAAAGCCCAACTGAAGGGAGAAGAGAAAAACAATAAAATGATCATGTGCAGGGATTCGAGAAAAAAGCCTAGCGCCAGAGCGACTAGCCAGCGATTATGCATACTGCTAAATCGCTGATAAAACAGCCCCGCAATAATCCCCTGCATAATCGTAGAAACAGCACTGGCCGAAGCACTGATTCCCCCTAAAAAATAGCGCTCCACACCTACAATAATTCCTGAGCCAATGCCAACCCAAGGTCCGCCGATTAACCCAGCTGTAATAACAGCCACAGCCCTTGTATTGGCAATTGCATAGGTAGTTTGAAACCCAGAATGAGTTCCGGCAATACCAATTACCCCAAAGAAGATAATATAGCCGATCCTGCCCCAAAAAGAGGATCCCTTTTGCAAAATGGCAGTGCGAAAAACTTGGGCCCTTGAAAGTAGAAAAATACAGCTTAGTATCACAATCAGAATCATAAGCAAATGTTGAAAAACATACCCTTGCAAAGGCTCCGCTCCTTATTTTACGGCAAAAAAAACAGGAGGAATCCGTTTGACAGACTCCCCCTAGTAAAATGCCCCAAATATTTATTTGCTATTTTGCTACAATAAACTACTGAAAATATTATAGGGGATGAAATACTATAAGTAAAGAAATTTTTATTAGCCGTAATTAGGATTCTATAGCCCGTGTATAAACCATTATTCAAGAACTATTCTTTACTGTTACAGGCCTAGCTTCAATCACTATTTAAAAATAATCTGCTGTTGCTATTGGGGCAGATCATTAAAATCTTGATTCATGAATTCTAATATCTGCTCTACAGCTTCTGCTCCATACCTTTTAGCAAATAAATCTAGTGATTCCTGCATTGCCTGAAATCCGCTATAGCCAAATCTGGCAATAACGACTTCCCACAAAGCTTTAAATAAGTGCCCACAATGATAGTTCCAGGGCATCTTGACTTTATTGCCCAAAAGGCGCACTCGTTCGGCAAACTTTTCTTCCTCCATGCTCGATACGTTGGCCTGCAACAGTCTCATATCACAAACCGGATCACCTAAGCCACGACATTCTACAATATCAAAAACAAGTTCCGGATTATAGCCTGCCGCAATGGCTACATCTACATACTTACAATATAAATAGCCGTATGCTTCTAGCCAGCCTTCTTCTTGCCATAGATCGTGCCAAGGACATTTCTTAATAAAAAACTGAATATCGGGGTCCTTAGTTGGAACAGAAAAGTCCATCTCTCCTTCTCTAGCGCTCCATTCCCCATAGGCAATATAGTTTAAAGCGGTAAGTTCAACCCCATCGGCCTGTGCTCGTAAAGCCATCCGTTTGCCTCGCTGTCTGCCATAATGAACAACGCCATTGCCGACTGCTTCAATTCCCGCCTCACCAAACGTGTCAATCACATTCTTGGCAATAGCGCCAAATAAATAGGCATGACTGCGCGCATCTAACTGCTGCTCTTGACTCATTGTTTCACTCCTTCATCCTGTCATAATCGCCGCGATAAACTAGTAATATCCTTAAATATCTTTCGGCTTTGCTTGTTTTATATCCTATCTAAAAGGCTCTATTTATCACAAAAAACAAGGACCGCTATTAAGATTTCAGCAGCAAAATATTGTATAAAATGATACAGGAATCCTCTGATTACCCAGAAAATTCCTGTATCATTTTACCCCACCATTAGTCGTAAGCTTAACATAGTTCCCATCCCCAAAACCAGAGTGACAACTATATTACGACTTTTGTAGGCCGCAGCGGCAGCTACTAATCCTGCTAATAAATAATGATTTTGCAATGAAATATCAACTTCGCCTTTTGGCAAAATTAATGCTGGCACAATCAAAGCAGTAAGAATCGCCGTCGGAATATGCTTTAACCAGCGCTCTAGCCAAGTCGGCATTCCGGTTTGACGAAATAGAGCCGCACAACTAAACCGCGTGGCAAATGTTACGGCCATCATACAGAAAATAATAAAAAGAATTTCACTGCGCATGCTTCTTCGCCCCTTCCAATAAACCACCAACAAGTACTGCGCCAAAGCAAGCGGCTATCATATACCACTTTCCCGGAAGATAGACAGCGCCAAGCACGGCAATGATAGCTGATACAACACATACAATAAGGCTGATTCGATCTGTTAGCCGTGCTTGGCGCTGTCTATCTTCAGGGC
>URQW01000153.1 GCA_900550105.1 uncultured Pelosinus sp.
CTTCACCATGAAAAGTAGGATTTGAACCAATGTTAGCCACTCCTTGGTAAACCATTTCAGCCACTTTCATAGTTACCGCATAAACACCGTCAGCAGGTAATAATATACTTGGATCTACCGCAACATTCGCGGTGGGAAACCCGAGCAGACGGCCACGCTGATCACCAGTAACGACAAGCCCCTGCAATTCATAGGGCCTGCCAAGAAAGTTCATCGCTTCCTGTACTTTTCCGTCTGTTAACAAACTGCGAATTAAAGTAGAACTAACAGTGGCACCGTCTTTCGTAACCATAGCAAAAACCTCAACGGCAAACCCCAAGAGCTGACCGGCTTGGCGCATCATTTCGCTATTGCCTTGTCCCTTATAACCATAGGAATAATTGTCACCAATGACAATTAAATAGGGCTGAAGACTCTTCACAAGCAACGCAACAAAATTCTGCGGCGTAATTTTAAAAAACTCTTCGGTAAAAGGAATCGTCACAAGTATATCTAGCCCCATATCTGCTAGCAGCTGCGCTTTACGCTCTTGGGTCATTAAAAGTTTTGGCGAATGATCTGGGAAAAGAATAGCGCGGGGATGATTACTGAAAGTAAATAAAACGCTAACTCCGCCTGACTCTTTTGCCGAAGTAATTACTTTTTCCACAAGCTGGCGATGACCAATGTGCAATCCGTCAAAAGTCCCTAAGGCAATGGCCGCAGGGGAAAGCTGCGTCGGCAAATCTGCCAAACTTTTGTATATCTTCATCTTAGAGTCTCTCCTCAGCTCCTAGAACTTTTTGCGGCAAAAGCTTTTTACCGCAATCCGACTGTTTGCCAATTCCTAGCAAGTCTCCCTGCTTCGTAAAAACTGCGTAAGTTGTACCAACTGCTCCAGATAAAAGAAGAAAGCGACCGTGAATAAAATCATCAGCTTCCTTATCATTTAGCTGACGCATCGGCAAATCTCTAAGTACCTGGCTAGGCGCTACAAGATATTTAAGAGGCTCTTGCGCTATTTCCTCCGCTGTAGCAGCTGAAGCAATTGAAAATCCGCCGACAGCAGTTCGAAGTAAGAAGGTAACCGTACCGTGCATGTGCAGGCTTCTTGCTAAATCCCTGCCTAAAGACCTGATGTAAGTGCCTTTCGAACAAATTACATCAAATAAAACACTTTGCTCTTGAACTGCCAGAAGATCAATTGCCTCAATTTCGACTTTACGACTAGGCACTTCGACTGTTTTTCCTTCCCGCGCTAGTTCATAAAGTTTTTTCCCGCCTTGTTTAATAGCGGAATAAATCGGCGGTGTTTGTTCAATGGTGCCCAGAAAAGCAGCCAAAGCGGCTTGAATCTCTTGTTCACCGAGCTTACGCACAGGACTTTTAGCTGTAATCTGACCAGCTTCATCACCAGAGTCAGTCTCATAGCCGAAAGTAAGTTCAACACGATACTGTTTATTGGCATTTGTCATATATTCAATGAGGCGTGTAGCCTGCCCTATGGCGACAGGTAACACTCCGGCCGCTGCCGGATCAAGTGTTCCGGCATGCCCCACTTTTTTTAGACCATAGGTGCGCCGCACAAAAGAAACGACATCATGCGATGTCATACCTGGCGGCTTTAAAAAATTCAGAAACCCACTTGTCATTCCTTATTCTCCAATTCCCGAACCGCTAGCTTATATATCATTTCTTTGGCTGCAGAGATAGTGCCGATAAAGGTGCACCCTGCTGCCCGTACATGACCGCCGCCGCCAAGAGCCAAAGCAATTTTACTGACATCGACGTGTTTAGAGCGCATACTGATCCGAACAGTCTGTTCATCAACTACTTTGAATAAAGCAGAAACCTCTACTCCCTCTATACTTCGCGGATAATTGATTAGCCCCTCGGTATGATCACTGCCTTTGGCTAAAACTTCTGGCGATGCCGTCAAAAAAGCAATTTGATTATCAGCAAAAAATTCCAGCGTTTTAAGAATATCTGCCATAGTAGTAAGACTTTCTACCGAACGCAATTCGAGCGTTTCGGCAATTTTATGGGGCTGCGCTCCAGCCTCCATCAGTTCGGCAGCAAAACGCATCGTCTGCGGTGAAGTGTTGGTATATCGGAAGAATCCAGAGTCTGTAGCAATCCCGGTATAAAGACAAACAGCCATATCAGCCGAAACAACTGCTTTCGTTTCTCTAAGCAATCCGTAAATAATTTCTGATGTGGCCGAAGCCGCTGTATCCAAAAAGAGATAGTCCGCAAAAGCTGTATTTGATACGTGATGATCAATATTTAGCACTGGCGCCTTCACAGTTTCCTTGACTTTGCCTAGGCGTTCTTCATCACTAGCATCAAGGACGACAAGAAGATCTGCCTGAACCGGTGAAACAGGCTGAAAAATGTTCTCATGGCCGGGAAGAAAGAAAAGATAGGGCGGGACAATATCGTCAAGCAGCATGTCTACTTTTTTCCCTTGTTGACATAAGTAAAAATAAAGACCTAGCATTGCACCCAGACAATCTCCGTCTGGGTGCACATGAGGCGTCAAAACAATATGCTGGGCCTCGGCAAAAAGCTCATGCACTTTTGCTGCTGTAACCTTCATCTTATTGACCGCCTTCTTCCGCCTTAATCTTCAACAGAAGTTTTTGTATATGATCACTATAATTTAATGATTCATCAAGATGGAGCGTCAATTCCGGTGTCATACGCAGGCGAATGCGTTTGCCCACTTCAGAACGCATATGGCCGAGAGCTCGTTGCAAGCCCTCCCACGTAGCAGCCTTTTCTTCATCACTGCCCATGAGGCTTAAGTAGACCTTCGCACTGCGCAAATCTCCTGTAGCCTCTACCTGTGTTACGGTAACAAAGCCAATCCGGGGATCTTTCAGCTCTGTGAGAATCATTTTGCTTAATTCTTGTTTAATAAGTTCCTGTACTTTTTCAACGCGCAGTTGACCCATCACTTTTTCCTTCCTTTCTTACGACTGGACGGATGGTTTTACTTCTTCCATAACGAAGGCTTCAATAATATCGCCTTCCTTAATATCGCGGAATTTTTCCACAGTAACGCCACATTCATAACCAGTTGCTACTTCTTTCGCATCATCTTTAAAGCGTTTCAGTCCATCCACAACGCCTTCATGAATAACAATGCCATCGCGAATAATTCGAACTTGCGATTTATTCGTGATTTTGCCTTCAAGTACATAAGAACCAGCAATCGTAACTGAGGAAATCGTAAAGACTTTACGCACTTCCACACGACCAAGCACATTCTCTTTAAAGGTAGGTGCGAGCATACCAGTAATAGCCGCCTGTACATCATTAATGGCATCATAAATTACGCGATACGTACGAATATCGACTTTTTCTGCTTCCGCCGCTTTACGTGCATTATTGTCAGGACGTACATTAAAACCGATAATGAGTGTATTTGATGCAGAAGCCAACATGACATCAGATTCATTAATAGCGCCGACAGCCGCATGAATTACATTTACACGCACTTCATCATTTTTCAGATTCAAGAGCGCTTGTTTCAGCGCCTCAATAGAGCCTTGTACATCCGCTTTTACAACAATATTTAACTCTTTTAAATTACCTTCCTGAATTTGCTTGAAAATATCTTCCAAGGAAACTTTCGAAGATTGTTGCATTTCTTCTGTACGCTTTTTCGCCAATCGTTTTTCGGCAATACCACGAGCAATTTTTTCATCGACAGCTTCTAAAATATCGCCTGCTTCAGGCACATCAGAAAGCCCTAAAACTTCAACAGGTGTAGACGGACCCGCTTTTTTTACTTTTTCACCACGGTCATTAACCATAGCTCTTACTTTACCATGAGCGGTACCAGCAATAATGGAATCGCCAATGCGAAGTGTCCCCTTTTGCACAAGTACTGTAGCAACAGGGCCACGACCTTTGTCAAGCTGTGCTTCGACGATGGTACCATAAGCCATCCGATCTGGATTGGCTTTTAATTCTTGCATTTCAGCCACTAAAAGAATCATTTCTAATAGTTCAGGAATGCCGCTTTTCTGATGAGCTGAAACGGGTACCATAATGGTATCGCCGCCCCAGTCTTCTGGAATCAAGCCATGATCTGCTAACTGTTGTTTTACTCGGTCAGGATTGGCTCCGGTCCGATCCATTTTATTAATGGCTACGATAATTGGTACATTGGCCGACTTGGAGTGATTAATTGCTTCAATCGTCTGAGGCATCACACCATCATCAGCTGCCACAACGAGAATCGAAATATCTGTTACTTGAGCACCGCGGGCACGCATAGCTGTAAAGGCTTCATGACCAGGCGTATCAAGAAAAACGATTCGTTTGCCTTGATAATTCACCTGATAGGCACCGATATGCTGCGTAATGCCACCAGCTTCAGAAGCCGTTACATTCGCTTTACGTATCGAATCCAACAGCGATGTCTTACCATGGTCAACATGGCCCATAACAGTTACAACAGGCGAACGCGGCACAAGATCTTTCGGATCATCAATGACTTCCGGCGTTTCTGTCGGATCTACTTCTGGCGGCAAAGCTTCTACTGTCACACCAAATTCTGCCCCTAAAAGCACTGCCGTGTCAAAATCGATTTCCTGATTAATTGTGGCCATAACGCCAAGCCCCATGAGCTTTTTAATAATTTCGCCAGCTTCACGACTGCATTTAGAAGCGAAATTTTTAACACTAATCTGTTCGCCTACTAAGATATGGGTTGGTTTCGGAATTTCCATTTTGGGCGCTGGCGGCGCCTGATGTGTTCTATGGCGATTATTATTTTGGGGACGGTTCCGATTCTGATTGTTATTCTGTCCACGGCCAGCAAAGTTATTATTGCGCGACTGTTGATTCCCGTTACGATTTCCTGGCGCATTATTTCTATTATTCTGTCCTGGCCGATTATTACCGCCAACAGGGCGATTTGTCGTCTGTGGGCGATAATTAGTACCTTGCTGCTGAGTATTACCACTATGTTGTGTATTACTATTATGCTGTGTATTACCGCTATACTGCGTATTACCGCTACGCTGCATATTACCACTATGTTGCGTATTACCGCTATGTTGTGTATTACCACTACGCTGTGTATTATTATAAGGCGGTCGATTATTTGTATTTCTTTGTTCATTACCGCGATTTTGGCCTTGGTAATTTGGCCGATTATTGTAGGTTCCGCTCTGTTGCGAGGCGCCTTGATGCTGATTATTGGGCGATTTCACACCGGGAGCGCCTGTTTGCTGGCGCGGCTGATTGCCCTGACCGTAACTTC
>URQW01000154.1 GCA_900550105.1 uncultured Pelosinus sp.
GATATCAATCACTTCGCCTGCCAGAAAGAGTCCTTGTACGATTTTAGATTCCATGGTCTTAGGATTAATTTCCTTAGTGGCAACGCCGCCTGCCGTAACAATCGCTTCACGCAACGGCCTTGTCCCACGAATAAAAAAACTTAAGTGCTGCAGTTGGTGCTGCAGTCTCTGCCGTTCTGCTTTCGTCACTTGATGAACAAATTTTTCCGGATCTAAATGGGCTAAATCAATCACCACAGGAATCATCTTCGCAGGCAGCAATTCTGATAAACTATTTTTCAACTGGCGACGAGAAAATTTCTCAAAATCCCGCTGAAGTCGTTTGTCTAGTACTTCTTCCGACAAGGCCGGTTTTAAATTAATTTCAATTGCCACTTCCTCAGTAACTTGCTGCCTTTCATCAAGCCAAGCCGTAAGCAAGCGACTCAAGGACAAGATAATCGGTCCCGTCAAGCCATAGTGAGCAAACAACATTTCCCCGAATTCTTCCCCAACTTTTTGCTCTTTCACAATCAGCGAAGCTTTTACATTGCGCAGCGATAATCCTTGAAGGTCGCCAATCCAATCTTCCTCCACTTCGAGCGGCACAAGCGATGGCCTAAGCGGCACAAGCGTATGGCCTAGCTTTTTGGCCATGGCATACCCGTCGCCGCTAGAACCTGTCCCCGGATAAGAAGCGCCACCCGTCGCTAAAATCACAGCATCGGCCTTAAGAAGTCCCTTGTCTGTTTCTACGGCAGTAACAACGCCATTTTCTGTCAAAATCGCCTTAGCGCTTTGATTATAAAGTACTTTCACTTTGCGTTCTAATAGCCCTAAAGAGAAAGCCGCCACTACATCTTTGGCCTCATCGGAAACAGGAAAAACTCGTCCGCCTCGTTCGACCTTTGTGGCCACCCCCTGCGCATTGAGCCAAGCAATAATATCTTCCTGAAAGAAAGTATGAAAAGCGCCATACAGAAAAGAACCATTGCCGGGAATATGCGAAATCATCGTTTTAATATCACAATCATTTGTTATATTGCAGCGTCCCTTACCAGTAATAGCGAGCTTTCTGCCCAGAGAAGCCATTTTTTCTACTAAAACCACTTCTCCGCCCTGATCTGCGGCGCTTATGGCCGCCATGAGTCCAGCAGCGCCGCCGCCGATAACGATAATTTTCTTCAAAACCAATTCCTCCTGAAAAGAGCGGGCTTATTTCAGCCCGCCCTGCTTAACTTTTTTCTTCTACTAATTTCTTGAGTTGTCTTATTTCTGCCACAGTAAGCAGTCGATAGCTGCCCCGTTTCAATCCAGCCAGTGTTAAAAAAGCCATTTTTGTGCGTTTTAAATTTCTGACAGGATGGCCAATGGCCTCAAACATCCGACGAACTTGTCTGTTGCGTCCCTCAAATAAAGTGACTTCTAGTGCAGTCTGATTTTTTTCTAAATCCCGTTCCAAAAGAACTACTTTCGCAGGTTGCGTCATACCATCATCAAGTTTGATGCCGCGGCGCAATTTATCGAGCTTATCATCTTCAGGCAGTCCCAGCACTTTTGCTTCATAGACTTTCGGTACATGATGCTTCGGATGAGTCAGCGCTTGCGTCAACTCACCATCATTCGTAAGCAGTAATAATCCTTCGGTATTATAATCAAGCCGGCCTACAGGATGTACTCTCTGTCCGAGATCTTTCACAAAATCCGCCACGGTCTGACGACCTTCGGGATCTTTTAACGTGGTAACAACGCCTTTAGGCTTATTCAGTAAAGCGTAGACTAGCTTTTGCCGTTGAATCACCTTTCCATCCACTTTGATCAGGTCTTTTTCTTCGACTTTTGTTCCTAACTCTGTCACAATCTTGTGGTTTACTGCTACTTTTCCTTCAACAATCAATTTTTCCGCTTCTCGACGAGAAGCAATCCCTGATTGACTAATTACTTTCTGCAATCTCTCTGCCATAAATACTCCTATTCTTCTTTTAATACCTCGGCTAAAACGTCAAAATCCGTTTGGACTTTGCAAAGCCTTACTGTTTCATCTGTTTTTGTCTTTTTTTGACAACTACCGCATACACCTTCGCCGCAACACATTACTGCGTTGTTTGTAACGACAAGCGGAAGGTTCACATGCGTTTCGTCAAGTATTTTGATAATCGCCTGATGTTGTACATCAGGACCGGCACTGACAATCACATCAGGCAGTTCTTTCTCTGTAATAAACCATTCCCTGATTTTGGCAAATCCTGTTTGTCTGAGCGAATCCAGGGGATACACTGTCACCCCTAAAGCTGCTAGATCTTCTACACAAAACAAAGTACCTACTTGGCCGGGAGCTAAAAAAGCCTTCACCTCATTTTGCCCATTTCTCAATTTTTGAGCAATCGCTAAAGCCGGTGCCTGACCAATTCCTCCAACTATTAGTAGTATTGTACCACAAGAGATCTTATCAATCCATGGTTGACCTAAAAGTCCGTTAAAATAAGGTCCTCGCACTAAAATGGAATCATTGCGATTTTCCCAAAGCCGCCGCGTCTTCGGTCCGATGATTTCCACAATCACTTCAATTTGTGATCCCGTGATTTTATAGACTGCTACGGGAAACTGAAAGTAAAGCGGATCCTTGGCCAGACGAAAAAATAAAAATGCTCCCAACCGACTTAACTCTGCGGCGAAATCTGCCGATAGCGCAAAAGAAAGTTTATACGTATTTATGCCAATTGCTTCACTGGCCGTCATGGTTACTTCCTCTTCGCGACGCCAAAAGTCCGGCATTGCCGTGAGCGGTTTTTGCCATTCTTTTAAATTAAAAATGCAAATTCCCGGCCAGTCACAGCTGCAAAAATCCTTGCCTTGCAATTGACTGCATAAGATACACTGATTTGTCTCTGCTAACAGACAGGGACAATACTTTGTATTTACGTCAATACATTGAAGGCGTTTTCGCATATTTGTCCCTCCTATACTAAGCATTGACTATATACGCCAGCCATTCCAGTTTGCACCGCTCGCGCTTGAATCACTGTCGAGTCCGCCGAATAAAGCCCGCTGACTTTCATTCGATCAAAATAGACGGAGCCGGAAAAAGTATAACGTTTACCCAGAGCATCTGGGCTTGTCGCTTGTTCGTGAATAAAAGCGATAAAATCACCGCTGGCTGTGTCGCGGCTAAGTAATAGGTAATTCATATCAAGGGCGTACCGCACCGCATTATGACCAGCAAGAAGCCCTGTAATAATTGCTTCCGTATGACCGACGAGAGCGCCGCATTTTTCGCCGCAACAAAACAGATTTTCCATTCCTTCTACCTGGAGGGTAAGATCATTCGGCGCAATTCCCAAATAGCGCATAGAGTTGCCTTTGCCGCCGGCATAGGGGTCTTCAAAGCGGGCTTTTTCTAACCCTGGAAGCTGTCGAAGCTCTTCTAGGGGAAAATAAGACGTCATCAGTTTTGCATGGCCGGTATCAAGTAAGATAAGGTTGTCGCCAAATTCCGGCAGAGCATACTGAGAGCAGGCTTTTTTCCCCAGAACATTTTTCTTATTAAACTTGGGCGGTAAAGGAATTAAAGCAACGCCTGTCTCATTCAATTGGCCCTGCAATTCTTTGCTAAGCGATTCTTTATTGAGCTTACAAGAACCACTCATAGCGCCAACTGTTCCATCTTCTTTCACCGAAGCCATCTCCTTGATTCCGCACAAACCAGTAATACTGACCCGCGGTCCAAAAGCCGGACAGCGAAGAATACACATAGCGCAGCCATTGCCATATTTCATACAGTTGCCCATCGGCCCGGCGGAGCCAGTGGCATCAACAAACACATCACCCTTCAGTTCCTCTCCCGTCTGAGTAAAGAGAGACGTGATCTTTTTCCCATATTTCGTGACATCGACAATCCTTGTTTGCAAATAAAGCCCTACGCCGTAGTCGGTAAGAAGTGCTTTGATTTTTGGCTCCATCAACGCTACATCGTAGAGCGAAGCATGATTATGGCCGGGAAATGCAATATTTTTATGTCTAGCGTTGGCATCCATAGCCAAAAACAAATCACCGCCGCCCATAGCAATCGCTTCTTCCGCTGCCGTAAATCGTCCATTATTGCGAAAAATCCCGCCCACAAGCCCTGTTCCTAGCAACATATCGCTTTTTTCGTATAAAGAGACAGTCGCGCCCGCCTTGGCCGCCGCAAGCGCGGCGGCACAGCCAGACCAGCCGCCGCCGACAATGATGACATGAATCATTAAGTCCCCTCCTATCATCACTTTAAACACACTACAGTCTATTCACGGTGAGTAAGTCTGACACAACAAAAGAGCCAAAACAAAAAAACCGCCTGACAGCGGTTTTCCAAACGATTTCACAAAAAAAATTTTTGACAAACGTAGAGCGAGGCCACTAGGCCAATTACGTCACCACATAAACCGACGAACAAGGAGTAACGCGGATTTTTCACACCAACAGCGCCAAAATAAACGGTTAAAACATAAAAAGTTGTATCAGTACTGCCAATGATCACAGAGGCTAAATAGCCAACAAAAGAGTCGGGTCCAAACCTATGAATCAGCTCAGCCGTCATACCTAAAGCACCGCTGCCAGAAAGCGGCCTTAGCAGAGCTAAGGGGAGAATTTCTTCAGGTATTCCCCACAAACTACACCAAGGGGCTACGCAGGCAGCCAAAGCTGCCAGCGCACCGGAATCGCGAAAAATAGCAATTGCCACCATCATTGCTACTAAATAAGGCATAATCCTAAGAACCGTAGAAAAGCCTTCCGACGCGCCTTCTACGAAGGCTTCATACACTTTCACACCGCGAATCAAGCCGATTAACGGAATAAACAATAGCAACAACGGGATCAGCCAAGCGGCAAAAATCGTAAGAAAATCATTCATGAAAATGCCTCCGCCGCTGTGTCAATAGTCGCATAATGCGATCAAGAATCAACACGCTAACCGTAGCCGCAAGACTTACGATCAGTGTAACTCCTGTAATATTAGCCGGATACAGCGACCCTGCTGCAAAACGCAACGCAATAATCGTAGCTGGCACTAAAGTGAAACCAGTCGTACAAAGCGCTACCAGCGTGCACATATCGGCAGAAGCTCGATCTTTTTGCGGGTTTAACCGTTGCAATTCTTCCATGGCTTTAATCCCAAGCGGCGTCACGGCATTGCCAAGCCCCAACATATTAGCGCTCAACATCATCACCACAGCGCCA
>URQW01000155.1 GCA_900550105.1 uncultured Pelosinus sp.
GTTATAATTTCCTGGCGTTTTTACAACATTCCATTTTTCGGCTAAAATTGCCGCAAGCATATCTTTCGTCGTTGTTTTGCCATTAGATCCAGTAATTGCAATAACCGGAATAGCAAAGCGCCGCCGATGAAAAGCAGCTAGATCCTGTAGTGCCTTAAGCGTATTAGCGCATAAAATCGTAGTTACCGTACTAGCTACAGGCCGATCCACAATCACCGCTGCAGCTCCTTTGGCAATGACATCAGCAATAAACGCATGACCGTCAAAGTTTTCCCCTTTTAGAGCGACAAACAGACTGCCGGGAACGACTTTTCTGCTATCAGTATACACGCCAGTAAACTCGGTCAAATTTACTTGACCGAGTTTTGTGCCGCCTGTAGCGCAACACACCTCTTCTAGCGTAAAATTAGCCAATTAGTTCAACTCCTTTAAAATTTCACGCACCACTTGGCGATCGTCAAAATCAATTGTTTTGTCTTTTAAAATCTGATATGTTTCGTGGCCTTTACCTGCAATCATGACTATATCATGCTCACAAGCCAAGCGCAAGGCGGCGCCAATCGCTTCCCGTCGATCGGGAATCATATGGTACTCTTTCTCCGGCGTTAAAACAGCTTCAATGCCAACAGCAATTTCTTGTAGTATCGCCAAAGGATCTTCACTACGAGGATTGTCGGAAGTAGCAATTACCACATCAGAATACTCTGTCGCCAATCGTCCCATAATCGGCCGTTTGGTGCGATCACGATCGCCGCCGCAGCCGAACACCGTAATAATGCGTCCTTCGGAAATTTGTTGTGCTGTCTTTAGAATATTCTCCAGACCGTCTGGCGTGTGAGCATAATCGACGATCACCGAAAAATTCTGTCCGGCATCAACAAGCTCAAACCGACCAGGAACCGTTGTGAATTTTTCTAGGGCGCTTTGAATGACTGCCGGTTTAACATTCTCGCCAAGACCCGCGCCAATGGCTGCTAACGTATTGTAAACATTGAAAAGGCCCGTAATCCGCAGACGCAGCGCAATAGAACCAAAGTCGCCTTTGGCGCTAAATTGCATTTGCCGCGCTTTCACAGCGATATCAACAGCTTGCAAGTTTCCTTTGCCCTGCGCTGAATAGGTAAAAACCTTGCTGTTTTTTACTTTTGCCAGCATGGCTGCGCCAGCTTCATCGTCGCCATTAATCACAGCCCATTTATTATCTTTCGTCGCATTTTCGCCAAGTCCCTTAAATAAAAGAGCTTTCGCTTCACGGTAATTTTCTAAGGTTTTATGATAGTCAAGATGATCTTGTGTCAAATTCGTAAAAATAGCGCCGTCAAACTCGCAACCAGCTACTCGCTGCATAGCCAAAGCATGGGAAGAAACTTCCATCACGACATAATCCATCGAAGCTTCGACCATTTCACAAAGCAGCTGTTGTAAGTCGATTACATCAGGCGTTGTGTTTTTTACGGGTAGCGCCTTTTCGCCAATTAAAGTTTGGATAGTTCCAATCACGCCAACCTGATAGCCAGCCTCTAGTAAAATCTGCCTAATTAAGTAGGTTGTTGTTGTTTTCCCATTCGTCCCCGTTACGCCAATCATGCGCACTTTGCGAGCAGGGTAATCGTAAAAATAAGGCGCTGCCGTTTGCATCGCTTCACGCGTGCTGGCCGTCTTAATAACTGTAAGCTCCTGAGGAACTGCTACGTCTTCTTCCACCAGGACCGCAACAGCGCCAGCCTCTTTGGCTTTCGCAATAAAGTCATGACCATTGACATGAGCTCCCTTGAGACAAATAAACAAACAGCCTGGCGTTACTTTTCGCGAATCATAGGCTAGTGATTGAATGATAAGATCTGTTTCTCCCTGAACAACCGTCCCGGAAATATGTTGTAAAAGTTCTTGTAATGTTTTTGCCATACAAAGGGCCTCCCTTAATGTAAATCCGCTACTAAGATTCACTTCTCTTACTCTATCCTGTTTTCCATATTTTTACTCATTGTTTGTCAGGCATTTTAGGAATTTGTAAATAAGGCAGTATATCTTTCATCATTGCCGCAAAAGCAGGTGCAGCAATTTGCCCGCCGTAATAAAGTCCCATGGGCTCATCAATTAAAATAAGCAAAACAATTTGAGGCTTTTGAACAGGAGCGAAGCCAATAAATGAAGCAACATACTTTCCAGCCATATAGCCGCCTGCTCCTACCTTTTGGGCTGTTCCTGTTTTACCACCGACAGAATATCCGGCAAGAAAAGCATTTCTACCTGTACCCAATTCAACAACTTTTTCCAGAACTCCTCTAACTTCTGCACTTGTTTCAAAATTAATCACTTGACCTAAAGATTCCGGCTGAATTTCTCTGACTAATCGCCCATCTTTCGAAACAACTTTTTCAACAATTTGCGGTCGTAGACGATTGCCGTCATTTACGATGGCGCCAACAGCGCTCGCGAGCTGCAAGGGGGTTACAGCAATACTCTGCCCCATCGCTAATGTAGCAATGTTAATGGGTTTTACGTCTTTTTTATCAATCACAATTCCTTTGGCTTCCCCCGGCAACGCAATTTCGGTTAAATGACCAAAGCCACTTTTCTCTAGGTATTGATAGAAAGAATCGCGTCCCAGGCGAAGGCCTACATTGACAAAGCCCACATTACAAGAATTTTGCACTACTTCCGCGAAAGATTCGCTGCCATGGCCGCCCTCTTTCCAACAATGGATCTGTCGCCCCTGCACATCAATCGCGCCAGGGTCGTAAAAGCGGTCTTGTAAAGTGACAACCTTTTCGTTTAAAGCCGCTGCAGCTGTTACAATTTTAAAAGTAGAGCCTGGTTCATAGGCATTAGATAATGCTAAATTACGCCAGAACTTCGGAGCGTAGTCGCCAAAATGGTTAGGATTATAGGTCGGACGGTTTGCCATGGCCAATACTTTGCCTGTCGCTGGCTCTAGCGCTACAACAGTAGCCGCAGCGGCCTGCGTATCCGTCATAATTTGATCAAGTTCCCGTTCAACAATTTTTTGCACAACAAGATCAATTGTTAGATAAATATTATTGCCTGGCTCTGGTGGAATAAAGCGATGATTCGCATAAGGAATTTCCCGTCCTCTGGCATCATATTCTACCAAAATACGGCCAGGCGTTCCTTTTAGTTCGCTGTCAAAGGTCATTTCCACACCATCAAGCCCTTGACTATCAATCCCGGTAAATCCCAAAACATGAGCAGCGATTTCATCATTCGGATAGTAACGCTGCCCCTCCTGCGTAATTCCGACACCAATTAAGGCAGATTCTTGAATTTTCCTGGCTAAAGCTGGTTCTACTTTTCGCTTAACCCAGACAAAAGCTTGTCGTTTGGCTAAATTTCGAGACAAGTCATCAGCCTGTAAATTCAAAATAGCAGCCAATTTGGCTGCTGTATCTTGCACATCTTTAATTTCGGCCGGAATTGCATAAACAGATTCAATGCTTTTACTTACGGCAAGTTCTCTGCCTTTTCGGTCAAAAATAAGACCCCGTTTGCCTTCCACGGGGATGTTGCGGATTCTTTGATCCGTAGCATTTTCGCTAAGCCAACTGCTGCGAAATAGTTGCAGATAGCCAAGCCTTAAACAAAGGCCTGTCAAGAGAAAGGTAACCAATAAGAAGAGAATAATAACCCGCCGACGAATCATGCCATGGGAAGCTGCTGCCACAGACTGATCCCTCCGTGCTGTTCAATTGGCTACCGTCGAGTAGTGTTCTGGGCGATCTCTGCCTTTACAAAACCTAGTAAGGAATGATCTGTTTTTTCTTTCCCCGTTTCTGTTGTAGTAGCAGCGCCAGCGGCGGCATAATAAACAGAAGCTGGTTGAACCAGACCAAGCTGGCTTGTAGCAATCCGTTCAATGCGACTAGGCGCCCGTAATTTAGCAATTGCCAGATGCATTTCTTCATTTTCTTTTTCTAAACGAACGACTTGTTTCTTCATTTCGACAAGATCATAGCCGCTGCGAACTATCCATTCACTCTGAATCGTGATAGCCACAGCCATAAAAATTAGGAGAAATACGATCCCCAGACATCTCTTGCGTAGCGGCGCATCAAGCTGAGGCTTGGGAAGCTTATTGTTCTGCTCTGTTGTCAAATGTTGCTCGTGATGTTCCCACTCTTGCTTTTTGCTCACTAACATCATACGGTTCCCCCTTATAAAATAGAACTGTTTTTAACCAATCTTCTCAGCAATGCGCAATTTCGCGCTGCGTGACCGGGGATTCTCTTCCAGCTCCTGAGAGGAAGGTACACGCGGTTTCCCGAGAATTTTCACATTAGGCCGATGGCCGCAAACACAAACAGGAAACTTCGGCGGACAAATACAGCCCTTCGCCTGTTCTTGCAATACCTGTTTCGTAATGCGATCTTCCAGCGAATGAAACGTAATAACGCAAAGCCGACCACCTTGCTTTAACCGATCAATTGCCGCCAGAAAAGTATTTTTTAAAATCACCAGTTCCCGATTTACCTCAATTCGTATCGCCTGGAAAGTACGTTTAGCCGGATGAGGTCCATCTTGTCTAGCTCCAGCAGGAATGGCTTTTTTTATAACTGTTACAAGTTGTCCCGTTGTTTCAATCGGAGCAAGGGCTCTTTCGGCTAAAATAAACTGCACAATCCGTTTTCCCCAGCGCTCCTCGCCATATTCGAAGATAATGCGGGTAAGTTCCGCTTCACTGTAGCGATTTACTACATCATAGGCGGAAAAGGGATTATTCGGGTCCATGCGCATATCCAGCGGCGCATCCTGCATATAGGAAAAGCCTCGCTCAGCCGTATCGAGCTGATGCGAAGAAACACCAAGGTCGAATAAGACGCCATCAACTTTATCAATACCGGCTCGATCAAGACAATCCTTAAAAAGTTCAAAATTGCTATGAATGAGTTCAATTCGGCATTTCGCTTTAGCTAACCGTTCCCTGCCTGCCGCAATGGCAGCAGGATCTTGATCAAAACCAATGTAACAACCTTCAGGCAGCAATTTTTCCACAATGGCAGCCCCATGACCGGCACCGCCTAAAGTACAATCCACATAAATTCCAGCGGGATTTGTTATCAAACCATCAACGCTCGCATCA
>URQW01000156.1 GCA_900550105.1 uncultured Pelosinus sp.
TAATCATTTTTTCTACAATATTAGCCGGTTTTCCTTCATTTAAAGCCTGTGCTTTCAGAACTTCTTTTTCATGTTCTACTAAATCGGCCGGAACTTCTTCACGACGCACATAGAGAGGATTGGCAGCAGCAATCTGCATAGCTACGTCTTTAGCCAGTTCTTTAAAATCATCGGTTTTAGCAACAAAATCAGTTTCACAGTTCAATTCAAGCATAACGCCGATGCGTCCGCCGCCGTGAATATAAGATTCTACGACGCCTTCTGCAGCAATTCGTCCAGCTTTTTTCGCAGCGGCTGCTAAACCTTTTTCACGTAAAAAGTCAACTGCTTTATCCATATCACCATCAGTTGCAGCCAAAGCTTTTTTACAATCCATCATACCTGCACCAGTACGTTCGCGCAAGTCTTTTACCATTCCTGCTGTAATCATTCATGTGCCTCCTATTTATTAGTAAAGGTAAGGAACACAAACAACGTCTGTCCCCTTACCTTTAAGAAATTATTTTCGATTATTCAGCGTCAGCTAACTGTTCGCCTTGCTTACCTTCTAAAACTGCATCTGCCATTTTGCCTGTAAGAAGTTTTACAGCACGAATAGCATCATCATTACCAGGAATTACTTGGTCAATTTCATCAGGATCGCAGTTCGTATCAACAATAGCGACGATAGGAATACCCAGTTTGCGTGCTTCGGCAATTGCAATGCGTTCTTTACGAGGATCGATTACAAATAAAGCGCCAGGAAGCTGCTGCATATTTTTGATGCCGCCTAAGAATTTCTGCAGACGTTCCATTTCATGACGAAGAGTTAAAACTTCTTTCTTCGGCAGAACATCAAACGTTCCGTCTTCTTCCATTTTTTCCAATTCTTTTAAACGGCTAATCCGTTTTTGAATTGTTTGGAAGTTTGTGAGCATACCGCCCAACCATCTTTCATTTACGTAAAACATTTCGCAACGAGCAGCTTCTTCTTTAACAGCTTCCTGCGCTTGTTTTTTCGTACCGACAAAAAGAATCGTTTTGCCTTCACCTGCTAGGTTACGAACAAAATTGTAAGCTTCCTCAACTTTTTTTACGGTTTTCTGTAAATCGATAATATAAATCCCGTTACGTTCCGTAAAAATGTAGGTAGCCATTTTAGGGTTCCATCTTCTTGTTTGGTGACCAAAGTGGACACCGGCTTCCAATAGTTGTTTCATTGAAATTACTGACATGGTATAGCACCTCCTGTTATTTTCCGCCGCAACTCGCATCTTTGACTGGAACCTTTATGGCACTGCCAGCCCCATTGAATTGCGTGTGAATTATACCGGAATATATTTTATCATAAATAAACGATAGATACAAGCACAAATTTTAATTTATCGTAAATGCTCTTTAACTTTTAATATGAGCAATTTATGATGTCTTATTCAATTCAAGAAATAATAAAATTTCACCTTTGCCTAAACCTGTTACCTTAGAAATTTCCGTAACAGTATAACCTTGTTGCGCCATAGCCAATACAACAGGTCGTTGTTGTTGTATGGATTGATCTAGTTTAGCAATATCTTGTTCGACCGAAGCTTTATGCTGCTCCGCCGCTAGCGCATCAGCCAATCTAGTGTCTGGTTCACTCGAATTAACTGCTTGGGGCTGATTTACCGTCTCATCGGAAGTGACTGCTTCCGTTTCCTGTGACGCTGGCGCTGAAATAGAAGTTTCTCGTTGGTGTTGATATTGATTAAAAGCATAAGGAACCACTTTTTCAAGCGGCTCCGGCTGTGCTGACAGCTTTTGTTCCGTTTCTCGAACCTGATAGAGTGGGATCGCTTCTTGTAATTCCACTCTATTACGCGCTAAGGAAAGATCTTCTTTAGCTAATTGCATAAGAGCAGTTTTTTGAGTATTAGCGAGTACAGTATTAACAACTTTGGCTTCCGATATTTTTTCATCAAGTTCATTCATTTTTTTATCTGTGTCAGACAAGGCTTGGCCCATGGAAGTCAACTTACTTTCACTTTGACGAATGGTTTCACCCATCTTTTCCATTTTATGATCAGCTTCTGCCAACAGCGATTCAAGCTGAACAATATGTCCTTCTAGATTTTTAATTACTGTATCAGCAGTAAGCTCTAGCTGATCTTGCAAATCATTTGCTGGTTTCGCCAATTGATTGCTAAAGCGTTGTTTAAGCAAATCCTGTTTTGAAAAAGCTAGTAAAGCTAACGCCAACAAAAACGTGACCGCCACAACTACTGTAGTTAACATAAAGACACCTCAATTACCCTGCTCAAGTTTTAATATCAATAGTATGACCTCGTACTGGATCGCTAGGAATCACCGCTTTAGGCAGTGACATAGCATTTTCTTCTTGCGGCGAATCACTCTTTGAAAACTGTTTTTGGGAATGGCCTTTTTCTTGTTCACGCTCTTGCTCGCGTGTAATTTTTCCGCCTTCCGACTTATCGCTTTGCTGTACTTGCTGCTGGCGGTGATTTGTTACAGTTTTAAATTGTTCGCTAACAATCTGCTGATCTACCGCAGGCTGTTGGTTCGCAATTTGTTGCATTTTTCCGACATCAGTTGTTCGTGGAATCAACACTTGCATCTCCATGGGCCTAATGCCATTCATTGCTATCACCACCTACTAAGATCAAGCTTACCGATAAGAACCAACCACAATTTCCCCATCATCCTCATAAAAGGAAACAAATTTCATGTTTTCTCTTATGGGCTTCACTAAAGTGCCTACTACAACTTTTACGCCTGGATATACTGTATCAGCTATCTTAATTTTGCCATAGCGCATATCATCAAACATGGCCTCAATTTCTGTCAGACGTTTTTTATGCGTTTCTTGCTGGCCCATTAAATGAAATTGCGCTTTTGTCATTTTTAACAACATTTCCCGTTTATCAGGCGACAATTTTTCTGGATCAACTGATTTCAAAATAGTCAGAGCTTTTTGTGCTTGCTCTAAGGTAACATTTAGTTTCTTCATTTCCCGTCGAAGAAACTGATGTTCTTCTCTAAGCATCGGATTTACACCGACTTCTAGATCTGTACTAACAGACATATAGGTTCCAGCAACTTTTGCGCGAATTTCCTCGCCAGCTGACACAGTTCCGCCAGCAATTAAACCTTTACGTCCTTCGACAATAATTTTCTTAGCCGCACTGACCCTGCTATGTAAAATTACATCAGCTACAAGAACTTCCCCTCCGGCAAATACTGTAGCATTTTCAATGAACTTTGCCGTGACATTTTCTAAGGCTTTTACATAACCACGGTTCATTCCCTGAATTCCAGTTCGAACTAATACATTTTTGCCTTCTACTGTGCCACCGGCAATAGCCCCCATAACCTCTATATCGCCGGCTGCCTTTACGGAAAACCCCGATTGAACAGACCCACGAATTGTGACACTACCGATAAAGTCAATGTTACCAGTAGACAAGTCAACATCACCCTTGATTTCAATCACTGGAACCACATTCACTTTACCATTCGTCAAAAGAGCTTGGCCAGCAATATCGGCAATAATTCGATTTTCTTCAATCCGAACATTTTTTCCTACAGGAAGCGGTAAATCCTTGCCTGGTTTCGGTGAAATATCCGTCCCTAAAATATCTTTTCCTGGTGAGCCACTTGTTGCTGGAATTTTTTCTGCTAATACATCATCTTGCTTAACAACGGTAAACAAATTAAGATCTTTATAATCAACCGTCCCATTGTCCTTTTCAACAGGACGGCCACGATTTGCATCGTCAAAAAGCACTTTTATTTCTGAACTTTTACCATCAACAGCGGCAAGACCCTTAGCACATATCACCGTACTGCCAGGACGCTCATTAGCCTGCTGAACTGCCGCCTCATCAATTCCATAAACAATGCCTGCAGCTGCTAATTTATCCATAATTTCTTGCAAATTAATCGGACGGCAACGTGGTGGTTTTTTTATGGAAAGATTGGCTGACATGCGATCACGCGCAACAAGTATCGTATATTCCGGCTCAGCCGCTTCCGCTTTATAATCAGCAATTTTGACAGGTGTCCCCGTAGCTTCGGCAATTGTTTTAGAAATCATCCCTGCTTTTATATCCGAAATTTCTCTTGCAGCCAGCTCTTGTAAAATAGCAGCTTCCGCCACAATTTTTCCGTCTCCCTGGGGAGGATGAACCGTCAAATAAACGCCCTTTTCACTTGTTTCTAGTGAATAATACCCATTAAGGTCTTTTAATTTATCTTCGACTACTTCTACAATGCGTTCATGTTCAGACACTGTAATCCTCCTCTCAAACCGAGACTAGAGTAAACTAGACTTCAGACGGGACAAAGCAGCCCTCATCCGAAAAATAGCCTTGGTATGCAACTGAGAAATTCTTGCTTCCGAAAGTTTCATAATTAAACTAATTTCTTTGAGCGTTAATCCTTCATAATAATAAAGAGATAAAACAATTTTTTCTTTTTCCTGTAAGTTATCAATCGTTTGCGCTAAAGTAATTTTAACCTCTTCATCCTCAATCGCCTGTGACGGATTCACTAGGCCTGAAGAGCTTTCTGACTTTGCATAATCTTCCAAAGGAATCAAAGTCGTTGCATTAAGCTGTGAAAGCAGCTGATAGTACTGTTCTAAAGGTATTGTAAGTTCATCAGCAATTTCCTGATCGGTAGCGGATCGACCTAAACGATTCTCCAGACGGACCAAAGCCTGTTCATACTGTTTCGCCTTTTGGCGCAATGTTGTAGGAATCCAGTCTTGGGCCCGCAGAGAATCTAAAATAGCGCCACGTATGCGAGCAACAGCATACGTTTCAAATTTAACACCACGCTTTTGATCATATCGTTCAATCGCGTCAAGTAATCCAAAGAAACCATTGCTTAGCAAATCATCCTTGTCCACATAGTGAGGTAAACCAATGGCAATCCTACCAGCAACAATTTTTACAAGAGGCAAATATTGTTCAATAATTTTATCCCGTAGAATGATCGACTTCTCTTGACTGTAGGCTTCCCACAATTGAAATATCTCATTATTTTTGCTTTCGTTCAAAACTGTCATTCATTATCCCCCGTCCCTTATCGAAATCACCCTTTCAGACCG
>URQW01000157.1 GCA_900550105.1 uncultured Pelosinus sp.
GACCCTAAGCTATAGACTGGTTGCTGCTGCGCCACTTCTGTTGCTGCGCTTATTGGAGCAGTCGCATCACTGGGCGCTGGCTGTAGCCTGAAGTAAGCGGCGAGAGCTAGTGAGCAAATTAAGATAGGTCCGTAGAGTATAATGACAGCTTTGCGTGTTTTGGTCTTTCCCCAGAAAAGTGCCGCTGATGGCGAGATGAGGCCGACTAACAAGAGGATAAAAGCTAATAAAAACAAAGTGGCAAAAAGATGATTCATGTAGTTCGCGTCTCCTAGGCCAAACTATAAAGCGTTACTGTAGCTTGGCAAATTGTAATGTTCATGCTTAACGAAGTGAAAAGGTGTTCAATATGTTATTAAACACATTATATCAAATCTTAGGAATACCTTTAATTATATATCAGAATCTCCTAAATAAAAAACAGAGTATGCCTTTTTATGTCAAAAAAATTTCATGTTATAGCAAAAAAGTTTTACTATTGAATATAATAGGCTTGTTGTTAAGGCAAGGGGTCTCTTTTTTTATCAAAATAAAGAGATCCATCAGAGCAAATTATAAAAAAAATCTCCTATCCATTTTTTTATAGGATAAGAGTATCGTAGTTTTGCTATACCATATTTTTATAAAAACAAAAGCGAGAGCTTTTTCCGATCTGCTCCCGCTTTTGTCCCGCCTTATAACCACTACTACGAATCATCGTAGCATCCCCATAGATAGAATACACTATCTAGTTAGGAAATGCAACTTTAATTTCGATCGCGATTAATGTATTCAGAAACAGCTTCTAAAGAGTCTTTTGGTGGTTTTTTCTGATCTTCCTTGAACTGAATGGGTTCTGGATTATTGGGTCCATAACCGACAGCTGCATTGGCTTTAGCTGCTTGCTGCTCCACGGTTTCATTCTTATCCATGCTTATCACCTCTCGCTTAGCATAACCTGCTAGCAAGACTACCATTCGTCTTCCAAAGAAAAGCGTATACTTAAACTAGAGTGAATTAAATTCCTTCCAGCATCATAGCAGTGGACGATTTTTCGGAAAGCAAGTTTTTCTGTTGTGCGACGGCCATCTTTCGTAAAATAGGTAATGATCGTTGTTAGGTTTTTCTTCTTCTTTTCCACAGAACTCACCTGCTTTCTTTCTGACAATAAATATTATGTCGTATTTTGAGCATAAATGTCAATAAGGCTGAGGCGGTTTCGCAAAATATTAAATAAGACAGATAAATCGTTTTTATTATTTTAGGTTCTTTACAAATTTACGCCAAATTAACAAATTACATATAGACTAAATCCAGCAAAAGTCTTATAGTAATTATAGAGGGAGTTGTGACAATAGCAACTGTCTTAAAAAAAATATGCTTGAATAGTTTCTGTTATGATCACACAACAATTTAGGAGAGTGATTGGCGTATGAAAATGCTTGACAGAAAAACTTGCGGTTTACTTAAAGCGGCAACTATTGAAGCAGAGATGCACCGTAAGGTGACGAAAATAGCAGGATTTACTCACCGCGACCGAAGGGTTTATGGACAAGCTGAAGTGAAAACGGTTCGCATGGATCCTGCTGAATTGGATCTTTATTTGAAAGAGCAAGCCAAAGGCTGGGGCAGGCAGCTTGCGCCTTCACGCAGTAGGCAGTAAATTAAGTATTAATACGAATCAATAGACGAAGCTTTCCATCAAATAGTCATTGTAGCATATAAGAATAAAAGCCAATGCACTTGTTATTTTAGCAAGTGCATTGGCTTTTTAATTGAAGCGATATTCTTCTTCAGCCTGTTTCAAATATTGTAGCATGCCGTGCCATTGCGTTGCTGTGGCTAAAGCTTGTTGATAGCTAGAAGAATTTTTTTTCGCTCTGACAGGCAGACAATTTATCCGAACCGTATGATATTTTAAATCATTAAGATGCATAATTACATGAACATGTTCCACATAGTCTTTACTCGTTTTTTGACTCGTATCATCTGTTACGATTGCCACATCTAAGATTTCATGGCCTTTTACGAGTTTCCAACGCAGCTTTTTATTTACAAGGCAAAGCGTGCCTGTATCTGTATCCGCGTAAATATAGCCGTCTATGGTCTGTCCGCCTAGCGATAGAGCAGCAACCATGGCGGGAGTAAAATGATCAATTGTCTTTACGAGTCTGGCAGCTTCCACGGCAAAGTTGTTCATAGCATATTTTACATCATCAATTTTTTCTAATTCTATGCGCATTTTTACTAAAATTGCAGCAGCGATAAACAGTAAAATTAAAAACAATTCAATCACATAGACAGCCTCCTAAAGCAAATTTGACGCGGTCGCATCGTCCTTTTGTCACTGATTTGTCATAATTACTCGTTATGATGAAATAATAGACAGAAGGGAGCTGGTCCACATATGTATCCGTTAGATTTTGAAGACTTTTTTTTATTGGCTTTTTATATTGTTACTACGTTATTGCAATTATATTTTTTATGGACTATTAGCGACTCATTGAAAACTTTAACACAAAAGCGGGAAAAAGAGTAGGCGCGGCATTAGATAAATTATTTTTTCCCATTATAGCATGATTACTATATGCTGTGAATAAAATTGACTGTCCTATTTATTTAGGGCGGTTATTTTATTTTGGTGATGTTTTTTTTGTTTGACCGAACACTTGTTCTGTGATAGACTGAAACCAAACAAACGTTCGGAGGGGTTTGAATGCGTAAACTCTTATGGGTTTTTCTTTTATTATTCATGGCTGTAAGTTCTGTTCATGCTTATTCAATCCAGGGAAAACAAGCTGCTTTACGTTATGAAACAGTGACTGTGACGCAGGGCGATACCTTGTGGACCATTGCTGCTCGGTATACTACAGAACGAGAAGATATCAGACAGCGCATTGTTTTAATATGTAGTATAAATGGCTTAGATAGTAACGGAAAAATCATGGCTGGCCAGCAACTCAAAGTACCTTTTCCTTAAGGGTTTTCTAATTACAAAACGCTGTATTGCAAACAAGACAAAAGGACTGTGCCTTTTGTCTCTATTTTTTTACAAGACCATAAAACACTATATATAGTTTTTAAATTATGTTAAAATACAATATATAGTGATTGGAGAGGCTGTTATAGATATCTGCCTTTTTTCGAAAGCTAACTAGTAAATTGTAAGCGGGAGCGATTATTATGTTGATCATCGATAAAGAAAAACTTCAGCAGTTGAATGAGTCAGTAGAATTTGGCGTTTTAGGCAAAGCCGTGTATGAACGAACCTATTCGAGGATTAAGCCGAATGGCGAAAAGGAAACTTGGCCAGAAACTGTTTTACGGGTGGTCAATGGGAATTGTAGTTTAGTACCCAGTCGTTACATCGAGCCGGACGAAGCGGAAAAGCTTTTTGATATGATGTATTCTTTCAAGGCGATTCCGGCGGGGCGAAGCTTATGGGTGTCTGGTGTGCCAGGACGGCAGTTTTTATTTAATTGTCATAATAGCTCTTGGACAGAAATTGTTTCAGAGCATTTTACTTTTTTATTCGATGAACTGTGCAAAGGCGGCGGTGTGGGCAGTAACTATTCGAATCGTTATGTGGAACGCTATAATCCGGTACAGCGCAGGGTGAATCTGCATCTTGTTTGTGATCGCAGTCATCCTGATTACAGTGATATTAAAGACAAGATGTCACTGACTTATTCGCCGGAATGGACTGGTTCCATTACGATTGATGATTCTCGTGAAGGCTGGGTAGAGGCTCTTAAAAATCTGCTTGATGCTTTTTGGGAAACCGGCGATGAAGCAGTTGAGTTGATCTTCGATGTATCTAATATTCGACCAAAAGGATCTCGAATTAAAGGGTTTGGCGGGATTGCTTCAGGACCCTTGCCACTCATTGTCATGCTTTATGATGTGGCAGAATTGCTCAATAGCAAACAAGGGCAAAAATTGAATTCTCTTGATTTTATGGAAATTGACCATCTTATTGCTCGTTGTGTAATTTCTGGTAATGTGCGACGTAGCGCTAGAATGAGTCTGAAATCTTGGAAAGACGAAGACATTTTGGCTTTTATTGATTGCAAGCTTGATGAAACGTCCCATTGGACGACGAATATTTCTGTTGAAATTGATGATGATTTTTTTGCTGCCTGGAAAAAGGGCAATTCTCATGCTCGGCTAGTTCTGGATCGAGCTGTTGAGGCGATGATGACTAGAGGGGAACCGGGTTTTTGGAACCGCTCTTTATCGCAAGTAGGTGAAACAGAGCCTGAACTCATCGAAAGTACAAATCCTTGCGGTGAAATTGCCTTACAAGGTTTTGAAAATTGTAACTTAGGTCATATTAATCTAGCGGCTTTTAGTGACGAACAGGAACGGCAAGAAGCCTTTCGGCTTATGGCTCGGTTCTTAATTCGTAATACTTTTGGCGATATTTTAAATCAGCGTCAACAGGCGGTAGTCGCCAAAAATCGGCGAATTGGCGTAGGGTTTTTCGGCTATCAGACTTGGCTCATTCAAAACGGTATTAAATATTCTGAGTCTCACTATAATCAATATGTGATGCAATCGTTAAAAAAATATTATCAGATTGTGCGACAGGCGGCGCGCGATTATGCTTTTTGCCTGAGAATTCCCGAGCCTGTCAAAGTAACGACAATTGCACCGACGGGAACGATTGCTCTGTTGCCAGGTGAAACAACTGGGATTCAGCCGATTTATACGCGCTATGGGATTCGCCGTGTGCGTTATGCTGCAAATGATCCTGAGTTAGACGCTTTTAGCCTGAGTGATATGGAGCAGGACATGTATTCAGCAACTACGAAAGTTGTAAAATTTTACTATAAAGATCGCCTGGTAGAAATTGCTGAGGCAGCGGGATTAGATATAGAAGATATGGTTGAGCAACAAAATGAAATTCATCTTGCCGATATGCTCAGCGTTCAAGCAATGATTCAAGATGTTTATGCCGATAATGCCATTAGTTTTACTGCCAACATTCCGCCGCACTCGCTTTCTTCCTCAGAGGTAAAGAGCTTGCTATTGTCCTTTTTACCGCGGCTAAAGGGTACGACAATTATGATTGATGAAAGTCGTC
>URQW01000158.1 GCA_900550105.1 uncultured Pelosinus sp.
GCCTTTGCCGGCAATCGGGCAAATAGCATGAGCAATGCGTGGGCCAAGATCTCTGGCGGGATTTAAGGCATATCCAGTAGTGCCGCCGAGGCAGGAGCCGATGCCTAAGATTAAAAGGGAAACCATGAAGGGGCCGACAGCCGGTGGGATTGTTCCGACATTTTTAGAGAATATAGCAAAGATCGGGAATATCAGCATAAGAGTTGCCAAGGCTTCGCACAATAAGTTTTGGGAATAATTGCGAATCGCTGGGGCTGTGCAGAAGACGCCTAATTTTGCACCAGTATCTTCTGTTATTTCCCAATGGCCGCGGAAGAAGATCCAAGTGAGGCAACCGCCGACAAAACCGCCAGCAAGTTGGACAAGCATAATTCCCATAGCTTCAGAGCCGGGATAAACGCCGTTTAAAGTTTTTGCTAAAGTTACTGCTGGATTTAGATCGGCTTGCGGTGCACCACAGGCAATGGCGACGAAAACGCCCATTAGAACGCCAATAGCCCAGCCAATAATTATGTTTAGCCAGCCAGAACCTTCCGCTTTGGAGTTTTTCAGCAACGTATTTGCTACTACGCCGTTGCCGAAAAAAATCAAGACTGCCGTACCAAGAAATTCACCTAGAAATGGACTTGTCATGAATAAAACCTCCTTTAATATAATAAAATCAAATGATTCCAGTAAAGAACAACAACCCTCCTTTCTTAAGATAAAGGTATTTTCGAAACTTACTGAAAATAGCACATGGTAAAAAATTAATCAAATTTTTTGTTAGTGCTTTTATTATATCATATTTGAGGAAACAAGAGAAAATGCCTGTAGCAAAAATTGCTCTTTTATATTGGATTATTGCTTTGAAAAAAGTAATAATCTTATTTTTAACTAGGCAAAAAAATTATAAACACTGGTTTATAGAGACATTTTGCGTTTCTATTGAAAAATAGGAAGAGAGCATAGCTGCCAAGTTGGTGGAACAGTCTGGACTATTTGTGGTATAATAGTACTAACTTTTATTTATGGAAAGGGAGGCCGAAAATGAGACGGGCAACCTTTATTCGTATCCTTACCGGAATTAAGCTTGTTTCAAATAATGTAAGCGTTGTAGAAAATTTTAATAATAAGGCGCTTGTAACGATTCGAGTACCAGAAATTATCGGTGAGACGCCGAAACAAATCCGTTCTTTTCAGAAGCTACTAGGGCGTGCTTCTTATTATAGCATTCGCTCTGAAGATAATGAGATTGTCGTAACTTTGTCTTTTGAATGGGCGTAACCACGACTCATTCGTCTTTTCGGTAGAACCATATTTTATTTTGTGGTTCTATTTTTATCTGATTTTTGATGGGGAAATTCTTGGCGGTTTTCAAAATAATGGAATTTTGTTGCTTGTTTACTAGACTTAATGATAAAATAATGCGTCAGCGCAGTTTTTAAGATAGGGATTAGGTCAGTTAATATAACAAATTCTACTCGACATAAGAAAGCGTTATTTGTAGACGCTAATGAAAAGATGAAGGAGAGATCAATCTATGGCCGAGAAAGCTGTTGGTATACTAGGAATTGGCTCATATGTGCCTGAGAAAGTAATGACAAATAAAGATTTAGAAAAAATTCTTGATACAGCAGATGAGTGGATTGTTGAGCGTACTGGAATTCGAGCGCGGCGGATTGCCGCTGAAGATCAAACTACTTCGGATTTAGCCTTTATTGCAGCGGAAAGGGCGTTAAAAGATGCCAATGTAACGGCGGAAGAACTGGATTTGATTATAGTAGCAACAGTTACACCTGATATGGTATTCCCTTCTGTAGCTTGCTTACTGCAAGATCGGTTAAAGGCTTCAAAGGCGGCAGCTTTTGATTTGACTGCTGTATGTTCTGGCTTCCTTTATGGCATGGCTGTAGGTACTAACTTTATAAAAGCAGGAACATATGAAAAAGTTCTTGTAATCGGAGCCGAAACTTTGTCGAAAATTACTGACTGGACAGATCGTGGTACAGCAATTCTTTTTGGCGACGGTGCTGGCGCGGTAGTTTTAGGAGAAACCGAATCTGGCTATGGGATACTGGGAAGTCATCTTGGTGCAGACGGAGCTGGTGGTGATCTCTTAAAAGTACCTGCAGGCGGCTCTAAATCTCCTGCTTCCAGTGATACGATTGAAAAACGGCTTCATTATATCAGCATGAATGGAAATGAAGTTTTTAAATTTGCTGTAAAAATTATGGGCGAAGCTGCTAATAAAGCACTGGAACAAGCTCACTTAACTGCCGATGATGTAACTTATTTAGTGCCGCATCAAGCTAACTATCGCATTATTCAGTCGGCGGCAAAACGGCTGAAATTACCGCTAGACCGTGTTGTCATAAATGTTGATAAATATGGAAATACCTCGGCTGCATCTGTACCAATTGCTCTTGATGAAGGCGTTAAGAGCGGCCTTATCAAAAAAGGCGATGTCATTGTTCTTGTAGGCTTTGGCGGTGGTTTGACCTGGGGCGCCAGTGTTATAAAATGGGATCATTGAGCATAGGAGGCGCTATGTGTCCAGAACGATTTACGGCCATTGATTTTGAAACAGCGAATCCTAGGCATTATAGCGCTTGCCAGCTTGGGATTGCCCTAGTAGAAAAAGGCGAGATTATTGAGGAAAAGTCTTGGTTTATTCGACCGCCTACCCCGACGTTTACGTTTACTGATATTCATGGGATTACGTATAATCAGGTAAGAGATTCTTTGACCTTTCGCGAAATATGGGCAGAAGTGGTTCCTTACATTGAAGGACAAATTATTGCGGCCCATAATGCACGGTTTGACGAATCGGTTTTATTAGAATCACTTGCTTATTATCGATTACCTGTTCCATCATTTCAAGTGATTGATTCGCTCGATGTCGCCAGAAAAGCTTGGCCTCAGCTAAAAAATCATCAGCTTCATACTGTGGCTGCTCATTTGGCAGTAGAATTAAATCATCATGAAGCTTTAAGCGATGCCCGCGTTTGCGCTGCCATTATCGCCAAGGCTGCAGCAGAGCATATTATTGTGAAGTCTTCTTGTTTAAGACGCAGTGGATGAGAATGTATGAATTCTAAAAAACGGAATTTAGCAGAAATATGGAGGAGATACGATGGTTTTTCGCCCAGTTGATCATCCGAATAATTCAAAGGCAAACTATATTTATGGGCTTATTGTCTTAGCTTTAATGATTTATTTAGGCTTTTATTCGTTGACCCAATCATAATAAAAAAATAAACCAGACTAGCCGGTAGGCTTTGTCTGGTTTATTTTTTTAGGCGTACGATAAAAATCCATTAAAAGATTTACATAAATAATAAACAATATTTTTTAAAAAATATAATTTAATTAGAAGGCTTGTTTATAAGTTTGGCGAATGTTTATTTATAATAAGAAATAAAGGGGGAACAGGAATGTCAAAAAAATCTTTTACTGCCATGTTTGGCGGACAAGCAGGGTACGGTGTAATGAGCGCTGGCTCTACCGTAGCCAAGGCGGCTAGCCGCTATGGTTTGTGGGCTATTGTAGTTAACGAGTATCCTTCCCTTATTAAAGGCGGTTTAAATGACTGCTTAGTACAGATTGGTTCTGTGCCTCAAGATGCTTATGATGAAGAGCTGGATTTTCTCGGCGCTTTTTCACAGCCCGCTTGGGATCAAAATATAAACAAACTAAAACCTGGGGCTGTGGCCTTGTATGATGACGGTGCTGTCAAACCTGATTTAGTGAAATTGCCTGAAGGAGTTCAGGTTTTTCCTGTTAAGTTAGTTCAGTCGCTAGAAAGTGGCGATGAGAAAGTTATGGTCAATAGCGCTATGCTTGCTGCTTTTTGCGCTTTAACCGGATTTTCTAGTGAAACAATTCTTCATGTTTTCGCTAGCGAGTTTACAAAAGCCGATGTGCTAGAAAAAAACATGTCGCTGTTTCATAAGGTTTTTACTGCCGTGCAAGATGAATATAAAGTTAGCAAGCAATTTCCTTTTGCTTTTGAAAAAACTGACCGCAAGAAAATGCTGATTAATGGCAATGACGCGATTTCGCTCGGTGCTTTGGCGGCAGGTGTAACTTTTGCTGCAGGCTATCCAATGACGCCTGGCTCCAGTGTGCTTACTTATCTAGCAGACCACGGGGATGCCTACGGTTTAGTTTTCAAGCAAGCTGAAGATGAAATTGCGGCAATGAATATGCTCATTGGTGCTGGTTTCGGCGGTGTAAGAGCAATCGGCGCCACGAGCGGCGGCGGTTTTGCTCTGATGGTAGAAGCGCTAGGGTTTGCGGCGCAAGCAGAAATCCCTGTTGTAATGGTACTGGCCCAACGAGGTGGTCCAAGTACTGGTTTGCCTACGCGGACAGCTCAGGCTGATTTGAATTTCGTCTACTATTCCTCGCAAGGAGAGTTTCCTCGCTTGATTGTAGCGCCAGGTGATGTAGATGAGTGTTTCTATGAAACCTTTCGGGTTTTCAATTTAGCTGAAAAATATCAAATGCCTGCCATTATTCTGACTGACAAATATTTGGCGGATTCCAGCTGGGTTCAGGACTTTTTTGATCAAAGCGGCCTTGCAATTGAAAGAAGTTTGGCTGATGAGGATTACTTGGCGAGCCATCAACCTTATTTACGTTATAGTTTAACGGAAAACGGCGTATCGCCGCGGTCTTTTCCCGGTCAGAAGGGTGGTCGTCATATAGCCACAAGTTATACTCATGGCGCTGACGGATTTTATAGCTCGGGAAACCGGGAATATGCGGCAGAAGAACCAAGCATTACGGAAAAAGGTACTGATAAGCTATTTAATAAGGTTGAGGATTTGCTTAAGGAAATTCCTTCTGTCAAACTGCACGGTCCTGAGATGGCCGATTTGACGGTGATTGGTTGGGGATCTTCTAAAGGCGCGATTTTAGCAGCGATGGATGAAGTAGCGCAACAAGGAGTTTCTGTGAATTATTTACAAGTTTTGTATCCTTCGCCTTTTCCCACAGCGGCCGTTGAGGCTGTTTTACAAAAGGCGAAAAAAACAT
>URQW01000159.1 GCA_900550105.1 uncultured Pelosinus sp.
GTCGCTCAGCGGCGACTTGTATATAATAGCACAGCAGATTCACTTATGTCAACACTTTTTCGCAAAGTATTTTTAAGTTTTCTCTGTAGTATCTATTTTACCCGTTACAAAGGAAATTGTCAAGAATTATCTAAAAAATTCGACATATTTATCTAAAGTAGATCCTGGTGCAATCATAGGAAGTACCAGATCATCAGGTGATATTGTAGCTACAATGAGAAAAGGTTTTCTTTCTTGTTGAATGTATTGCGCTGCTTTGCTTAACGCAGCTTTAAAGTCAGCCACGGTAGAAGCTTGCACGGCCAGCACGGAACATGCTTTGGCAAACTCATGGAAGGAAAACGAAGGAAGTGTTGTGGCCGAATACCGTTGATTATAGAAAATCTTCTGCCATTGTCGAACCATACCTAAACTTTGATTGTCTATAACAATAGAAAGAAGCGGTAATTGCTGATTTTGTGCAGTAAAGAGTTCCATGCCTGTCATTTTAAAACCGCCGTCGCCGCAAAGATGGACAACCATAGAATCTGTCCTACCAATCTGAGCACCTAATGCTGCCGGTAATCCAAAGCCCATAGTGCCTGCCCCACCGGAAGTAATAAAAGCACGTGGTTCGCGGATGACTAAATGCTGTGCTGCCCACATTTGGTTTTGTCCTACATCAGTAACATATACTATATCTTTTCCTTGCGCAAACTGATTCAGGCAGTGCATAATCTCAGGCCCAGTCAACAAATTTACTTGGCCTTCGCTCACCCTATTGCTTTCGGTTGCTGTATTGCTTGCCTTTTCACCGTCCTGCCACTGGTATAACCGATTCCACCAGTCTTTATTCACTGTTTTGGAATAATTCTCTCGGAGTTCTGTAAGAATCGCCTTCATATTTCCAATCAAAGCAAGCTGTGTCGAAATATTCTTAGCTATTTCTGACGGATCTACGTCAATATGAATGATCGTCTTTTCCTTGGCATATTCTTGGCGATCTCCTGTAGCTCGGTCACTGAAACGAGCTCCAATGGCTACGATAACGTCAGCTTCATAAATAGCTCGATTCGCCATTTTATTACCATGCATTCCGGTTAAACCTAAAAATTGCTCATCACTGCCATTGAAAGCTCCCAATCCCATCAAGGTACTTACTACAGGGAAATTCCCATCTTTAGCTAACGCCCGAAATTCCTGACTTGCTTTTGAGCGAATAATCCCACCACCTGCTAATAAGACAGGCTGTTTGGCTTTTTTCAGCACCTCAATCGCTTCAGCAATATTGGGCAAATCGCCTTCATTCACCTGCTTCTGTTGTCTTTGTCCACAAATCTCTTCACGCCCCTCTAGTTCGCGCCACTCGACTAAAGCCGTTTGAATATTGCTGGGGATATCAACTAGAACAGGTCCTGGCCGCCCCTCCTGTGCAATCATAAAAGCATCTCTTAATACAGGTACTAAATCTTCAGGCTTTAAAACTAAGTAATTATGCTTTGTGACCGCCATACTTACACTGACAATATCGATTTCCTGGAAAGAATCCCTACCTAACTGGGTTGTAGCAACCTGACCAGTAATCGCTACAAGCGGTACTGAATCTAAATAGGCGGTCGCCAAGCCAGTCACTATATTCGTCGCTCCCGGTCCGGAAGTCGCGATACAAACGCCAACTTTCCCAGTTGCCCTAGCATAGCCATCGGCCCCATGAATGGCGCCTTGTTCATGAACCGTAAGAATGTGTTTTAACGGCCCTTCATATAATGCATCATAAAGAGGAATAACAGCTCCCCCGGGATAACCAAATACCGTATCCACGCCAGCCTCCACCAAACATCGTATGATCGCTTGCGCTCCCGAAATTCTCATAATACAGACCTCCGCACTCTAAAAAAATTTTATCTGCTAAACTTGTGGACTTCTTACTGCATCATACCTGCCATTTTACTTCAATGACATCAACAAGCTTCTCTAACAATCGTACAAATCGTTCACTAAAGCCAGTTTCTTTTGCCTCCACTTCCAGCATTAAAAATTTTGCATCTTCCGTAACGCTCACCCATAGATTTTGATAAATCATTCCCTGCGATGTAAATACACGTAAGATTCTTGGCATGACCTGCGGTTGATTATTAGCTACTAAATTTAACATAGTATACATAAACATGGCCTCCTCTGTTATAATTCAAAAACGCCCCTAACTGACATACACGTCAGCTAGGGGCGTTAAAATAACGCGGTACCACCCTATTTCACTCTCTCACATCGGTCTAACAACCGACCTCCGGCTAACGCCCGGGCGACGCAACTGCCTCCCCTACATCAGATGATATAGGTTCGGAGAAGAGTTCATGGGTGATTTAATCAACAAAAACTTCGCACCGATTTTCACCAGCCATCGGCTCTCTGCAGCGATTCTTTTTTGCCTTTGCTCCCAATCATAACCTTTTGAGTTACTCATTGTAAAGTTGTAATGTTATTATACTTGTTACAATCATGCCATGTCAAGCAACTTTTTGACGTTACGCTGTTAACTTTTGTTTTTAAGCCTTTTTACCCAACTGGTACTAAACAGCCCGTTCAACTACGGATTTTCCCGCAATTCCAGGCTTTGTCATATTACAAGGAGAAAGTATAACAGCAAGCTCTTGGGCTGTTAACAGCTTTTGTTCTAGCACGATTTCATGAACAGCCTTACCACTTTCTAAAGCTTCTTTCGCTACTTTAGCCGATTGTTCATACCCCAAATAAGGTGCTAAGGCCGTAACAATTCCTACGCTGCCGTTAACAAGGGATTGGCAGTGTTCGACATTCGCACGAATCGACGGCAGACAATGGTTGCATAAAGCAGTAAGTCCTTGAGTAAGAAAGGTAAGTGAATTAAACAGATTATAGGCCATAACAGGCTCCATAACATTTAACTCAAATTGTCCAGCTTCCACGGCAAGACAGATCGCAGCATCATTGCCGATTACTTGGAAACAGATTTGATTGACCACTTCTGGAATTACCGGATTCACTTTGCCTGGCATAATAGAAGATCCCGGTTGTCTTGGTTCTAAGATAATTTCATTTAGTCCACATTTAGGGCCTGATGCCATTAATCGAAGATCATTGCAAATTTTCGATAACGCCAAAGCACAGACTTTTAAACTCCCCGAGAATTCAGCAAGAGCATCTGTATTTTGCGTTCCATCAACTAAATTAGGGCATGTAGAGAAATTTTCACCAGTAAGATGAGCAATCTCTTTTACAACCTGTTCAATATAGGCAGGTTCTGCATTAAGGCCAGTTCCTACTGCCGTAGCCCCCATATTAATTGTCAACAGTTCTTGCCGCGAACGTTCAAGTCGCCGCACGGAACGCTCTAAAGCAGTAGCATAAGCCGAAAATTCCTGTCCCAACGTAATTGGCACTGCATCCTGTAGATGAGTACGTCCCATTTTAATAATATCAGCAAATTCTTCGCCCTTTTGATTAAATAACTCTATCGTTCGATTTAATACATCTAACAGCTTTCTTGTCTTCATTTGCGTAGCAATACGAATGGCAGTGGGAATTACGTCATTCGTCGACTGCGCCATGTTTATATGATTATTGGGCGAAACAATAGTATAGTCACCTTTTTCTTTGCCGAGAATTTCTAAGGCACGATTGGCAATCACTTCATTCGCATTCATATTCATTGAAGTCCCTGCGCCGCCTTGAATCGGATCGACCACAAATTGTTCATGCCATTTTCCATCAATAATTTCTGTAGCTGCTGTGACTATAGCGTTTCCTACATGTAAATCTAGACGTCCTGTTTTTATATTGGCTAAAGCAGCTGCTTTTTTTACAATAGCTAACGCAACAATAAATTCTGATGTCAAAGTTTGCCCCGTAATTGAAAAATTCACCATAGCTCTAAGGGTTTGCACACCATAGTATACGTCTTCTGGTACTTCCATGTCGCCTAAAAAATCATGCTCTTTACGCATATTAAAACCGTCCTTTTATAAAATTCAGAATTTCTTGCTCTACTCCTATTGTATAGCAGAACTAGTATAATGTAAACAGTATATTGTATACAAAAAACATAATAAAATTATAAAATAAAGATCCTTGCATCCATTCTGAGTAGCAAGGATCTTTACGGTCAAACAAAGGTATAGAAAAATAATCTTTTTAGCCGGCAATGAAAGAGTCAAACATCCCTGATCCAGCTCGGCCTAAATAGATCGCGCAGGCAGTAGCTGCTAAAGTAAGAATTTCAATGGGCCAGAAGGTTTGGTCCGAAAGACCTCCCGTCCAATATACCCCAAAAATAATGCAGGAAATTACTTGTAGTACACAGCCAAAAATCATCTTCTTTACTAATAACGGCGCATTCAACTTTTTAAACCGTACTTTTGCATCTAAAAGTCCAGTAAGAAACGCTCCCAGAACGCCAAAAGGCAACAGTAAAATAGAAATTTTAACTACAGAAAGCAAGTCAGATCGCAAGGGATCTCCCACCACAGTTGATAAAGGCAGACAAAGAAGAATCATGGCAACAAAAACCTGTGGAAAGTGTACTTCTACAGGATGAAGATGTTGATCCAAAATCAATCTCCGATTTGGCGATAATTTTTTAGTATAAGGTTCAAAAACGGTTTTAGGAAGTCCGCAAACAGGGCATACATCATGCAGCGCCCCTTCTTCCATAATGTAGCCGCAGGCCTTACATCGAACATACTTTTTCATAACTTTGCCTCCCAAGCTAGCTGATATATTGTGACAAATTTCTCATTTATAATGTTTCGTGAAAAAGAAAAGATTTCCTGCTGTTAGAATTTAAAACTTGCAGAACTTAGTGTAAAGTATTGTAGTCTGCGATCCTGGAAGACGCACCAACAAGAACTTTTAGCACGTAAGTTGGAAGGAGTGATAAACACCAAAGGCAAATCATGTACAACAAAAAACCACTTCGTAACGAAGTGGTTTTTTGAAATCAGCAACTATCTATCCTCCCAGGCCGTCGCCAGCCAAGTACTTTCGACGTATATGGG
>URQW01000160.1 GCA_900550105.1 uncultured Pelosinus sp.
CGCTCAGTAAACTGAGTCAGGTTCTTCGGTTCTCCGATAAAAGCTTCAGGCTCAAGCTGCACAGTACCACAGCACATAGAAACTTCCGGCCCAGCTGTCAAATGAGCTTTACCGCCTTTAGCAAGAATCCACTCCACCGCTTCATCACTCACTGAGATTTCCATTAAAGCGCCTCTTTTTCTTGCAGTTTTCGACTGAATTGTGCCAAGCCAAACTCGACATCCGCTGTTTGCGCTGCCGCAATTTTTGGAAAAGAACAAATTTCAATAGTTTCTAAAATTGGTTCCTGCGAGGCACTGTAAAACACACCGAACCAAATACCGCTTACAGCGCTTTCCACCCATTTTGCCGGCTCATCTGAATCACTCAACTCAATCGTTAGTGAACCAACGCCTAGAAAGTCGCGAATTGCTTCTCGATCCGGCAAGGCAAGCGGTAATTTATTGATAAAAATTGTGTGTTCCTTTTGCTCAGTAAGAAACAATTTTAAATTTTCCTCAATTTCTTTAAGAACAGCAACAACTAAAGGATTCTGATGCTCTAAGCTCATCGCATCGTCACCTCCACCTGCCACTCAGCTAGCAGTTGCAGCGTTTTTTTACAGATAGGCTCCAACTGAACGCTCACTGGATCTGTCAGTTCCATTCCCACATCAAGACTCAGGGGCTGAACGCCAAGAACAACCACTTCTTCCAAGGGCGTTTCCAGTACCTGCAAGATAGCAAGCACCTGCTGAATACCGATATCGTGGAGAGAAACAGCATTTTGAAAGTATAAGTTAACTGCTTCACCGCGAAAATCATAGACATCCCCTGGCTCGCCGCCGCCTTGGATACAATCTAAAATCACTAAACGCTGCGCCTCTGACAAATAAGGAATCAAATCCATTCCAAGCGTGCCGCCATCGAGAAATTCCGCCCCTTCCGAAAGCTTGTATTTCTCGTCTAATGCAGTTACAGCTTTAACGCCAAAGCCTTCATCACTAAGCAGTATGTTGCCGATTCCCAGAATGATCGTCTTTTTCATCTGTCACTTCTCCTGCATCCATTGGTGTATGACTCAAATATTTATAGCCTGTAAACATGCTGGAAATCTCACCTTCATTTTCTACAAGATCAGCTCTTGCTGCCATGTAAACATGAACAATAGCAAAGAGAACAAAGCACCAGGCTATTACATGATGAATAATATGGAGCCAGTACTCATTGCTCACCAGACTAATTAAAGGAGCCAAGACCACAGCTGCCATACTATTAGGACGAATCATGGCGTACATGGTAAAACCTGTAATAAGCTCACCAAGCAATAGACAGTAGACTCCTAAATAGCTGGCTCTTGCCAGAGCATTCCGCAGATAAGGTTTATGGCGACGCCGTAAAAACAAATAATGTTGCAACGTATCGAAGAAACCTTCCCAGTAAGCCCTCGTCCAAAACCGCGGCAAAAGCCGATCCCCGCGATTGATAATAAAGCCGTAAATCCGTAGAATCAAGGCAGCTAATAAAATATAAGCTGCAGCAAAGTGGACAAACCGAATCGTTTCCATCGACATAAATCGTCCAACGACAAAAGTCGGTTCAAATCCTTGGCTAGTAATAAAGAAAGGATTTCCAATATACAAGCCAGTTAAAAATAAAACAGGCATACAGCAAACCATGGTCCAGTGAAAAATTCTTAGCCAAGGACTAAATAAATAATAAGGTTTTCTTCCGCGTTCTTCCACGGCACTCCCTCCCTTCTTATTTGATGTTAGCGTCTGTACTTACAACAGCAATCGGTTCGCCTGCCGCATTATATACATGAGTTGCACAAGCCAGACAAGGATCGAAGGAATGAATTGTTTTAAGAATTTCCAGCGGTTTTACTGGTACTTTAACCTTAGTATCAATCATGGCGCTTTCATAAGCACCGTGAGCACCATTCGGATCACGCGGACAAGCATTCCACGTCGATGGAACAATACATTGATAATTCGCTGATTTTCCATCTTTAATTACAATCCAGTGCCCTAAAGAACCGCGCGGCGCTTCATGTATGCCGACGCCCTTAGCTTCCTTCGGCCAGGAAGCCGGATCCCATTTTGCCGTATTTGCTACATTCGTATCACCGGAACGAATGCTTTTTACGAGTTTTTCCAAGTAGTATTTTGCTAAATAAGCTTGTACTTGAGCTTCTAAGGCCCGAGCTGCCGTACGCCCCACTGTGGATAAGAGCCATTTTTCCGGTGGAAGGTTTAATAATTTTGACACGCCGTCGATCTGATCGACGATCATTTTTTCCACCCAGGTTGGCTGGATTAAGCCTTGTTTTACCTTCGTATATACAATAATGTAACGAGCCAAAGGACCTACTTCACAGACTTTACCCTGCCATTTCGGCGTTTTCAACCAAGAGTATTTTCCGTTTTCATCAAGATATTTCCAGGCAGTTTTCGTGCCTTCTTTCGGGCCGGTAAAGGAAGGTTTCGTAACGCCTTCCCAAGGATGCAGATCGCCGCCTTGCGGATAGGAATACCAGGAATGATCAACGCCTTCATTGAGAATCGCTGGATCGGCAAAATCCTTACCCTCTAAAATGGTTACTTTCGCTGCTAAAGCGCCAGCGGCAAAGTTTTCTACGACACCATTCGAACGCAATAAGAGATTTTTATGGAAATCACCATTAGAAATACCAGTATAGCTGTCTTCGGGGTAATCGCCATAGCCCAGAACACGTTCTTTTGCTAGTCCGCCGCCATCAACCATACCTTTTTGTACATATAGATGACCAATTGCTAGCACATCAGGCACATAGAAACTGTTCATCATATTAATGGTAAGATTTAAAGATGCATCGACAATAGCCAACCGCTCGGCATTAATCGGCGCATTCATATCATTCATGGAAATTGAGCAAGGCATACCGCCGACAATATAGTGCGGATGAGGATTCTTTCCGCCAAATACAACATGAGACGTTACAACATCACGCTGCCTGTCAAGCATGTTCAAATAATGCGAAACAGCCATTAAATGAACTTCTGGCGGTAAAAGCGCATAGTCCGGATGATCCCAGTACTGACCAGCAAAAATTCCAAGCTGACCACTTTCAACAATTTTCTTTACTTTATCTTGAACAGCTTTAAAATAAGCGCTTGTCGCCTTAGGAAATTCTTTCGGATATGCGTCAGTATCTAGTTCGATGGGAGCCTGCATTTTCAGACTGTATGTGTCAAGAACTGTATTTTGCAATGCTGCTGTTTTTACAGGATCAGCTTTCAAAGCTTCTACAGGACTTACCCAATCAAGCGCATGAAGATGATAGAAATGAACTACGTGATCATGGACGCCCTGACTGTTTGCCATAATATTACGGGTATAGTTGGCGTTTTTCGGAATAGCAATTCCTAAAGCATCTTCCACAGCACGTAGTGATGCTAAAGCATGGCAAGTCGTACAGACACCACAAATACGTTGAACAAAAACCCAGATATCTCGCGGATCGCGATCTTTTACTACAACTTCAATTCCACGCCAAGCTGTGCCGCTCGATAAAGCATCTTCCACCTTGCCTGTCGCTTCGTCAACCTTTACTTCGACGCGTAAATGACCTTCAATGCGATTCATCGGATCAACTACAATACGCTGCATATATCAGCACCAGCCTTTCTTATTTGTGTTCCTCATCCTGATTTTTCCCTGCTTTTTGCTGTACAACAGAAGCAATACCATGCACAGCTACAGCACCTGCTGTTAAAGCCGCTGCCGCCATACCAACTTTATCAGCATTAGCAACAGAATTCACGCCGGGAATTCCAGGCAGTCTCGCATAAAATGGATCGGCATCCCAAAAGTTTTTATTGGAACAGCCCACACAGGGAGCTCCCGACTCAATTGGATAGGAAATCCCGTTCCACCAACGCATATTGCCGCAGGAATTATAAGTGACAGGACCACGACAGCCTACCTTATACAAACACCAACCGGCCTTGCTGCCAGCATCATCAAACTGCTCTACATACATACCTGAATCAAAGAAAGGACGACGATAGCACGTATCGTGAATACGGTTTCCATAAAATTGTTTTGGTTTACCGTCACTATCTACAGGTGGTAGCGCTCCAAAGAGAGCATAATGCATAATCGTACCTGTCATAACTTCTGGGATCGGCGGACAGCCGGGCACACGAATAATCGGCTTACCGCTAATCACTTCACCAGCACCGACCGAGTGCGTTGGATTTGGCTTCGCCGCCTGTACGCCGCCATAAGCAGCACAAGTTCCGTAAAGAATGACGGCTGCTGCGTTTTTCGCTACTTCTTTTACATTATTGACAAAAGGCTTGCCGCCTACCATACAAGAAATGCCGTCATTATCAAGTGGAACGGCTCCTTCAATTGCTAGAATATACTTACCAGCATAGGTTTTCATGACTTCTTCCAAATGATGCTTGAGCGGTTCACCGGCCGCTGCCGCAAGCACATCCATATATTCCAAGGAAATCATATTTAAAATTACATCGGAAGCCATCGGCGTTGTCGAACGAATAAACGATTCATCGCAACCGGTGCATTCATGGCCGTGCAGCCAAATTACAACAGGCAGCGTCTTGTTTTCTGCTGCCTCTACCACCTTGGGAATCATCGTAGGACCAAGGCCCATTAAGCCAGTGAGAGCGACACAGGATTTAAGAAAATTTCTACGACTTACATTACGTTTTTGAAACAAATCCCATAAGGTTCCTTTGTTTTCCATCATTTTCCCTCCCATTTGCATTTAAGAGTCTGGATATCCATACTCAGGAAAGCTGTAAAATCTGAAAATAATGTCTAATATGGTTATTCTTTAAAATTTGACCAATCCCTGCTTAATTCGACAAAATATCAATTATTTTTTACCGTCCACAGTGACACCATGGTTCCTCAG
>URQW01000161.1 GCA_900550105.1 uncultured Pelosinus sp.
CCCATTGATTCAGAGATGGCTGAACAAAACAAACAAAAAGTTTTAGCAGCAGATGTGGTGATCTTGGCGGATATTTGCATTGGCAAGCAGAATCTAGAAAATCTAAAAGCTTGTTTTTGGGCGCAGGCACTGCTCATTGTCAATGATACGCCCATGGAAGAAAAGGATTATAGCGGCGGCGAAGGCAAGCTGTTGTTTGATAAGCTGTGTGCGCGGTCAACGACTTTGCTATATCATAAGGAGGAATTGATTGCTTCGATTCGTGGAAAAGAAATTAATCACTTTTAGTTGATGATCACAATAGTATGTAAAGGAGGTTCCTATTTAAAAAAGAAGGAGCAGTGTGATTATGAACTATAAACAAGAAAATATTATTGATTGTGTGGGAACGGTAAATATTGTGCTGACCGATCGAGTTGTATTACAAGGGCAGATTATAAAAGACCGTCATCACGATGAACCTGTGAGTATTGATGTAACGGTAGAAAATCAAAATGAATTTATTACAGTAGACTTAACTTGTGATGCCATGATTGTTCGCGATAATGCCGATTTGGAAATTATTACTCCGGCTTTGTATGCAGCAGGGGATCGGGTGCGAGTGAATATTTCTGAAATCGCTTCTATTGGCCCAAGCCACGGTTGTCCTGAGGACGTTGCCAGTGAGCCTGTTTGTGTGGGATAATTTATAAAAAACAGTTGTGAAACTCTCCTGATTCGGTCTAAAAGCTGGAACAGGAGAGTTTTTTTGTAAGTAAAATCAGTTTGTTTTATTGATATTGAAAATCATTATCAACTGTGTTATGCTTATTAAAGTGCATAAATTACTTTGGTTCACTACTTAAAAATAATGAACCTTTGCGAAAGGAATGATTTTATTTTGGCAACTTATAGAGAACCACGCTTTAAGCTTTGCCGTCGTTTTGGCGTAAATATTTTTGGGCATCCTAAGGCGCTCAATCGTCTTGAAACAGCAGGCAAGCGAAATAATAAAAAGATTTCGAACTATGGAATGCAGTTATTAGAAAAACAAAAGTTGAAAGCTTATTACGGCGTATTGGAAAAACAGTTTGTTCGATATGTGAAAAAAGCTTTGAATGATCGGGATATTAGTGGACACGCTTTATTAAAAGCATTGGAATGCCGCCTTGATAATCTGGTTTATCGTATTGGCTTTGCCAATTCCATACGCCAAGCTCGCCAGATGGTGAATCATGGTCATATTCGCGTTAATGGTAAAAAAGTTGATATTCCTTCTTATGCGGTTGCAGTTGGTGACGTTATCAGCTTACAGGAAAGGTCTCGTACTAACGAAATGTTTGTCAGCAATTTTCGCGATCTCCAATCCTTTAACTTGCCTTATATTGAGAAAAACATGAATGAATTTAGCGGAACATTACTTCGCTTGCCTCAACGGGAAGAATTACCAATTGAAGTGGAAGAAATTCATATTATTGAATTGTATTCGCGCTAAGTATGGATAATTAGCCCTTGCGAGGTGGGAAAATGTGCAAATACAATAGTCCCTATTATTGGGAGGGGACGTTAGCTAGAAAAAAAGATGTATGGCAAAGCCATTTTGATGACAGCGCTGATCCGCGGCAAGTGTTATTTGTGAATACGACTTTGGTTGATTATCCGAGGAGTATCTTAGACAATAACTGGGCGTGCTATCCTGACAGCAAATCATTACTAGGTTTTCTGCTATATATGTATTTACCAATGGCTTTTTATTTTATGATACATGAAGAAAATGAAAAGTTATTGATTCCCGTTGCTTCTACTCAGGAATTGTTAGATTCTATTGAAAAACTCTCAAGAGAAGATGCTGCGGCTATGTTTTCTATGGTAGAAGAGTTAGTTAGCTTCTGGTCACTAGATGAGGTCGATTGTCGTAAAGCGCTGCAATGCTTTTGCCAGCGCTTTAATGAAAGTTGGTACGGAGATAAGACAATTTTACATATTGGATTGTTTATGAATACGCAAGAAATTGCGCAGTCTATTTTAGCAGAACAAGAGTTTCCGGAAGTACTGGAAGAAGATATCGGCCTAACCCCTAAACAGCTAACAGAGCTATGTGAAAATTTTTATTCTGATATTTTCCTTCGTAAAACCTTTGTTAAAATTTTAAATAATAAAATTGGCTGCATTATTTAATTTTAAACGAAATAAGAAGAGACTTTACTAGATAAAGCGTAAACAAGCAGAATTTCGGTCAGAAATTTATTCATTGACCGGAATTCTGCTTGTTATTTTTAGAAAAGAATTTTAGCGGCTTCTGAAATCGTGAGTTAAGTGCTAAGTGAATTTATCTTACATATTCTGCGGAGTTTTGTGATTTGAAATATTTATCACAAATTTTCATTGTATAATAATAATTAAGTAGAAGATTCGGTACATAGGATGATGGGAGTCAGATTCAGCCTAAAAGTGTTGTTAGCAGCTCAGATTCTGTGCAGTAAAATAGGGAAGGCTAGGTGATACCTTTGAACGCATTACTCGTCGATGACCATGCATTGATGATGGAGGGAATGAAGCATTTTTTAACCTCTAACGGAATCAAAGTCGTAGGAACAGCCTGTAGCGGTGCTGAGGCCTTATTGCAGTATGAAATGCATCAAATGGAGATCGATATCGTGTTGATGGATATTCAAATGAAAGACTGTGACGGAATAGAGGCTACGAGTATGATTAAGAAGGAGTATCCTCAGGCTAAGATTGTTATGCTAACTGCTTTTGAGGATGAGGATAACCTTTTAGCAGCAGTCCAGGCAGGAGCTGAGGGGTATTTACTAAAAGATATGGAGCCTGAAAGTTTTCTGCAACAATTGTCAAGGCTGGCTGCTGGGGAAATGCCGCTAGCACCGCGCTTAGCCGAGCGGCTGCTTTATAAATTTAGTCATTATCAGGAAGCGTTTCGTGAAGACAGTAATGCATATGAAAAAGAAAAGTCAGCTGATGAGCCGATAACAGAAAAGCCAGCAAGAGAACTCTCAGAGCGGCAAAGAGAAGTATTGCAGTTGCTTACGCAAGGAATGACTTATCGGCAAATTGGCGATCGACTTGAGCTGAAGGAGGTTACGGTGAAATATCACGTTAGGGAAATTCTCAATAAGCTGCATTTGCCGAACCGAGTTACATTAATTGCCTATACTTTGCGCGAAGGAATGGTGGACGAGGGTTCTCTGCCTTCCTAATTCGTTCGGTTTTTATTGGTGATATATACTCCGGCAATGACGGCGATTCCGCCGAATACAACGAGGGGACTTATGGTTTCTTTTAGCAGCCAGACGCCTGCGGCTAAGGCAAATAAGGGACTCGTATAGTAGAATGAAGCGGTACGGACTGCGCCGATTATTTCAATACCGTGGTACCAGCTATAGTAGGCGTAAACCGAGCAAAAGACTGCGAGGTATAGCAACGCTCCGACTGTTTGCATACTGATATTAGCGACTTGATCGAATAAGGATATAGGGTTAAGGGGATTTGGAATACAAACAACTGGTAATAGCATGATGGCGCCAAAAATCGTGATATAAGCGACGGCGGTAAAGGGGGAATATTTTGTCATAATTCTCTTGCCATAGAGAGTAAAGATGGCCCAGACTGTTGCATTTAGTAGCATAAGTACATCGCCTAAAATTGTTTCGGAAGCAAATAATGTCAAGAAGTTTCCTTTGCTGATCACCAGGCTTACACCGAAAAAAGCAACGAGAATTCCGCCAACGGTATTACGATTGATTTGTTCTTGCTGTAAAATCCCGCTGGCTATAGTGGTCCATACCGGACTTGTTGCTAGTAGCAGTGAAGCATTAATGGATGTTGTATAAAGTAGACCTGTGTATTGAATATAAAAATAAGAGGTAATGGCCATAAATCCCATGACGATGAGTTGCGGGATATCTTTTTTGTGAATCTTTGCTTTTTTTATCAATAAAATCAAGCCGAATAAAATGGCCGCAACGAAAAAGCGAAGGCCCGCTAAATTTAAAGGCGTTAATTCATAAAGTCCTATTTTGGATATAGCAAAGGACGTTCCCCATAAAAAAGCAACACTAATAAGCGATAAATAGATGCCTAGGTTCTTATTTTTTAACATAATCTATCCTCCCAGTAGGTTCGTAGGTAGTGCAAGTTTCTATAAAAGATGATATCATGAAAAAAATATCTTTGTGAAATTGAACCTTTTAATAGTAACAATTCATTTTTATGATAGGTGGCGTACTCTATGGAATTTCGGCAGTTACATGCGTTTTTAACAGTGGCTAAAACTGCTAATTTTTCTCATGCTGCTGAGGTATTGGGATATGCACAGTCGACTATTACTACGCAAATTCAGCTGTTAGAACGAGAATTAGATACTAAGCTGTTTGATCGCTTAGGAAAACAAGTGGTTCTAACAGACCAAGGCAATTGTTTTTACCCCTATGCACAACAGGTAGTTTCTTTAGCGGCAGAGGCCAAGGCAGCGCTAGCAAGTTCTCGTGTAGTGAGCGGAAAAATTACGATAGGTGTGCCGGAATCACTTTGTGCGACCCGTTTGCCGAAAGTGTTGCAAGAGTATGGTCAGCGTTATCCGCAAGTAAAAATGGTATTGAAAATGGGATCCTATACAGATTTTACATATATGCTTAAAAATAATTATATTGATGTAGCGCTGTTTTTTCAGCGGGAACAAACTCATCTAAGTTTGATAACTGATACATTGCTGCCTGAGCCGATTGTGGCTGTCGCAGCAAATCATCATTCGTTTGCTTCTCGGAAAGGGCTTAGAGCAGTTGATTTGACTGGTCAAACCATTATATTAGCGGAACCTGGTTGCAGTTACCGGATTATACTGGAAGAGATACTAGATCGAGAACAGATTGAGCCTGAAACCATATTAGAAATCGGCA
>URQW01000162.1 GCA_900550105.1 uncultured Pelosinus sp.
AGGCGGCGTACACGTACCAGCTCCCGGTTACTTGGAAGGTGTAAGAAAACTTTGCGATAAATACGGCGCCTTACTAATCTTCGATGAAATTCAATGCGGCATGGGCCGGACCGGCGAACTTTTTGCCTATCAGTATTACAAAGTACAGCCAGATATTGCGACTTTGGCAAAAGGGCTGGGCGGTGGCGTACCTATGGGCGCTTTTATGACGACAGATAAAATCGCCGCTGCGTTTACGGCAGGCGATCATGGTACGACTTTCGGCGGAAATCCTTTAGTCTGTGCTGCTAGTTTGGCTGTATTTAAAGCCATTGATGAAGAACATATTTTAGACAACGCCAAAAAAGTAGGCGACTATATGAAAGCACAGCTCTTAGAACTCAAAAAAGCTTATCCGAAGTTGATCAAAGAAGTACGCGGCGAGGGCTTAATGCTGGGGGCTGAACTAACGAAACCAGGTAGAGAAATTGTAGAAGCTTGCCTTAATAAAGGCGTTATTATTAATTGTACAGCTGGAAATGTATTGCGTTTTGTACCACCTTTAATTATTACGGAAAGTCATGTTGATGAAGTTATGACCGTTTTAAAAGAAGTGTTGCAAAGTGAACCGGCTTAAAATATTGGAGGAAAGAGTATGTCTTTAGGAGGAAAGGATTTACTTTCGTTGCATGATCTGACTGTAGCAGAGATGCAGGAAATTTTTGATCTTACAGCTAAATTGAAGCAAGAACAAAAAGCAGGGATTGCCCATCCCATTTTAAAGGGCAAGACACTTGCGATGATTTTTCAAAAATCTTCAACGAGAACGAGAGTCTCTTTTGAAGTGGGCATGTATCAGCTTGGCGGTAGCGCTCTCTTTTTAAGCGCTAAGGATTTGCAGATTGGCCGCGGTGAGCCTGTAAAAGATACGGCTCGCGTTTTATCGCGCTATGTTGATGGCATCATGGTTCGTACCTATTCCCATGAACGGGTACAAGAACTGGCTGAATATGCTTCTGTGCCAGTCATCAACGCTTTAACGGATCTGATGCATCCTTGCCAGGTGCTTGCAGACTTATTTACAGCTATTGAGCATAAAGGGGATTTAAAAGGGAAAAAGCTTGCTTATATTGGCGATGGCAATAATATGGTCAACTCGCTGCTGCATGGCTGCGCCAAACTGGGTATGCATATTTCCGTCGCTTCCCCAAAAGGGTATGAGGCCGATCCTGTTTGCATTGAAGAAGCCAAAAGCGATGCCGCCATCAGCGGTAGTCAAATTGTTTTTACGCAAAGCCCGGCCGAAGCGGCCAAAGATGCTGATGTTATCTACACCGATGTATGGGCAAGTATGGGACAGGAAGCCGAACAAGAAAAACGTGTAAAAGACTTTGCCGGCTTTATTGTTGATGAAAAGCTGCTTGCTGTTGCTAAGCCTGATGTGATTGTTATGCATTGTCTCCCAGCGCATCGCGGTGAGGAAATTAGCGAGGGTGTTATGGAAGGCCCTCATTCCGTAATCTTTGATGAAGCGGAAAATCGTCTGCATGTTCAAAAAGCAGTTATGGCCTTAACCATGGGTTTTGTGTCATAATAAGAGAGAAGTCTCGATAGAGGTTATTTTAAGGAGGACGTATTTCATGAGTGATGTAAAAAAAGTAGTATTAGCGTATTCCGGCGGTCTTGACACGTCGGTTATTATTCCCTGGCTGAAAGAAAACTACAATGGCTGCGAAGTTATTGCTGTTTGCGCTGACGTAGGACAAGGCGATGAACTCGATATTGTTCATGACAAAGCCTTAAAATCAGGCGCCAGCAAGGTCTATATTGAAGATTTGAAAAAACCGTTTGTGGAAGAATATATTTGGCCGACTTTAAAAGCCGGTGCCGTATACGAAGGAAAATATCTGCTTGGAACTTCTTTCGCTCGTCCGCTTATTGCGAAAGCTTTAGTGGAAATTGCTAAAAAAGAAGGCGCTGATGCCATTGCTCATGGCGCTACCGGCAAAGGCAACGATCAGGTGCGGTTTGAACTCAGCGTGAAAGCGCTGGCGCCGGAACTGAAAATCATTGCTCCTTGGCGGCTTTGGGACATTCGTTCCCGTGAAGATGCTATCGATTATGCAGAAAAACATAATATTCCCGTACCTGTTACGAAAAAACGCCCTTACAGCATGGACCGCAATATGTGGCATTTAAGCCATGAAGGCGCTGACCTGGAAGATCCTTGGAATGCACCGCAGAACGATTTATACATGATCTGCAAATCGCCGGAAGAAGCACCGGATCAAGCGGAATATGTAGAAATTGAATTTGACAAAGGCGTTCCCGTAACCTTAAATGGTGAAAAACTTGACGCGGTTGCTTTCATTGAAAAACTCAATGAAATTGGCGCTGAACACGGCATTGGTATTACTGATATGGTAGAAAATCGTCTTGTTGGCATGAAATCCCGCGGCGTTTATGAAACTCCTGCTGGTGCTATTTTGTTCTACGCTCATCATGAATTAGAGCTTCTGACGCTGGATCGCGCTACACTTCATTACAAACAGCAGGTTGCGAATCGTTATGCTGAACTTGTTTATGACGGCATGTGGTTCTCACCGCTCAAAGAAGCACTCGATGCTTTCGTAGAATCAACGCAGCAGACTGTAACAGGCTTGATCCGTTTGAAACTCTACAAAGGCAATATTATTAGCGCTGGTTCGAAATCGCCTTACTCACTCTATCATGAAGGCTTTGTTACTTTTGGCCGTGATGAAGTGTACAACCAGCAAGATGCCGAAGGCTTCATCAACCTCTTCGGACTTCCCTTAAAAGTCAGAGCGTTAATGCAAAAGGAGAGTAAGTAAGCATGAAGCTTTGGGGCGGTCGTTTTTCTAAAAATACGGACGTCTTGGTGGAGGAGTTTACCTCCTCCATTTCTTTTGACTGCCGTATGTATAAAGAAGATATTGCTGGTAGCATTGCTCATGCGACGATGCTGGCCAAATGCAAGATTTTAACTCAGGAAGAAGCCGATACGATTATTGGCGGTTTAAAAGAAATCCTTGCTGATATTGAAGCAGGGAATTTTTCCTTTGAAGTGAGTCTCGAAGATATTCATATGAATATTGAAAAGCGTCTCACTGACCGGATTGGACCTGTCGGCGGCAAGCTGCATACGGCAAGAAGCCGTAATGATCAGGTGGCCCTTGATACGCACCTCTATTTAAGAGGCCAGATTGAAGTAATCGGCAAGCTCATTGTTGATTTGCAGAAAGCTTTAGTCGAAGTGGCGGAAAAGAATAAAGATGTTATTATGCCTGGCTACACTCACTTGCAGCGGGCGCAGCCGATTCTGTTTGCTCATCACATGCTGGCTTATTTTTATATGCTTGTTCGCGATTTTGATCGTTTGACGATGGTCCATAAGCATACTGATATGATGCCGCTTGGCGCTGGCGCTCTGGCTGGTACGACTTTCCCGATTGATCGCCACTTTGTGGCTGAGCAGCTTGGGTTTGGCGCTGTCTATGATAACAGTATGGATGCCGTAAGCGATCGGGATTATATTCTTGAATTTTTAAGTTTTGCTTCGATTTTGATGATGCACTTGAGCCGGATTAGTGAAGAAATTATTCTCTGGTCTTCGGCAGAATTCCATTTCATCGAACTAGATGATGCACACTGCACCGGCAGCAGCATTATGCCACAAAAGAAAAACCCTGATGTGGCCGAACTGGTTCGTGGTAAAACAGGTCGCGTCTTTGGTCACTTAATGGCGATGCTGACTGTATCGAAAGGTCTGCCGCTTGCTTATAATAAAGATTTGCAAGAAGACAAAGAAGGCCTCTTTGACACGATTGATACAGTGAAATTCAGCTTGACTGTCTATGCTTCGATGCTGCGGGCGATGCGCTTGCAGAGTGATACCATGACCAATGCGCTCAAAACAGATTTTTCTAATGCGACTGATATGGCCGACTATCTCGTGCGCAAAGGTCTGCCCTTCCGCCAAGCTCATGAAGTAGTTGGTAAAAGTGTGGCTTATGCTATTGCCGAAAATAAAGTGCTTGCTGATATGACGCTAAAAGAATTTCAGCAATTTTGTCCTTTATTTGAGAGCGACATTGTCGATGCCATACAAATCGAACGCTGCGTAAGTGCTCGAAATTCCTTTGGCGGTACATCGTACTCTGAAGTAGAACAATCGTTTACTAGAGCGAAACACAACCTAGCCGTAGAAGAAGGCGAACTTGACAAGTATACAAAAAACGTTCTATAATTTGGGAAGCTAAAGAATATTTTTGTATTTTGTTGAGGAGGGTTTTTGTTATGCAGGAAATCAGTATGCAGTTGGTAAAAGAACGACAGCCATTGCCGGAGGCGGATAAACTCGGCTTTGGCAAAATTTTTACGGATCATATGTTCTGTATGGACTATGAAGCAGGGAAAGGCTGGATTAATCCCCGCATTGAGCCTTATCGCGAGTTTGATATTGCCCCGGCGGCTATGGTGCTTCATTATGGCCAGGCGATCTTCGAAGGCATTAAAGCATTTCGGACTGAAGATAATCGAATTGTCGTGTTCCGTCCGAAAGACTATTTAGCCCGTTTTAACCGTTCGGCTGATATTCTTTGCATTCCTCAAATGAATGTAGAAGAAGTTTATGCTGGATTGATGAAGCTACTAGAAGTGGAAAAAGAATGGGTCCCCAATAAGGTGGGTACTGCTCTTTATATTCGTCCTTTCGTTATTTCGAATGACTCTTACCTCGG
>URQW01000163.1 GCA_900550105.1 uncultured Pelosinus sp.
ATCTCGGTTACCAAGGCAATACACTTTGCCCCATGAGCCGTAACTTGATTAATATTATCAGCTTTAATACCGCCGATTGCGACAAAAGGAAGATCAATCTCTTTTACGACATAATCAAGATAATCAAACCCAACTGGACTGCACACATCTTTTTTCGTTTTAGTAGCAAAAATGGGACCAACGCCAATATAGTCAGCGCCCCGTTTGACCGCATCTTGCGCTTGCTGTGGCGAATGGGTAGAAAGACCGATTATCATATCAGGTCCCACAATTTGACGGACCAATTCAATTGGTAGATCTTCTTGTCCAATATGTACACCGTCAGCTTTCACAAGTTTGGCAATTTCAATATCGTCATTTACAATAAAGGTCGCGTTATATTCTTGCGTAAGAGCGCGAATCTGGCGACATTCTTCATACTTATAGCGCTGCTTTTTCTCTTTTTCCCGATACTGAATAATTTGAATGCCTGCTTTTAACATGGCTGTAACAACAGCTATGTTGCTACGGCCTTGGGAATAAACTTCACCAGTCAATCCATACAAGTCTGTTCCCAAACAATCTTGCTTTTTCATAAAAACACTCCTTTCCCTAAATCATGCCTAAAGCGTATCGCAAAACTACATCAGCCTGTTTAGCCGCTGCCACTGCCACACGCGGCGCTAAAGGTGGCTGATCCACTCCTACACCTGTCACTAAATCACCAATTAAAAAGAAACGTTCTTTTATCTGGTGAATCGTAATCGCGTCACTGTCACCCATGCCCGCAAGTCCGGAAGCCCCTACAAGCAGTTTGTCGGAAGAAAGCAACGCTTCAATAACTTTCTTCTTATATTCGGCCTTATCAAAGGCTTCAATGACCACATGGCAATCCGCAAAAACCCTGCTAAAATCATCAGTATCCAGTTTTTGAGCTACTGTATGAATTTGCGCCGCCGGATTAATGGCCGTCAAATTTTTCCGCAGCATCTCAACCTTTAAAGAACCAATCTGCCGGGAAAAGTAGTATTGACGATTTAAGTTGCTTGGCTCAAGCACATCAAAATCAGCAATCGTAAAATCGATAAAACCACTGCGCACTAAATGAACGGCGCAGTTCGAACCAAGCCCGCCAGCTCCGGCTATACCAATTTTAAAACTTTGAATCTTAGTCAAAGCCTCACAGCCAATCATGTTCGCCAAAGACGTTTCGAAAGCGTTCACAAGAGACCTCCTTTACCTGCTCCAAAGGGGCTGCCAATCTTTCATAACTGGTTGACAACCTTGCCGTAAAATAGCGTCTTTCATGGCAGATACATCTCGTTCATCCGACGTGTCGAACTGACCCGCATTTTTCTGATGCGCTATATGTCCGCCGACAACAGTACAAGCCCCTGCCGACATTTTTGTTACACCGATTCCCATCATATGATCCCGCATAACTGGAGTTTCACGCGATGACATCGTAATACCAGAGTAAGGCATAAATAATCGATAGGCCAAAATATATTGGACCAAATTTTTATCGGTCACAGCGACAGGTGGCTGAAATTCACCCGTATGAGGACGCATGCGGGGAACCGAAATACTCACAGCTACCGCTGGATACTTCGTCTGCAAATACATTGCATGAAGCCCTGTTTTAAAACACTCCTGCCGCCATTGATCGAGTCCAAGCAAGGCCCCGATCGAAACTGACGCCATGCCGCTTTGACAGGCCCGTTCCGGCGCATCAAGGCGAAAGAGGTAATCTTTTTTCGGTCCTTTCAGATGCAGTGTATCATAAAGCGCCGCATTATAAGTCTCCTGAAACATGGTCATATTATCAACGCCCGCTTGGACAAGCTGTTCATATTCTGCTTTGGTCAAGGAGTAAACCTCAATGGAAATAGAGGAAAAATATTTCCGAAAGATTTTAGTACATTCTTCCATATAGTTCACTGAAGCAATCTGCGGTGCATCTCCCGTTAAAAAAACAATATGTTTTAATCCGGTTTTTGCTACAGCCTGCGCTTCAAGCTCTACTTCTTCTAAGGTTAAATGATTGCGTTTGAGCTCCGTATTTAAAGCGCTAAAGCCACAGTAGCGGCATTGATTGCTGCAAACATCAGATACGTAAATTGGCGTAAACAATAGAATCGTTCTGCCGAAGTGGCGTGCTGTAAGATCCTTAGCCTTCTGCGCCATAGGCTCTAAAAAAGCCTCAGCAGCTGGCGCTAACAGCTTCATATAATCGGCTAAGGAGAGATGATCCTTGCGCAATACCTGCGCTACATCCTGCTCCGACACAGCGGCAAAAAAGGCCGGAAAATCAAAGGAATCATACTCTTGCAGGGCGTCAAAGACGCTCCCCTTATTCATGTAAAAACCCTGTAAGCGGCGACGACGCTCGCGCTAGAGTCTGATCTACGCCTAACCCAGCTAAAAAGGCCTGTCGTCCGGCGGCTACGGCCTGACCAAAAGCTTTTGCCATTAAGAATGGATTGGGAGAACTGGCAATCGCCGTATTCAGCAAACAAGCTGACGCGCCCATTTCCATAGCTTCTACGGCATGAGACGGCGCTCCAATCCCTGCATCAACGATAATCGGGAGTGAAATCTCCTCAATGAGAATTCGAATTAATTCTTTCGTTTTCAAGCCGCGATTGGTGCCAATCGGCGCGCCTAAAGGCATAATAGCAGCAGCTCCGGCATTTACTAAGGCTTTTGCCACCATTAAATCGGGGCTGATATAAGGCAAAACCACAAAACCTTCTTTCGCTAAAACCTCGGCAGCTTTTACAGTTTCATAACCATCAGGCAACAAATACTTACTATCAGAAATAACTTCAATTTTAATCCAATTCCCACAGCCGGACGCTTTTGCTAAACGAGCCAGACGAATCGCTTCTTCTGCTGTTCTAGCGCCTGATGTATTGGGCAGTAATTGCATATGATCTGGTATATTTTCTAAAATATTATCTTGTTTTGCTTGAAAATCAATACGCCTGAGTGCCACTGTAATCACTTCGGCGCCAGATGCCTCGGCAATAGCCGGGATCAACCTATCATCACTATATTTCCCTGAGCCAATAAATAAGCGACTAGAGAGCTTTCTCCCGCCAAGTTCAAAAAAATCTTCCTGCTGTTGCATAATTAACCGCCTCCGACAAAGCGCAACACTTCAATCGTATCTTGATCTTTAACCATTGTTTGAGCCAATTCGTCGCGCTTTATAATTGTTTGATTTAATTCCACTATGACTGTGTCCAAATTGATTTTTTGCTGCAATAGTAACTCTTCTAGTGAAACTTCTGTTGCAAAAACAACCTCAGCTCCGTTCAAACGGATTTGCATTCGCCTCACCTCACTTGCTAAAAAATCGCAAATAAAAAAGCTCGCGATCCAACATAGGCGCGAGCTTAAACCAAGCTAAGTGCGTGCTTCCCTACGCTGGTATTAACCAGATCAGGTTCAAAGGGTCGAAAAATCTTTCTCTCAGCCGCCAACCGGCTCCCCTAGCGAACTATTAATTTATCTGTATTATAGTACAGCCTTATCGCTTTGTAAAGAACTATTGGCTGCTTCCCTGTCCCTGATTTGTATCTTCGGCAAATTCGCTAAGGGCCTGTAAAATTTTAAACTCAGGCTCTTTTGCCAAAGAAGCGATAAAAGCCCGACGAACATCAGGCTGGTTAAAAAGTTGCACAAGCTGCGGCCTTACTTCCGGACTTTCTAAATGCTCTGCCAAAACCTTAGCAACCTCTGGTCGCTTTAAATACTCCAACATTTCCTGGCTTCCCTCGGGCGATTTCAGATAGCGCAAAACCTGCGCCGCCAACAGATCTTGTATGGCTGGATTATCCATGCTTGTTTGTACAAGTGTCATAACAGCTCGCTGTTGAATATAATGACGGTCAAGCCACAGAAAGCTGCCAACTGCGATAAGTAGGCCTGAAATGAGCCCTACTAATATACTGCTAAAAATTTTTCCCCGCACTTTCTTCACCTCAATCTTCTGCTTCACTTCTTACCATACCCGCTTACGTTTTTTTTATTCTGCGTATAACTCTTGTAAGTTTAGGCTATAGTAAGAAAAACAATAGGAAAGAAGGATGGGCAATGACTTTTAAAGATATGGCCAATTCTGAGCCGCAAAAAAAATCGCGTCCGGCAGAAGCGTCAGTGCAAAAATCAGCAAAAACAGATACTGAGACTGCCAAAGAACAGAAAAAGTTCCCCTGTAAAAACTCTCTGCCAACTTAAAAAGAACAGTCAGGCTCAATTAAGCAGCCTGACTGTTCTTTTTATTGGTTTGAGACAAAACGACTCAAAAACGCATAAGCTACAAAAAAGCTATGGTGGTGAAACTATGCGACTGAAATGCCCCAAATGCCAGAAAAACTATTTTTGGGGTAAAGGCTGCGCCTACCCTTATCAATACTTTCATACATGTCGCCGCTGGTGGTGGAATTACCATCCCTACTGGTGGAATTACTTCTACTAAAAGGGACTTACGCCATCTCTTCCATTAACGAAAGCACCGAACTCGGCTGACTCAAGTTTCTGGCGATAAGTGTTCCCTGCGCCAAAGCGGGCAAGGATTCCTCTAATGTCATTCTATCAGTTTGATAGATAACGCCAAGCGGAATTTTATCACCCCATTGCCCGGCAATGGCGCTAGCCTTAGCAAAATCAGTTTCATCATAATCGGACAAGGTATCCACTTTGTA
>URQW01000164.1 GCA_900550105.1 uncultured Pelosinus sp.
AGCAAGCAGCTGCAATGTTGCAAGACTGGCAAATCGAACTGATTGAAAAACATCATAGTCGTAAAAAAGATGCACCATCTGGTACCGCGAATATGCTGCTTCAAACAATCCAAGAAGTACAAAAGCTTCAGCCTGTATATAACTGGCAAGGACAAAAAAGAGAAGAAAATCAAATTGGTGTACACAGTATTCGTGCAGGTTCTTTACCTGGTGAACATGAGGTAATGTTTGCAGCTCCCGATGAAGTATTTACGGTCAAACATGAATCTTTTTCTAATCGAATCTTTGCTGCAGGTGCAGTAGAAGCAGCGGACTGGTTGAAAAATCAGCCACCAGGTTATTACAAATTAGAAGATTTATTAATGGATAAAGGGGTATATTTAATTGGCTGCTAGCCAAACAAACCGGGGGCGTTTTTGTCCTGCGGATTGAAGATACTGACCTAGAGCGTTCGACCCGTGAATCGGAAGAAAATATTAAAGAAGCGCTCCGCTGGCTTGGTCTTACCTGGGATGAAGGAATTGATGCCGGCGGCGAGTATGGACCATACCGCCAGACCGAAAGACTTTCAATCTATCAGGAATATACGGAAAAACTTTTGGCAAGCGGCAAAGCCTACCACTGCTATTGCACTGATGCCGAGTTAGAAGAAGAGCGGCAAAAAGCAATGGAAAGCGGACAAATGCCGATTTACTCCGGTAAATGTAGTCATTTGACGCCCGAAGAAGAAGCGAAACTGGTCGCTGAAGGCCGTAAACCAGTCGTGCGGCTTCGCGTACCGGAAAATCAGCAGATTGTTTTTACTGATATGGTACGGGGAACAGTTTCTTTTGATTCGAATGGCGTCGGCGATTTTGTCGTTGTCAAATCAAATGGAATCCCTGTCTATAATTTTGCTGTTGTTCTTGATGATAGTCTGATGAAAATTACTCATGTTATTCGTGCCGAAGAACATTTATCCAATACGCCGCGGCAAGTTCTGATTTATGAAGCGTTAGGGTTACCTGTGCCAACTTTCGGCCATATTTCGCTCATTTTAGGTAAAGATAGAACGAAAATGAGTAAACGTCATGGCGCAACATCGGTGCAGCAGTACCGTGATCTCGGCTACTTGCCAGAAGCGCTTGACAATTTCCTTGCCTTACTTGGCTGGTCGCCTGTAGGCGAAGAAGAGTTTTTCTCTTTAGACGAACTTGTCAAAGCCTTTTCGATGGATCATGTGGCAAAGAATCCGGCTGTATTTGATATTGATAAGCTGAATTGGATCAATGCCCACTATATTCGTCAGGCAACGCCAGAAAAAGTGCTCGAACTGGCTTGGCCGCATCTTGTTGCCGCTGGTTGTGTGCAAGAAACCGTGAGTGAGACGGAAAAAGCTTGGCTCGTGAAAGTAACAGCTGTGTTGCAAGAATACATTAGTTATGGCGCTCAGCTTGTTGATCATATTGGCCTATTTTTAAACGATGAGTTTACCTTGGAAACGGAAGAAGCAAAAGCAGTTTTACGAGAAGAAACCGTTTCTAAAGTAATGGATTTGTTTGAAACGAAACTGCTGGCTTTAGAGGAAGTCAATGAGAGTTCTGTGAAAGCTCTGATCAAAGCCCTGACGAAAGAGCTGAAATTAGGTGGGAAATTTGTCTATATGCCGCTGCGCGTAGCTTTGACAGGACAGATGCATGGGCCAGAACTGATCAGTGTGATTCCGCTATTAGGCAAAGAACGGACGCTACAACGAATGAAACGGACCTTGGCGACAGTCATTTGACATGACCAGACCTGTCGTATATAATTTTGGATAGAATCAACGGCTTTGAACAGGAGAGTAAGTACTAAAGTTTCTGCAGAGAGGCGAGGGCTTGGCTGTGAACCTTGCTGAAAGGATGGTACCGAAATGCACCTGGGAGCTGGAAAGCTGAAATCGAGTAGGCTTTCTCGGATTGCCCCGTTAACGGCGCTGCAAGGGTTTCTCTTAGAGAAACCAAAACAGAGTGGGACCACGGACCACCGTCTCTGTATGAGCCGGTGGTCTTTTTTTATGGCTTCAGACAAGTTTCTGAAGAAAGCGTAAAGGAGGAAGTCAATGTTTAATAGGCTGAGACGGGATATTCAGGTTGTGTTTGAGCGGGACCCAGCTGCACGCAGTGTAGTAGAAGTGCTCCTTTGTTATCCAGGATTGCATGCGATCTGGCTCCACCGGATTAGCCACAAGATGTATCGCCGCGGTTGGATTTTACTGCCTCGTATGATTTCTAATTTCGCCCGGTTTTTAACCGGAATAGAAATTCATCCAGGAGCAACGATTGGAGAAGGGTTATTTATTGACCATGGTACTGGCATAGTAATTGGCGAGACCGCGGAACTTGGTAAAAATGTTACTCTCTATCAAGGAGTCACCTTAGGGGGGACTGGCAAAGAAAAAGGGAAGCGTCATCCGACGGTAGAGGATCATGTGATGGTAGCCAGCGGCGCTAAGGTGCTAGGTTCGATTCGAATTGGCGCTCATTCTAAGATTGGCGCAGGTTCCGTGGTACTCAAAGAGGTTCCGCCTCATTCGACGGTTGTGGGAATTCCTGGCATGGTTGTCTGTCGCTTTGGCGAGCGGATTGATAGTGAGTTTCCTTGTGAAGGAGTTTGTCCCAGAGAGAGTGATACGGACGAAGAAGATGATGATGTAGATTTGAACCATAATGACTTACCAGACCCTGTAGCGGAAATGCTGCGTTGTATGCAGCAGCATATTGGGCGTTTGGAAAATCGAATTGAAGAATTAGAAGGAGCGTTGAAGAACGATGGCCATAAAAGTATTTAATACACTAACAAGACAAAAAGAAGAATTTGTCCCGGTTGAACCAGGCAAAGTTAAAATATATGTTTGCGGCATTACCCCTTATAATCATCCTCATATTGGCAATGCTCGTCCTTTTGTAACCTGGGATGTCATTCGTCGTTATTTTGCCTTTCGCGGCTATGAAGTCACTTATGTACAAAACTTTACCGATGTAGATGATAAGATCATTAACGCTGCCAATACGGAAAAGGTCTCCTGGGACACGATTGCGAATCGCTATATTGCATCTTATTTTGAAATTATGGATAGTTTGGGAATTCGGCGTGCCGATGTATATCCCCGTGTATCTGAGCACATGCCAGAAATTATTGCGGTAGTGCAAAAACTGATTGATAAAGGCTTTGCCTATGAGGTAGAGGGTGATGTCTACTATAAGGTAGATCACTTTGATGACTATGGTAAACTGAGCGGTAGATCTCTTGATGACATGCAGGCAGGCGCTCGGGTCGATGTAGATGACCGCAAAGAAAATCCCATGGATTTTGCCTTGTGGAAAAAAGCAAAACCAGGTGAACCAGCTTGGGAAAGTCCGTGGGGGCAAGGGCGTCCTGGTTGGCATATTGAATGTAGCGCTATGTCAATTAAATATTTAGGTGAAACTTTCGATTTCCATGGCGGCGGCAGCGATTTGATTTTCCCGCATCACGAAAATGAAATTGCCCAGTCCGAAGCTTGCACCGGCCATTCCTTTGTGAATTATTGGTTGCACAATGGGTTTATTACAGTAAATGAAGAAAAAATGAGCAAATCCCTCGGTAACTTTTTCTTAGTACAGGATATTACGAAACATTACCGTCCAGAAGCGTTGCGCTTCTTTTTACTGGCGACGCATTATCGCAGTCCATTGGATTTCAGTGACGAACGCCTTGATGAAGCGACGCGCAGTTTGGAACGATTGGCATCGGCTTATCAGACGCTGCTCTATTTAGAAAGTACAGCAGCCAGTGCTGTAACGGAAGATTCCCATCAGATTACAGCTGCGGCTGAAACGGCAAAAGAAGAGTTTATCGCTGCTATGGATGATGATTTCAACACGGCTTTGGCTGTGAGCAGTCTTTTTGGTTTAGCCAAGGAAATTAATATTTATAATAGTAAAATTGCATCAGGAAAAATTTCCGGCGATCAGCAAGCGATTGCTGCCGTGAAGGCCATATACGAAGAATTAGCACAGGTCCTTGGGCTGCAAGAAGCTTTCGCGCAAAGCGGTCAAGTCGGCGAAGGCGAAAATGCTGAGCTGGTAGAGAATCTAATGGAACTTATTTTAACGATTCGTTCTGACGCGAGAAAAAATAAAGATTGGACTACAGCTGATCAGATTCGTGATCATCTGGCCAAGATTGGAATTACGGTGGAAGATTCACCGCAGGGAGCTAGGTGGAAGAAAGCGTGAAGTTTGAGCAGTTTTTAAAGCAGAAGCAAAGCACGCTAGTATTCGACGATGCTGGCGAACTGATAAAGCGCTATGATTATGACAAAACGGACGCCAAGAGTTTACCTCCCTTGATTTTGGCGTATATGGGAGATGCTTGGTTCGATCTTTTTGTGCGAACGAAGCTATTGTCTTTTGAACAAAGTAAGGTTCGCATTCTCCATGATTTTGACGCGGCGATTGTATCAGCGACGATGCAATCGCTCGCTCTTCACGCGTTAGAGAGGGAACTCACGGAAATAGAACAGAGTGTCGTTCGCCGCGGACGCAATGCGAAATCGACTGTGCCGAAAAGCGCTACGGTAAGAGATTATCGGGCTAGTACCGGCTTTGAAGCTTTATTAGGTTATTTATACATAACCAAGCAATTTGACCGGCTTACAGAAATGGGTGAAAAGGCTTTT
>URQW01000165.1 GCA_900550105.1 uncultured Pelosinus sp.
CCATATATTAAATTTATTCAAAGCCCAGGAAAGTGAGAGGAGAGGACTAGTTTGACAGCCTTAAGGCAGGGACAGGTAGCCATTGCACTTGTTTGTGTTGTGCTTGGTATTATGCTTGCCGTACAATTTCGTACAACGCAGGATATCCGTTCATCAATCCCATTTCAGCGGATTGAAGATTTATCACAACGACTGAACCAAACAGAAAAAGAGCGCGACTCTCTGTTAAAGCAAGTTCAAGAAATGCGGCAAGCCAGCGGGAATGAGACCGCAGCAAAAGAAAGTCAAAATATTCGTATGGGAGCAGGCGTAGTGGCGCTAGAGGGTCCTGGTATTATTGTTTCTATTGATGATAGTAAACGCCCTACAAAACCTGGTGAAAATCCTAATCTTTATTTAATTCATGATGAAGATATTTTAAAGGTGATTAATGAACTAAGAGCTGCTGGCGCTGAAGCGATTTCCATTAATGAACAACGAATTATTGCTACATCGGAAATTCGTTGCGCCGGTCCGACCTTATCAGTGAACAACACACGCTATTCGCCGCCTTATGAAATTCGAGCCATCGGTGACGGAGCAACCATGGAGAATTCGCTGAAAATGCGTGGTGGTGTTGTTGAGACGCTTCAATTTTGGGGTATTCAGGTAACGATGAAAAGGCAAGAGCAAATTTCGATTCCTGCCTATAAAGGCCCCTTCCGCTTTGACTATGCAAAGCCATAGGAGGATAGCCCATCATGATGCTACCGATTGGCGGTCTTATTTTAGGCATTATCTTAGGAAGCTTAATTCCCTTTAGCTTACCGGCAGAGTATGCTAAATTCATGTCTGTGGCGCTACTAGCTTCCCTTGACAGTGTTTTTGGCGGTTTGCGTTCTGCTTTAGAAGAAAAATTTGATAATACGGTCTTCATTACCGGTTTTTTTACCAATGCATTGCTTGCTGCCGGTTTAGTATTTATTGGTGAGCGATTAGGCATTGATTTGTATTATGTTGCTTCGTTAGCTTTTGGTTTACGAGTTTTTCAAAACTTAGCAATTATTCGACGGTATTTCTTAAAGAAATAAGAACAAAATAGCAATAGAAAAAGGAGATAGGCTTTTGCCTATTTCTCCCTTTTCTATGCGCTAAAAGTAGTAAGACTTTTGTCTCAATTTTATTCTGTTTCATCGGCAGGTGTTGTTTCGGAACTAATTTCACAAGGCGCCTCTGGCGTACTTTCTGCTAACACCTGTTTGGCAAAATCGCTAAATTCGTCATTATTTCCTAAATTTTTACCATTCCAAAAGGGATATAAGGGATGTTTGAAGTCTTTCATGCGCCATTTCACCTCCTGTTTTTTCGTTATTATTGTTTCCTGTCGGAGGCAGAACATGTCATGAAAATATTCGCTTTTTTCTCGCTAAAAAAAGGGAAAACGCCTCTTATGTTGAAACATTAAGGAATGAAACATAATCAAGTTCGCAGTGAGGGACACAGGCATTATGAGGCAAGTATTAGCAATTGATATTGGAACAAGTCAGGCAAAGGTATTAGCAGGAAAGGCCGTTGACGGCAAAGTGGAGATTTTGGCCAGTGCCGTAGCGCCGATGCAAGGTTACTATAAGGGCAAATTTGAGCAGATTCCCGCAGTGGTTGCTGCAGTACGCCAAGCTGTGGAATGTGTCACTACAGCCGTAGCTGGGCCGTTTGAATGTACCTATGTAGGAATTGGTGCGGCTATTTTACAATCAGACAATTTGGAGGGATCTGTGGCGCCGATGCAGCCGCAGAATGTATCAGAATCCGATGTGGAACGGGCCTGCCGAGCGTCCGTAGCCGCTTTATCATCGGAACAAGCTGTTTTGCATATTATTCCTGTTGAATATAGTCTTGATAAGCAGGTTTACAAGGAATTTCCGCAAGGGAAGGCTTGTCATTCGCTGCGTGTAAAAACTCATGTAATTTCCATGCCCAAAGCGTTAAAAAGTCAGCTAAATGCCGAGCTTGCGCGGCAGTCGATTCCGGTAAGCGGCTTTGTAGCAAATTCTTATGCAGCTCTTTTGGGCTTAAAAGAGGAAATCAAGCAACAAGACGCTTTAATTTTTGATTTAGGGGCCGGTACGGCCGATGTAAGCCTGTTACGGCAAGGTCAGCTTGTGTTATCAACGTCTTTGCCCTATGGCGGCGACTATATTACCAGCGATTTATCACAAGCTTTTTCAGTAACTTTAGAGCAGGCAGAAGGAATCAAAAAATATTATGCGAAATTAGATAAAGGGTTATATCGTCAGAATATTATGTTGGATTGCGATGACTCTATGGGGCTAAAGGAAAAAATCGCTTATGATTTTTTGCATGATATTATCGAAAGCCGCACGGAAGAGCTAGTGTATCTGATGAGAGAAGACATAAAAAACTATCTACCACAGGAAGCCGACGTATGGGCGAAGGCTGCTGTGTATATGACAGGGGGATGTGCGCAGTTATCCAGTTTTATTGAGCAGATCGAAAACAGTTTACCTTAAAACCAGAGGTGATTATAGCTCATAGGATGCCGCAAGAATATCAAGCTCTGTCAAGTAGCGCAGTCTATGGTGTGCTCTGCTATGCAGTCGATAATTTGTCACCAGAGTATAAGGTACCGTCTACTTGGCAGTTTGTCGTAAATAAAGTGAAAAATATGTTTGGTTCATGACCATGCAAGGATATAAGGAGGAACATCATCCATGCTTGAATTCGATATGGATTTAGATCAGTTTGCCAAGATTAAGGTTATTGGAGTTGGCGGCGGTGGCAGTAATGCCGTGAACCGCATGATTACCGCCGGACTTAAAGGTGTGGAATTTTTAGCAGTAAATACAGATGCACAGGCGCTTTTATTGTCGCAGGCTCAAAATCGGATTCAAATCGGTGAAAAATTGACTAAAGGTCTTGGCGCTGGAGCAAATCCCGATGTCGGTGAGCAGGCGGCTCAGGAAAGTCGTGAAGAAATCATTAAGGCTTTGCGCGGAGCTGATATGGTGTTTGTTACCGCAGGTATGGGCGGCGGAACGGGAACTGGCGCTGCGCCTGTAGTTGCTGAGTGTGCGAAAGAAGTCGGAGCTTTGACGGTGGGAGTCGTGACAAAACCCTTTTCCTTTGAAGGGCGTCGTCGTCAAAATCAGGCCGAGCGCGGTACGGCTAAGTTGAAAGAAAAAGTGGATACACTCATTACCATTCCTAACAATCGTCTTATGCAAGTTGCTGACAAACGCACGTCCATTATGGATGCCTTCCGTATGGCCGATGATGTACTTCGGCAAGGTGTACAAGGCATATCTGATTTGATTGCCGTACCTGGTCTAATCAATCTTGATTTTGCCGATGTAAAAACGATTATGCTGGAAACCGGTTCTGCGCTGATGGGCATTGGGGTTGGCAAAGGCGATGATCGGGCGTCTGTCGCTGCCGAAGCTGCGATACGCAGCCCTTTATTGGAAACTTCCATTGAAGGCGCCAAAGGCGTGTTGTTAAATATTACTGGTGGTTCCAGCTTAGGTTTATTTGAAGTGAATGAAGCGGCAGAAATCATTCAAAATGCTGCCGATCCAGAAGCGAATATTATTTTCGGTGCGGTTATTGATGAATCCTTAGAAGAAGAATTACGCGTCACAGTTATTGCTACAGGATTTGATAAACCGCTCGCAAAACCAGCACCAACGCCTAAAGCAGGTGAAGCTCCTGTTTTAGAATTTAAAGGGCGCGACTTAGAAATTCCTACATTTATGCGCCGCTAATACAAACAACATAAGTACATAAAAACCAGTCAAGAGTCATTTCTTGGCTGGTTTTTTCATGTTTTGACGGTTTCCTTAGCCTTTCGAATTACAAAATTTTAACAATTCCTTTGTTATAATAGGCATAGCTTCCGGAGCGAAACCATATCATCTATGAGGCAGTCTTATGATTATTTATTTTGATGAACTGCTTTTATTAAATTTTGTCTTAAACAGCTTGATTTTATTTTTTACAGCGTGGGTTTCTGGCGCGCCTTTTTTACCTGTGAGAGCCTTTGGAGCCGCTTTACTGGGCTCTGTTTATTCACTAGGTGAAGTCTTGCCCCAGCTTGCTTTGCTATATGAGCCGTTAAGCAAGCTAGTCCTTTCGTTTTTGTTAGTCCATATTGCCTTTGTCTGTCAAACTTGGCGGCAAATGACGCGGATGCTTCTTATTTTTTGGTGTACCTCTTTTGTTTTTGGCGGCGCCATTTTGGGTTGGCATTTTTTTTGGCAATCCTCGTTTTTCTGGACCGAGGCACAGCCCTTTGAGTTTACTCTTTCACAAATTATCGGAGGAGGTGTAATCGGCGGAAGTTGTATTTTGATTTGGTCAAAAGGTTTTTTACAGCAATTTCGCCATGAAAAACTCTACTTTCCTGTTACGATTTGTTATGGAGAAAACAGTATTGTACTGAAAGGCTACTTAGATACAGGGAATGCCCTGTATACGCTAGCCGATCATCGTCCGGTGTTAATTGTGGAGAGCGGCGCATTACGGGAGTTTTTACCAGCTTCGCTGCTTGATGGGTTGCGTAAAAGGCCGGAAGAAATTTTTAGCGATATATCACAGCAAAATATGGCGATCGCTAATCGTTTAGAACTTGTTTATTGTCAGGGAATTGTCAAAACGGAGA
>URQW01000166.1 GCA_900550105.1 uncultured Pelosinus sp.
GCTTCTTCTAAAACACGCCGAATTGCTAAAACATCGGCAGCTCGCTGGATAAAGGAGGCGGCAATACAGTCCATCCCCTGCTGAATCCCAAAATGGATATCGGCAATATCCTGTTCGGAAAGCGGCGGCAACTGTACACTAACGCCAGGGGCAGCTACCCGCTTCCTATCGCTAATTTCACCGCTGTTTTGAATTGTTGTTACAATATTGCCATCTTCAATTTTATCAACATGCAAACTGATTAAACCGTCTGACAGCAAAATTGTATCACCTGATTTCACTTCTTCAGGCAAAAGAGCATGGCTAACTGTAGCCATATCCGCCGTGCCTTCGATCGTCTTGCCTGTCAAAACAAAACGATTTCCAGCCACAAGCTGTGCTTTCCCGCCTTTAAATTTACCAAGCCGCATTTCCGGCCCTTTGGTATCGAGCATTAAAGCCACAGGAATTTTCGTTTCTAGCGACGCCTGTCTAACTAAAGCAATCCGTTTCGCATGATCCTCGTGCGAGCCATGCGAAAAGTTGAAGCGAGCCACATTCATGCCTGCTTTTAACATCTCCGCAAGAGTTTCAAGCTTGTCCGTACTAGGTCCTACAGTGCAGATGATTTTCGTTTTTTTAATCATAAGACACTCTCCCTACAGCGATTTATTTAATAGCAAATTGACATAGAATTTCATGTGCTTCATTGACTTCTGATTGTAAAACGAGTATTTCATGGGCGCCGTCGCCAACACCGGCAGCACCGAGCGGCCTAGTATCGGCAAGAATTCCTTCACTTGTCAATAGATTTTTAAGCGTTTCTGCTTGTGCTCGATTTACCGCAATATATACAACTGTCCACATAGCAGCCTCCCAGGCCCTTAATTTAATGAATCTTATACTTTTGCAGCTTTTGATAAAAGCCGGAGCGATGAATACCAAGCAATTTTGCTGCTTTGCTTTTATTGCCGCCTGCTAACTCTAAAGCCTTATAAATGGCTTGTTTCTCCGTATCTCCTACTAATCCTGCCAATTTTTTGTTATTTTCTTGATTTTTCTGCGGCAATGATACAGTGACTGGTGACAACAGCGGTAAATGCTTCGGCATAATATAACGTTCATCGTCCATCATATTAACAGCTCGCTCCAAAACATTCTCTAACTCGCGTACATTCCCTGGCCATTCATAAGCCATTAAAAGTTCCATGGCCGCTGGCGAAACACCTTCAACTTCATGTTGGACATGATAATAAATTTTTTGTAGCAGAACCTGACATAATAAAGGGATATCCTCGCGTCGCTCCGAAAGCGGCGGAATATGAATCGGAACAATATTTAGACGATAGAACAGGTCAAGGCGAAACTCACCTTTTGCCATCTTTTCTTCCAAATTACAATTAGTGGCTGCAATCACTCGTGTATCGACTTTAGTGCTTTTGGTGCCACCAACGCGTTCGATTTCTTTTTCTTGCAAAACGCGGAGCAGCTTTGCCTGCATCGATAAAGGCATATCACCAATTTCATCAAGAAAAATGGTTCCCCCCTGAGCTAACTCAAATTTACCGGGCTTACCGCCTTTACGAGCACCGGTAAAGGCCCCTTCTTCATAACCGAACAGCTCCGATTCTAACAGATTTTCCGGTACAGCAGCGCAATTCACTTTCACAAAAGGTCCATGACGACGCGAGCTAGCATGATAGATAGCTTGGGCAAACAGTTCTTTACCTGTACCGCTATCCCCCAGAATCAGAACGGTTGAATTCCCCCGTGCCGCTTTTACAGCTAACATTTTTAGCCGTTCCATCTCTTCACTTTTCCCGACAATCTGTTCTACTGCTAGCTTATGGCCTTTACTGCTGGTCTCTTCTGTATAGCATTCCATATCAGACTGCATCTTAATATGCTTATTGGCTAGAGTTTTTAATTCTTTCAGTTCTGTGAACATAATTTTACCAACTGCACCGACAACTTGTCCGCCCTGCATCACTGGCAGACGTGTTACGATACAATGGTGACTTTTAATTCGCTGATATTCGCCTACTTCAGCTTTGCCTGTATGGGCTACCATATGCATCCTGGTATTGGGAATCACGTCAGACACATGTTTACCAACAGCGTCTTCGCGACGAATCCCGAGAAGGTTACAATAAGCCGAGTTTAGCATAACGATAATTCCCTTACGGTCTACTGCTACCACACATTCTAGCATGCTATCGACAAAAAGATTGGTCATGTAATTTTGTTGCTGCACTGTCCGCAATTCTTTTTGCAATTTATCAAGAGCTGTAATATCCTGAAAGGTTGCTACAGCGCCGTCAATACGCTGTTCATTAAAAATGGGAAAACGATTTAGTAACAACTCGTGACCATTTACATGAAAATACTGATTCATTTCGGCTGTAGACGTCTGTAGAACGCGAAGCATTCCTAGTTGCGGTAAAACTTCTTCAATCGCCCGGCCTTCTAATTGATCTTTTGTAAGACCGATTAACTGTTCCCCGGCTCGATTTACTGCTGTAATAAGCCCCTGTCCATTAATTGCAATCACGCCGTGAAATAAGGCATTATTTTCGGAATCGAACTCACTTTCTAAAGCAGTCACAGCATCAGGCAGACTATATAAAAGCGAGCTGCAATTTACAATGCCTAAAAAACGTTTATTGTCATCCACAACAGGGTAAATCACCTGTTCAAAATGCTTATGATGTTGATGAAGTTCAAAAAGAGTCATAAGCGGTCGAAGCGTAACAATGTTGACTGTCATCACTTCTGAAATCGTATGCCCTAAAGCATCGCCGAAATCGCCAATTGCCTTAATTAAAGCCGGTTTTGTCAATAATCCAGTCACACGGCTTTCACTATTCACTACAGGTAAAGATTCATAGCAAAGATTCGTTGAAAATACCTTTGCCGCTTTTGCCAAAGACATTGACGAATTCAAAGGAACGATATCTGTATTCATCATATCGATGATGCGCATTAGACTCCTCCTTTAAATACTTAGGTTCGAATATAAATAATTTGACGCTTGCAGGCGATTTCCTTTTTTCCAAAAAGCTCCGCTTAATACAAAAAGGAACTTGCCTGACGACAAGTTCCTTCGCTTGCTTTTGCAAAGTTATTTTCCCGTAAAAGCTGGTTTGCGTTTTTCCACAAAAGCAGCCATACCTTCTTTTTGATCTTCTGTAGCAAAGCAAAGGCCGAAGACTTCCGCTTCATAAGCTGTGCCGGAATCAAGATCCACATCCATGCCTTCGTTAATTGCTGCTTTACAAAGCCGTACAGCAATTTCGCTTTTCCCCATAATTTTATGAGCCATTTTCTTTGCTGTATCGAGAAGCTCGGCCAAAGGCACTACTTTGTTCGCTAGGCCGATACGATAGGCTTCTTGTGCATCAATCATATCAGTTGTAAAAATCAGTTCTTTGGCTCTGCCTTTGCCGACTAAACGAGGCAAACGCTGAGTACCACCAAATCCCGGAGGAATTCCTAGGCCAGCTTCTGGTTGACCAAATTTTGCATTTTCCGCAGCAATACGAATGTCGCAAGCCATGGACAGTTCGCAGCCGCCGCCTAAAGCAAAACCATTCACAGCAGCAATCACTGGCTGTGGTAATTTTTCTATTTTATCGAATACAGCCTGACCAAGTTTTCCCCAGTTACGGCCTTCGATTGCATTCATTTTCTGCATTTCTGTAATATCGGCGCCAGCGACAAAAGATTTTTCACCGCTGCCTGTAATAATAACAACTTTGACAGCCGGATCAACGGCTATTTTGCCAAACAAATCTGTTAAATCATACATAACTGCTGCATTTAAAGCATTGAGCGCTTTCGGGCGATTAATTGTTACTAAAGCAATTCCTTCGTCAACGCTGTAAAGTAGTGTACTATATTCCATAATATCCACTCCCTAGCTTTTAGTATATATTCTATACTTTCGTTGCTACCCGTGACTACAGAAAAGAGTCCTGCAGGAGATCCTGCAGTGACTCTTTATGCATTTATTTCTTCATAACTGTTGCTTTACCATCAGTAACAACTTTTCCTTCTTGATTTGTTACTGTGGTTTTTAAAACTAGACGGTTTTTACCTTCGATTTTTTCGATAACTTCTGCCGTCGCTGTCAGCGTATCGCCGAATTTCACGGGAGCGCGGAAAGAAAGTTCCTGTCCCATATAAATTGTATTTGCCCCAGGAAGAGTTGTCCCAAGCACAGCGGAAATAAGACCCGCAGAAAGCATGCCGTGAGCAATTCGTTCGCCAAACATTGAGTTTTTAGCAAACTCCGCATTCACATGGACCGGATTGAAGTCTCCTGTGATACCAGCAAAAGCATAGACATCGGCTTCTGAAATCGTTTTAGAAACACTGGCTTTTTGACCAACTACGATATCAGCAAACTTTACGTCTTGAATCATAATGTCACCTCTTTCATTTTTTATTCAAAATTCATTTTCACTGGCTTGCATACACTTATATGGTTAAGAAACCATTTAAGCTTTTAGTTTCTTAAACTCTTCAATCAAAATTGGTAGAACTTCCATAGCGTCTGCTACAATACCATAGTCGGCATATTTAAAGATTGTCGCATCAGGATCTTTATTGAC
>URQW01000167.1 GCA_900550105.1 uncultured Pelosinus sp.
CTTCGAAAGAGTACGACGTCTTTCCGTAAGAGCCATACTCGCCGCAGTCTGTACGATATTTACAGCCTCGCGCCCGCTCGAAGCATAGCGTTCAATTAGAGAAATCACCTCAGGCTCAACAGAAAAATCTATTTTATTTAAGGCTATCTTAGCGATTCTGCCAATTTCAGGCGCAAGCAGTGGCCGAAAATAAATTTCGACGCAACGTGAACGCAGTGCTGCCGGAATCTCCTCCGGCAATCTTGTTGTAGCACCAATCAGACGAAAATCCGCCGGCAAGCCATTTTGAAAAATATCATGAATGTGCAGCGGGATATTTTTGTCTTCCTTATGGTAATAGGAACTTTCCAAGAATACTTTGCGATCTTCCAGGACTTTTAATAGTTTATTCATTTGCACATGGTGGAGCTCACCAATTTCATCAATAAATAAAACACCGCCGTGGGCTTTAGTGACTGCCCCCGCTTTCGGCTGAGGAATACCAGCAACGCCTAACGGCCCCGCCCCTTGGTAAATCGGATCATGAACAGTACCAATCAGCGGATCGGCAATTCCCCGCTCATCAAAACGCGCTACAGTGGCATCCAATTCGGTAAAGACAGCGCCAGGTCGAAAAGGAGACAGACTGTTGCCACGGGCTTCTTCCAAAATAAGTCTAGCTGCCGCAGTTTTGCCGATACCTGGTGGTCCGTAAAGAAGGACATGTTGTGGATTGGGGCCGCAAAGAGCCGCTCGCAGAGCGCGAATGCCTTCTTCTTGACCGACAATCTCCCGAAAAGAAGTGGGACGTGTTTTCTCTGACAGCGGCTCCGTTAAAGCAATGGACCGCAATCGTTGCAATTTATCAATTTCAGAACGTGATTCTTTTTCTACAGCCACTTTGTTTCCTTGTTGTGATCTAAGTAAATTCCAAAAGTAAAGGCCAATTACTACAGCAAAAAAGCACTGGAGTAACGTAAAAAAATTGACTGCATATTCCATGTTTGCCCTCCTTTTGCTCCGTGTTCTTTTTCAGCTTTGCACAAGTTTAGTATGAGCGCAAAACTTCATTTTATCCGACGAGCAAAAGAGACAAAAAAGGAGAGAACGCAAGGTTCTCTCCTCAAGCTAAGCTGCTAATCAAGCAGACTCTTCTTTTTTCTTGCTTTTTTTATCAGCTGCAGTGACCAATTTCGGTTCTTCTTTCGCCATGACGACTTCGCGAGTTACCACGCATTTCGTCACATCACTGCGCGAAGGAATCTCATACATAACATTGCGCATAATTCCTTCAATAATTGCCCGAAGTCCTCTAGCGCCGGTATTGCGCTTAATGGCTTCATCAGCAATCGCCGAAAGAGCGTCTTCCTTAAATTCAAGTTGCACTTCATCCATTTCCAAAAACTTTTGATACTGTTTAATCAAAGCATTTTTGGGTTCCAATAGAATCCGCACAAGCGACGCTTCATCAAGCGCATCTAATGTTACGATCACTGGCAGACGACCAACAAATTCAGGAATTAAACCAAATTTCAGTAAATCTTCCGGCAGCATTTTGCCGAGAAGTTCGCCAACATTTTTCTTTTCTTTCGGTTGAATATCAGCGCCGAAGCCGAGATTTTTCTTGCCGATTCTAGCACTGATAATCCGGTCGATACCATCAAAAGCACCGCCACAAATGAACAAAATATTGGTTGTATCAATCTGGATGAATTCCTGGTGAGGATGTTTTCTACCACCTTGCGGCGGAACACTGGCAACAGTTCCCTCTAAAATTTTAAGCAGAGCCTGCTGCACGCCTTCGCCAGATACATCACGGGTAATAGACGGATTTTCCGATTTTCTAGCAATTTTATCAATTTCATCAATATATACAATGCCTTTTTCGGCTTTTTCTACATCGTAGTCGGCCGCCTGAATCAGCTTTAGCAGAATGTTTTCTACATCTTCACCGACATAGCCCGCTTCTGTTAAAGAGGTTGCATCAGCAATAGCAAAGGGTACATTGAGAATTTTAGCTAGTGTTTGTGCTAGAAGAGTCTTGCCGCTGCCTGTCGGTCCCAGCATGATAATGTTGGATTTTTGCAACTCCACATCATCCATCTTAGAACCAATATTGATCCGTTTATAGTGATTGTACACAGCTACCGACAAAGATTTTTTGGCATCGTCTTGACCAATGACATATTGATCCAAAATCGCTCTAATTTCTTTCGGTTTTGGAATTTCTTTCATATCAATGTCAATCGTTTCGCCAAGCTCTTCCTCGATGATTTCGTTGCACAATTCAATGCACTCATCACAAATATAAACGCCTGGACCAGCAACTAGCTTTTTAACCTGTTCTTGCAACTTGCCGCAAAAGGAACATTTTAACTGACCTCTGTCATCGCCAAACTTCAACATGCTATCACCTCTTTATTCGGAAGTCTCCTTCTGTTTATCGCTACGAGATACCACAGCATCAATCAAACCATAATCTAAAGCTTCTTGGCTTGACATGAAGAAGTCTCTTTCCATATCCTGACGAATTTTCTCCAAGGGTTGACCAGAATGACGTGATAAAATTTCATTGCCAATTTCGCGTAACCGCAAAATTTCACGAGCATGAATTTCAATATCCGTCGCCTGCCCCTGCGCACCGCCATGAGGCTGATGAATCATAATACGGGAATAAGGTAGAGCATAGCGCTTTCCTTTAGCACCAGCCGTTAAAAGAATCGCTGCCATACTGGCCGCTGAACCAATGCAGATTGTCGATACATCAGGACGAATATACTGCATCGTATCATAAATAGCTAAGCCAGCAGTTACAACGCCGCCTGGGCTGTTAATATACAAGTGAATATCTTTATCAGGATCTTCAGACTCTAAAAATAAAAGCTGTGCAATCACAAGATTTGCTACAGTATCATCGATAGGTCCGCCAATAAAGACAATACGGTCTTTCAGCAAACGAGAGTAAATATCATAAGATCGTTCGCCACGATTTGATTGTTCTACAACAACAGGAACAAAATTCATGATTACCACCTCTATTCGTGTAGTAGCATCCTGTTTTACGCTTTTTCTACCGTGTCAAGAATCAGGCCAAGAGCTTTTTTACGCAGAACAGTCTGCGCTAATGCGCCAATGTTGCCTTGTTCGGTAATAATTTTGCGTACTTCTTCTACAGGTGCTTGATAAGCTTCAGCCATAGCAGCTGTTTCAGCGTCTAAATCTTCGGTTTCTACTTTGAGTTCTTCTGCTTTAGCAATTGCTTCGAGCAAAAGATCTACTTTTACATTGGCTAAAGCATTATCGCGATAATTTTCTCTGAGCGTATTCATATCCATATGAACATATTCCAAATATTTATCCAGTTTCATGCCGCGACTTTCTAAATTCACAGCTAGATCTTGAATCATAACATTGATGCGGTCATCGACCATAACATCAGGAATGTCCATTTGGGCATTATCTACAGCCAATTTAATTACGTTGTTTTTAAATTCGCGTTCTGCTTTTTCTTTAGCAGCCTCTTCTAGCTTATTCTTGGTATCGGCTCTTAATTCCTCTAAGGTTTCAAACTCGCCGCTGTCTTTAGCAAATTCATCGTCAAGAGCAGGCAATTCCTTGCGTTTAATATCCTGAATTTTCACTTTAAACTCAGCGGCTTTGCCAGCCAGTTCTTGCGAGAAATATTCTTCTGGGAAGCTTACTTTAACAAGACGATCTTCCCCGCTTTTTGCACCGATCAGCTGATCTTCAAACCCAGGGATAAAGCTACCGGAACCAACTTCTAACGGATATCCTTGTGCATCGCCGCCTTTGAAAGGAATGCCATCAACAAAGCCTTCGAAGTCAATAATGGCGAAATCGCCTTTTTCTAAAACAGCATCAGGAACTACAACCATTTTTGCTTGGCGGGAACGCATATCTTCTAGCTGTTTGTCAACTTCTTCATCAGTTACTTCTGCTTTTACTTCCGCAACTTTCAAGTTTTTATATTCGCCTAAAGTCACTTCCGGTTTCACCGTTACAGTTGCTTTAAATACGCAAGGAGCTTCCTCCGTTAACGTAACGACTTCAATCTGCGGACGACTTACAGGTTCAATGTTCTGTTCGTCAAGCGCTTGGCTATAAGCATTAGATGCCAAAAGATCAAATGCTTCTTCCATAATCGCTTCTTTACCAATTCTCATTTCCAATACTTTCTTAGGAACTTTTCCTTTACGGAAGCCAGGAATATTTACTTTAGCAGCCAATTTTTGATATGCACGACCTACCGCTTTCGTTACTTGTTCCTGAGGAATTTCCACCTCAAGTACGGCTTTATGGTTGTCTATTCTTTCCACTGTTACTTTCATTTATGCGATATCCTCCTTAATGAATAGTGCCATGCTTGTCCTAATACAAATTCAAATCGCAATGATTGCCTTATGTAGAAACACGAACGCCAGCATGCCATGCCTAATATACTATCATAATTGTATAACAAAAACAAGAAAAATGCAAAAAACCCAGCGATTTTTGCTGGGAATTTGACTTTAATGGAGCGGAAAACGAGATTCGAACTCGCGACCCTCGCCTTGGCAAGGCGATGCTCTACCACTGAGCTAC
>URQW01000168.1 GCA_900550105.1 uncultured Pelosinus sp.
ATCTACATCATCGATTGTAATCATGCCTTTCGCTTCATCCATGACTTCGTCAAGAAAAGGCAAGAGTTTCGCGATATATTCTTCGCTATCAATGATCTCCACTAACACAGGTAAATCGGTAGATAGATCGACAATTGTCGCTTTATGAATTCGGCTATTGGCGCCAAACCCTTCGATTCCGCGAAAAACAGAGGCGCCCGCCAAATCAAGCTCTTTGGCTTTTTTGACGATAGCATCAAATAAGGCTGTCCGCTGATGCCGATCGGATTCACCAATGTACACACGCAGCCGTTTTGCTTTTGCAGCAATTTTCGCCATAACCATCCACTTCCTTCACCAGATTTTCTCTGTTAGACAGCAGCCTGCTCGTCAAAACGAAACTCAACGACACTGCCATGGACTCGCGTTTGTCTCATATCAATGACACGTTGATTGGCCGAACCGCGAAAAGGTAGCAACAGACTTTTTTGCGCCATTTCAAAAGGACCGTCAATGAGTACATCAATCTGCTTCATCAGCGGAAGCTCCGCTACTTCTTCATAAACATAGCCCGTATAGAGCCAAATATCGATATTGGGCTTTTTCGCTTTCACAAGAGAAATCACTTTTTCGAGAGCATCAGCCTGCCATAAAGGATCGCCGCCGCTAAAGGTGATTCCTCGATGAATCGGCGACAATTTTGCCAAAATAAGTTCAGCCAGCGCCTCTTCTGTCATATTCTTGCCGCCTTCCGGTGAAAGCAACGCTTCATTATGACAGCCAAAACAGTGCCGAGGACACCCCTGTAAAAAAGCAACTACGCGAATACCTAAACCATCGACAACAGACTCTCCAATAATATCGGCAAAGCGAATCATTTTACCTAACTCTCCTTTCATACTTCACTGCGCCGAATTTGATGAACCGTCGAAATCCCGCAGGAAGGACAAGCGTCACTTTCAATCACGCCAAGATAACCGCAGCCTTCGCAAAAATCGACAGGAAAATTAATTCCGGCATAGCCAAAATCGCAGCGCGCCATATGACGGATTACTTCTTCAATCGCTCCTAGATTATTCACTGGCGGCGACGTAAACTCTACATAACTAATATGACCGGCATTACAATATTTGTGATAAATGCCTTCTTTCCGAATCTTTTCAAAGGCGCTGATTTCATAATGAACGGGCACATGGAACGAATTTGTGTAATATTCTTGATCGGTTACCCCAGGAATGACGCCAAATTCTTTGTGATCCATCCGGACAAAACGTCCTGACAGTCCTTCTGCCGGTGTTGCCAACAGACTATAGTTCAAATCATACTGCTCAGCAAACTTATCAGCTTTATCACGCATAAAGGCGACAATCTCTTCACCAAGAACCTGGCTTTCCTCACTTTCGCCGTGATGCTTGCCAGTAAGAGCCGTTAAAGTTTCAGCCAACCCAATAAACCCAATCGATAAAGAACCGTGTCGAATAGCTGGCTCAATGCGATCCTGCGGTTTTAAATTCTCCGAATCAAGATATAAAGCTTGTCCCATTAAAAAGGGCATATCTTTCACACGCAGCGCCGCCTGCACGAGATAACGGTGATAAAGCTGTTCCGCTACTAAATCCATCAGCGATGACAAGCTTTGGTAAAACTTCATTACATCGCCTTTGGCTTTAATGGCAAGCCGCGGCAAATTCATCGTGGTAAAACTTAGATTTCCTCGTCCATCTGTAACTTCTGGACCGCGGCGATTTGCCATTACTCGAGTCCGACAGCCCATGTAGCCCACTTGATCGCCATACTCGGAGTTAAAGGAAGAATCCATAAAGCTGAAAGTAGGATTGAGTCGTTGCGCCGCTACACGAATTGCCAGCTTAAAGAGATCATAGTTCGGATCACCAGGGCTGAAATTCACACCCGCCTTAACACGGAAAATAATATTAGGGAAAATCGGATTCTCGCCGTGCCCCAACCCTTTTTCATAGGCCAGCAAAATATTTCGAATCACAGCACGCCCGCCAGGCGAAGTATCAAGACCTAAATTCAAACTGGAAAAGGGAACTTGCGCTCCGGCGCGAGAATGCATACTGTTCAAATTATAAATCAAAGCTTCCATGGCTTGATAGACTTCCGTATCAGAAGCATTTTCCATATAGGGCGCCATATCGCGATCAAAAAAAGCAAAACTTTGTCCGCCGTGCATGTCATTTTGCGAACTCTGCAAAATAATCGCAGCTAAAGCAGTGGCCGAGCTAGGCCGCTTGGGCGGTCGAATATAGCCATGACCATTATTGAAGCCTTCTCTCAGCAACCGTCCCAAAGGAATATGGACACAAGTGAGCGTTTTCCCATAGAAATCAAGATCATGAATATGAATATCCCCGCGCAAGTGAGCTGTCGCCATATTTTCCGGAATCAATCGATTTAAATAATAAGCCTTACTGGCGGCACTGGCGATTTGCAACATTTTTGCGGACGGCGAATTGGATACATTGGCATTTTCCCGACTTGTCTCTACCAGAATTTCCGCGACCGCATCCATAAGGTCCGATTTACCTTCACGAATCCGATTTCGTCTGGCCCGGTACAAAATATAAGCTTTGGCTGTTTTAGCATGGCCTTTTTCAATCAGAATCTTCTCTACGGCATCTTGAATTTCTTCCACCGAAAAAGCATCTTCAACCGAGTTTTTCTCCATATAGCGCATAACTTCTAAGGTAATTTCTACAGCCAATTGACGATTGGCGCCGCCAACAGCTTGGGCAGCCTTAAAAACAGCTTCCGTAATTTTAGTCTCATCAAAGGGGACTTCCCGACCGTCCCGCTTTCTTACTTTTAATGACATGTAATCCTCTCCTAGCCTGATAAGCGAAATAAGCTCTATTTTTCCTCGCTTTGCTGCTTTTGGTTTTTCATCAAAACCTGCAGTTCCTGCATAAAGTTCTCAATATCGGCAAACTGTCTATAGACAGAAGCAAAGCGAACATAAGCAACTTGGTCAACCTCTTTCAGGTGACGCATCACTAGTTCGCCAATGAGCTCTGTTCTGACTTCTCGTTCAATGGTATTACGAATTTCTTTTTCAACTTGATCTACTAAATTCTCCATTACATCAACAGAGACAGATCGTTTCTCACAAGAACGAATTACACCATTTAATAGTTTCGTTCGGTCAAATAATTCACGCCGCCCATTCTTCTTAATGACGACAAGCGGCAATTTTTCGATCATTTCATAGGTTGTAAAACGCTTCGCACACTCTAGACATTCCCTTCGTCGGCGAATCGTACTGCCTTCATCAGCCGAACGGGAATCAATGACTCTGCTCTCATCATAGCCGCAGTAAGGACACTTCATTTTTTCCACCCCTTATTTTATGACAAAAAGCCGTAAAGGACAACTAAAATTCTCCGTTCTTTTTATCAGTATACTAGATCTGGTATATTCTTTTATTTCTATACGGCATATATAGTATTTTTCCTGCTATAAAAATAAAAAAACACAAAAAACTTTAACCGCTACAATTCGATTAAAGTTTTTCTTAGCGTTTCCTATAAAATCCTTGATGGGATTCTTTAGCGCTTTTTGACGTTCAATTTACTTTGATATATAGCAATTTTACCCTCTAAATTTTGTAAGTTTTCATCCCATTTTTCTTTTTCCTGCATAACCGCAAGCTTATGTTTTTCCAGAATTTCTAAGCGGCGGGCTATCGTGGCATCGCCTTGATAGCGCAAGATCGCATATTCGCGAATTGATTTGATCGGCATGCCTGTATCTTTTAACTTTTTGATAAATAAAATCCACTCTACATCTGCCGCCGTATAGTAACGCCGTCCCAAGGCGTCGCGATTCACAACAATTAATTGTTCCTGTTCATAATAGCGAAGCGTCGGCGCGCTAAGCTGAGTTAACTTGGAAAATTGTCCAATGGAATAATTCATAAAAAAACCTCTTGACTTCAAGTCTACTTTAACACTTACAATCCAAGTATACCAAATACAGGAGGTTAGAACAATGGAACTGAATCGAATGGAACAAGGTCTGAAAAAATTAGCAGAAGTAGATGGTACGGCTGGTGAAACCGTCATCCAGGCGCTGCAGGATATCGCGCCGGATCTGGGTAAATATATCGTTGAGTTTGCTTTTGGTGATATTTATTGTCGCACTGAACTGAATTTACAAGAGCGTGAAATGATTACCTTAGCTAGCTTGTTAACGCAAGGCGGCTGCGAACCGCAGTTAGAGGTTCATATCAACGGTGCGCTCAATGTGGGAATTGCCCCTAATAAAATCATCGAAGTCTTTATGCAATGTATCCCTTATACGGGCTTTCCACGGGTCCTCAATGCCGTCGGCGTTGCCAGAAAAGTTTTCAAGGCCCGTCAAGCTAAGTAACCGGAAGTTCCCGCTGAAAGCCTGCACTTAGATTATTTTTCATTGATTATCGCAAATAAAAAAAGTAGAATAGACATAATAAAACACGACAAAACACTGTCGTGTTTTTAGCTGTTCGGGGCAAAACTTAAATCAGACTGTAGCAGCTATTCAATAAAAAGGATAAAGGTACTTACTA
>URQW01000169.1 GCA_900550105.1 uncultured Pelosinus sp.
GCGGAAGTAGCTCAGTGGTAGAGCATCGCCTTGCCAAGGCGAGGGTCGCGAGTTCGAATCTCGTTTTCCGCTCCAATGAAAATAATGCCTGATACTTATGTATCAGGTTTTTTTATGTCTAAAAATCTTATTCATTCCTCCCTAAAAAACGCACAGATACAAAAAAAGAAGCCCGCAGGCTTCTTTTTTTATTACTCATTTTTAATTAAAAAGCGTCAACTTACAGTTGGTTCGCTTTATAAGAAGCGTAAAGATCTTTTAATTCTTCAATCAACGCGCCCATTTCAATCTGCAAATCAGAAGCAGTCTGATAATCGCCGTCAGCCATAGCTTCTTTCATGCGAGTAAAGAGGCATTTCTGAGCTAAGCTGTCTTTTGCTAAGCTGGTACGCATCGTTTTGATCTGTTCCCAGTAATAAAGGTCCATATCATTTGCAGTCTCAGCCGTATGGAGGCATTTTAAAGATTGGATTAAAGTCAGATATTCTGGAATAATGCGGTTCAGAATTTCGGTCTTCCAACGAGTCAATGCTCCAGCAACAAACGCATCAATAATTGCCTGAGATAAAATATCGCCTTGTTTCAATACAGCTACTTTATCAGGATACTGTTTCAAAGCTTCAAGATTTTCCCATACAGTAGCAGGCGGTTTGCTAAAGAGACGATCTCTTTCTTCTGGCGTATAATCTTCGAATACGTCATGTTCGCTGCGATATGCACGGTCTTTTTCCAGATAGAAGCCTTCAGTGCCAGCATCTTTAGAAAGTTCTGCCAAAATTCCTTCTGTCGTTTTGCCACTTGTTACACAAGCTTTAATACCGTCAAACATACTCAGATAGAATGCAGCCATTGCTACATAGGAGTTCGTGTAAGGATTTGGGGCACGAACTTCAAAGCGAGTTGCCAACGGATTATCAGTACGAACAAGACCAGCAAGAATTGTACGGTTACGCGAAGGAACAGCCGGGCTGTGACCCAAAGAAGTTACGATGCAAACAGGTGCTTCGAAGCCAGGTTTCAAACGGTTCAAGGAATCGTTTGTGGAGGAAACGAAAGGATTGATTACTTCGTAGTTTTTCAAGATACCCATAATAGCGCCATAACCAACTGCGCTGAGGAAGTCTTTTTTCATATCTTCCGGAGCATAGAGATTTACGAATTTACCGGATTTCAGTTTTGCACCAATGCCAAGGTGAGTATGTTCCCCACTACCAGCAACGCCAATGATTGGTTTTGCTTTGAATGTAACTTCCAAGCCGTTTTCACGGAATACTTCTTTTACAATAATACGAGCTTGCAGTTCATTGTCAGCTGCCTGAAGCGCCGTAGAGAATTTCCAGTCGATTTCAAGCTGTTCTAAAACATAAGCCAGATGGCCCGTTTCATCAATTTTAGCTTTAATGCCGCCAACTTCTTTATGGCCCATTTCTGGTTCCATACCATATTTAGCCAACATATCCATCGCTTGTTCTAAAGCAGTGCGGACTTCACCGCGAGTTCTCTGCCAATATTGTTCCTGCATAACCTGAGAAGCCGACATTTCTTGTACATCAGCGCGGTTGGCCGGAGTTTTTACCCAAAATTCAAGTTCAGTACCAGCGGTGAATACAATTTCTTCAATATCAGCCAAGTTAACGTGGCTTAAGCCAGCAACATTCGGATATTTTTTGAAAAGATCCATCATGCCTTCTCTTACGTATTCCATGGAAAGAGCTAAAATAGAACGAGAATCAACACGTTTACCTTCATGAACTAAGAAGGAAGGAATGCGAAGCGTACCAATCGGTTTGCCTGTTTCTTCATCAATGTGTTCAAAGTTGTAATCAACAAACCAGTTTACATCACGGTCAGCGATCATATCAACTTTCGCATTATTTAAAGTAGCAATGCCTGTAAGAACTACGGAAGAGCCGTCAGTCTGTACAGCCGTGCCTGCAAAGAAGTCAGCCACATCTTTCTGGAAAGTTGACATAGGAATTTTTTCGTCAGTATCATTACCGGCAAGGTCGACACCAACAAGAGATGCAAATTGAATTTCCGGATGATTCTTCAAAAGTGCAACTAAATCTTCATTGCTGTACTGGCTTGGTTTGATTACATAGAGTAAATCTTTAAGCATTTCCTTCACCTCTTCAAAATTTTATCAAACTAAAAAGACAGAAATCCCCCTTGCATCAATACAAGGGGGTCGCCATTGACCAAAAAATATTTTTCTTATCAATGATTATACCACAAATAAGCATTTTGTCTAGCTGTAAGCAAGCATTTTTTATCTTTTTGATAAAAATAGTTGTTATTTTTTCGTAAAATGCAGACAGTCTTCGCCGGAAGAAAGCTTTACTTCGATGCAAGGCTTATTGCGCGTTTTAAAGCGAAAAGCCCGGCAGCCGTAGGGAAAATGCTTATCGTAAGTAATATAATAGTGACAGCAATAACGGCAGTCAACAACTTCCTCAGTCATCTTTTCCCCTCCAGTCGCCTTTTATTGTATCATATCAACACTCATAATCACATAAGTATATGTTGAGTTTTAAATACAGAGACCATTAGCTTGTCGCTATAATATAAATTTATAATAGTAATCGTTTTATTCTGTTATACAAAATAATTTTTTAAAGCTATAATGTGGAAACACAAGCACCAAATAACGCTACAAGCTCGCAGGTATTGTGGCGAATTGGTTAAGATAGGATTATAAATTTCGGGGTGATTCGCAATGAAAGCAGCAGGCATTGCATTTTTCGAAAAGCATGCAATAAAAAACTTATTTGAAAAGTTAGAGCATGGTGGGATACGGTTGCGGTTTTGGGATGGTGAAGAAACGATTTATGGTGATGTCCTGCCGAAAGTTACCATACAATTTAATCGGCCGCTTGATAATCTAAGTTCGCTTCATGATCCAGCGATGACGTTTGGCGAGGCCTACATGGATGGCGTTTGGGATTATGAGGGGGATTTTGATGAATTATTACGCTTGCTGAAAAATTCGTCGTTATTTACTCCAAAGAACAAGGTCATGGCCAAGGGCTTACGCCTGGCTGGAAAAATGGTAGAGCGTACACAGGCAAAACAGAATATTGCACACCACTATGATTTAGGCAATGACTTTTTTTCTTTATGGCTTGATAAGAGCATGAGCTATTCGTGCGCGTATTTTAAACAGAGTACGGATTCTTTAGAGCAGGCGCAAATGCAAAAAATCGAACATATATTAAAAAAAGTAAATTTAAAACCCGGTGAAAAGCTCTTAGATATTGGTTGTGGCTGGGGCTGGCTAATTATTAAGGCAGCGCAGCTGTATCAAGTGAATGCGCTCGGTATTACACTTAGCGAAGAACAATACTGCAAAGTACAAGAACGAATCAACCAGCTTGGGCTGGAAAAACTAGTAAAAGTGGAACTGGTGAACTATTTAGATCTTGATGAAACAAAATACCAGTTTGATAAAATCGTTAGTGTTGGGATGTTTGAACATGTAGGAAAAGAAAATATTCCCTTGTATCTTAATAAAGTCAATCGTCTATTAGTAGACGGCGGCCTATCTTTACTGCACTCAATTACTTCTTTTGAAGAATCACAAGAAAATAGCTGGATAAAAAAATATATCTTTCCTGGTGGTTATGTACCATCTGTACGAGAAATTTTGCAGCAATTTCCAGAAAGAGATTTTCACTTACTGCATACCGAAAGCTTGCGGCTACACTACGCATTAACGTTAGATCACTGGTATGCTAGGTTCTCTGAGCACACGGAAGAAATACAAAACCAATTTGGTAAACGGTTTGTCCGGATGTGGCGCTTGTATTTAAAAGGCTGTGCAGCGGCATTTCGCGTAGATGGACTGGATATTCATCAATTTCTATTTTCTAAAGGGTTAAATAATAATTTGCCATTAACGTATTCTCGTTTAGGGTAAAACAAAAAAGTTCTATTTGATGATTAAGGGACTATCGCATGATCAGATCGATACATGCGATAGTCCTTTTTTGCTATTATCGATGTTTTAACGCGCAGCAAGGATTTATCATAGGCAAGCCGAATTCATTACCAATAAGCAGATGACACTATTAGTAGCCTTGTGCCAATAGGGGGAAATTATGGCGGAATTACCTAGCATTCAGCAATTGGAGAATTTTATTATTTACGGCAAAGTTAGAAATTTTACCGCTGCCGCAAAGCAGGCGAATATTACCCAATCCGCCTTTAGTTCCCAAATAAAAAAACTGGAAGAGCTTGTGGGCATACAACTTATCGCCCGCTCGAACAAGGGCAGTGATTTAACCGAAGCTGGCGAACTATTTTTAGTACAAGTACAGAAAATAATGGGTGAACTATTTGACTGTATGTATGATATGAAAAAACTGAGCGGTACCAAGGTCACGTTGGCAATTGGCGCCTTAATAGCACTTGGTGATGTTTTAATGAATCAGCATTTGGCGTACTTTCAGCAACATAATCTAAATATCACACTGAATGTATATAATTTAGAAGCGCATGAGCTGTTTAGATACTTAGCAGCTAAGTATCTAAAC
>URQW01000170.1 GCA_900550105.1 uncultured Pelosinus sp.
ACCAATAATTCATTAGATGCTGCATACCGCCGATGCTGGAGAAAACATGAGCCATGCCAACAGCCAGCGATACAGCGCCACCAGGACGATGGGCTACATCCATACCGACAAGCTGTGATAATTTATCCAGTTCTACCATCGGAATATTCAGCTTAGCGAACACAGCGGCTGGCGTATTAATGGCGAAATAATCGCCAGGAGCTAAAACAACTGCCGAAATGAGCGCCATTACGGCAACAAACCCTTCGGTAAGCATCCCGCCATAAGCAATCGGCCGTGCCTGCGATTCCTGTTCGAGCATTTTCGAGGTAGTCCCAGTACTAATCATGGAATGGAACCCCGAAATAGCGCCACAGGCAATTGTAATAAATACATAGGGCCACCAAGGACCAGGAATAATCGGACCGCCGCCTTCAATAAAGCGTGTCGTCATTCCCATATGCACGGTAGGTTGTACGATGACAATCCCTACAGCCAAAGCAACAACGGTACCAATTTTCAAATAAGAACTCAAATAACCACGCGGTGCGAGTAGCATCCACACAGGCAACACAGCGGCAAGAAAACCATAAGTCGGAAGAATCACCGAAAGCTGATCTTTCGTAAAGGTGAAATAGTCAGCAATAGAACTATTGGCAACCCAGTTACCAGTAATAACTGCGGCCATTACCATAACGAAACCAGCAAAAGAAGCATATTTTAAGGCTCCAGGAGTCAATTTAAATATAAAAAGTCCAATAATAAAAGAAATCGGAATGGTCATAAAAATCGTATAGACGCCCCAAGGATTTTTGAACAGGGCATTGACAACAACGATTGCCAGACCAGCCATGGCAACAATCAAAATAAAGAATACCGCAGCCGTCGTGGCCGCACCAGTAATTGGACCAGTTTCTCTGTGAGCAATAACAGCTAGTGACTGTCCATTGTGACGTGTAGATGCAAATAAGGTAATGAAATCATGTACACCGCCAGCAAAAATGGAACCTAAGAGAATCCACATAAAGCCAGGACCCCAGCCATATTGTGCCGCAAGCACAGGTCCAATGAGCGGTCCTGCACCAGCAATGGCAGCAAAATGCTGTCCAAAAAGAACCCATTTATTTGTTGGAATAAATTCTTTCCCGTCATTGCAGCGATACGCCGGTGTTACATTCTGATCATTGAGCATCAGAACTTTCGCGGAAATAAAAGCGGAATAATACCGATAAGCTAGCAAAAAGGCACAAACTGCAACAATCAACAACATGATGGAATTCATTATCTACACCTCGCTGTTTAGTGATTTTAAACCGTCTCTTAATCCTCCTTTGTTAAGTATTTTAATTTTATTACCCATATTCATAATAACGCAAATTTACAGACTTTTCAAGCTAGACTTTCAATAAGCGACTAGGCCAAACAAATAAAAAAAGCAACGCGCCAGCATATACTAACGCGTTGTTTCTTCACGACGCCTTACCGGCGCGTTCATCAAGCATTTTTTGTATGGAAGCCATAACTTGTTCACTTAACGGCACATCCTCTTTGCGATCGCCTTTTTTCGGAGGATAAATAGGAGCGCCAAAATGAATTTCTAATTGCGGCAGGCAAAACAAGTTTTTAAACATGCGATTTGTACCATAAATCGCAGCAGGAACTACGGGAACCTCCGCTTTGGCGGCAATCATTTCTAGTCCTGCTGCCGGTTTTTGCAACTCGCCAGTTTTGCTACGTGTTCCTTCCGGAAAAATGCCCACAATCTTTCCTTCCTTGAGTAAATCAATGGCCGTGCGAAGAGCTGTGCGGTCTGCTACGCCCCGTTTTACCGGAAAAGCGCCTAGTGACCGAATCGCTGCGCCAAATAACGGAATTTGAAAGAGTTCTAGTTTAGCCATAAAGTGAAGTCTTACAGACATAGCCGTACCAAGCACCGGCGGATCCCAGTTACTCATATGATTGGCAGCCAATATATAGCCGCCTTGCTGGGGTAGATGCTTTCTACCAGTTACTTTCAACCGAAACAGCCCTTTAAACAACGGATTAAATAAGAGACGAAGCAATCCATAAAGCATAATCAGACCTGTCCCTTCGCTTCACACAACTGGAAAATAAATTGAACGGCTTGATCAATTGTTAGTTCCGATGTATCTAGATAAACAGCATCTTCCGCTTGAACTAAGGGCGCACAAGCTCGCTCGCTGTCTAACTTATCGCGCGCCGCAATTTCGGCCGCTAATTGTGCTAGTTCCACTTCATAACCTTTCGCCGCCAGTTCGGCATGACGGCGTTTAGCCCGTGTTTCTACCGAAGCTGTTAAAAACACTTTCACCTCGGCTTCGGGAAAGACTTTCGTACCAATATCGCGGCCATCCATAACGACACCGCCGCTTGCGGCCATTCGCCGCTGCTGGCTGAGCAGCGCCGCTCTGACACCAGCGACTTTCGCCACTTCCGCTACAAAAGAAGTTACCTGCGGCGTTCGGATCGCCGCTGTAATATCTATTTCACCCACGAATATTTCGAGTCCGTCACCAGATGGACGCAACGTTACCGTCGTTTGCTCGGCTAACTCTGTCAGTTTCGCCGCGACAGCTATGTCATTTTTATCAATACCCTGCTCCAACGCCTGCCAGGCAATTGCTCGGTACATGGCGCCTGTATCAACATATGTATAATTTAGGCGACTAGCCAGTACTTTGGCAACTGTACTTTTGCCTGCACCGGCTGGTCCGTCAATCGCTACAGTAAGTCGTTTCATGATTGTATAAGCTCCTTTATTCAAAAACCCCATTTGCCATCAAGAAGAAATCTGTTCTAAATGCTTAAAGAAAGTAGGATAGGAAATTTCTACGCATTCCGCTTCAGCGATTTCTGCGCCTTGCCCGAGCAGTCCCGCAATGGCCGTAGCCATTGCCAAACGGTGATCAAAGCGAGAATGGCAGATGGAGTGACTCAAAGTCTGAGGCCCGTTAATAATTAGGCCATCTTCCGTCACAACAAATTTAGCGCCAAGCTTCGTCAGTTCACCAGCGATGCCTGACAATCGGTCGGTCTCTTTGACCTTTAATTCACTAGCGCCTTCAATTCGGGTCATACCTTTGGCAAAGAGTGCCGCCACAGCTAAAACCGGGATTTCATCAATAAGACGCGGAATCATTTCATGGGAAATGGTAACACCGTGAAGCTCTGCCGAACGCACGACAAGATCGCCGACTTCTTCCCGCCCAAAATAACGCCGATTTTGAATTTCTATATTAGCTCCCATCATCGTAAGAGCATCAATAATCCCCGTACGGGTCGGATTAATTCCCACATTTTTCAATGTCACTTCACTGTCTGGGGCGACAGTCGCCGCAACGAGCCAATAGGCGGCAGAGCTAATATCGCCAGGAACAATCACCTCAGCTGGCGCCGTAAGCTTTTCCGGCGGCGTAATCGTAACAGTAGTATCAGTCACATTGACATCAACCCCGAAGTTTTCAAACATAAGTTCCGTATGATTTCGCGAAATATACGGCTCAGTCACACTAGTAGGACCTTCAGCAAAAAGACCAGCCAAAAGCTGCGCTGATTTAATCTGAGCGCTCGCAATATGATTCATAAAGTTTTGCCCTTGTAATTTACCTGCTGGTAAAACTGCAATCGGGGCCTTGCGGTTTTTATTACGGCTATAGAGTTGCGCACCCATTTGCTTTAAAGGATCAATAATGCGAGCCATAGGACGTTGACGCAGTGAATCATCGCCAGTGATTACACTAAAGAAGTCCTGTCCTGACAAGATCCCGCTCATCAGTCGCATTGTCGTGCCAGAATTGCCTGCATCAAGAATATTTTCCGGCTCTTTCAGACCATGAATCCCTTTGCCGGAAACCCATACACAGCCTGAAGCTTCCGAATAGGAGATGACAATACCTAACGAACGGAAACAATCAATTGTCGATAAGCAATCTTTGGAAAACAAAAAGTTTTTTACGACAACTGGTGTATCCGATAAACTTGCCAGCATAATGGCCCGATGCGAAACCGATTTGTCTCCAGGAACTTCAATGGTTCCTCTCAGGCGCTTGACCTTTTGCACATGATATTCTTCCATTTTTTCCTCCTCTGCCTTCCTCCAATAAGTCTAAGCCGCATTACAAAGTTGCGACATATAAAAGCCGCCGGAAATTAAGGGCTAATTATAAAAGAATTCCTTATATAGCGGAAAAATCCTCTATTTTGCGGGAAAAGTACTTTTGTCGGTAGTTACAAGCGATGTTCCCTCTAACTGATCTAATAGCGATAGTTTAACACGAATACCATCTTGCAGCATAAGCCCCTGTACAAGGGTCAGTACAATTAAGCATAGTAGCGCAACACTGCATAAAAACCGTTCAAAACGTTTGATCCGCTTAGCCGAAATAAGACATTTCTCCTTTTGGAACCTAGTATAGCCCTTTCCCCTTATTTTAATCGTCGTTTATTCTATTTGAGCCGCACTTCTCCCAGCTACAAAACCGGTTGAAAAAGCAGCCTGTAGGTTATAGCCGCCAGTATAGCCATCGATATC
>URQW01000171.1 GCA_900550105.1 uncultured Pelosinus sp.
GACAGGAAGTTTGCAAATGGTTAGAAGAAAAAGTAGCGGATGTTGCTTTTTTAAGTTACAAAGATTCGATGCCCTACGAGTGGATACCACTTGCAGATGATCAAATGTTAGCCATATTACCAAAAACACATCCTCTTGCTAAAAAATCGTCTTACCCCCTCCAAAATTGTAAATATGAGCGTTTTATTATGCCTGCGCTTGGACGTGATGATGATGTAATATCTCTTTTTCAGGAAAATAGCTTAAACCCAAGTATTCAGTTCACTACATTGGAAAACTTCGCCACTATGACAATGATCGAACAAGGATTAGGTATGAGTATCATGAATGAATTAATTACCAAAAAATGGCAATGTAATGTTGTAAAACTTCCACTTGATCCGCCACAAAAAATAACTTTAGGAATTGCTATTTCTTCATTACAAAATGCTTCTCCGGTAGTAAAGGAATTTGTAAAATATGCTACGGAAATTTTAACTTCAAAGACATATTAAGATAGCCTTATAATACATCACTGAAATTCAACTTTTCTTTAATCCCTTCAATATTTTGATTATATTACTATCAGTACACTGAATATCTGGTTCTTCAATCTCTATCCAGCACCAAAAGAAAACAATCCTATTCCACAAATACAAAAAAATTCTCATATCCTATAAAACTTATCGTTTGAAAACCGCTGACCGTACCACTACCGCCTTCTCCATAAAAGAAAATGAAACCAACAACATCGCTACTCCTCGGTCATTTGTCCCCAAACTCAATTGCAATGGTGCTTAGGAAAAAGTGAGAAAAAGAGTAATCTCTAGAGGAAAAACGTGCTTATATAGGAGGAAATAAATCATAATGAGTACATCTGAAGACATGTTTAAAGGTCGAATCGTTACTGATTTACACATTCAACGCGAAGAAGTAAACAATTGGTATAAAGCATTTCAAGATGGTAAGTTTATCATAGGCATTAGCGAAGATGAACTACAACAGCTTTTACAAGATTTAAACAACGATTGTGTTAATCGTAGTAATGATATGGTAATTGAAATGATTATCAACAATGTAATGGAAAACACCAACAATACTCGTTTAAAAAAAATATTGGAAAACATCCACATTGCAAATATTGCAAATGATAATTCTGTATTAGGCAAAGCGTATGGTAAGTATTACGACGGATCTTACTATGTTGAAATCGGTCGAAACATTAGCAAGAAAATGATACTTTTATCAGATCTATTTGCTGTTTTATTTATGTACAAAGAAGACATTGGCATTATAGAAAAAGTTCTGTTGGATGAGCTATTAGAGGCAAACATACAAAGGCTTAAAACTGATCAAGAATTTAACGAAAATTTTAATTCAGTTCAACTCCGTATGATACTCTTTGAGCAAATGTCTGGCAATAATAATTTTACAGATAATTATGTAGCTAACACTCGAGAAATATACGAAACGGCAATGGCTTTTTTCATCGGACATGAAATAGGCCATCATTTTTTGGGACATACAGATCCTAGTATTCCCAACGATCAAGACCCCAAAATCAAAGAAATTTTAGCTGATTTTTTTGGAGTTGATTTTTCATTCAAATTTTTACAAAAGGCATATTTCAATGATAAAGGCTCATATGGAATACACCAATTCGCAGGAATCTTTATTCCAATTATTGTAAGCAAATATTTTTGCAATGATATTTTTAGCGATGATCTCACGCATCCATCACTAATAAAAAAATTCTATTTTATTGAGCGAAAACTAAAAACGAAACTGACTGAAACTGCCTGGAAAGATGTTGAACACTATATAAATAAATTATTTGAGATAGTTCCCTTTAGTAAAAATGCATCATTTCCAAATTAAATTTAACAACAATAAAATAGGCGTCACTATGGCTGAAGTAATAATTATCCTAAACCAATCCCGCTTCTCAATCTCTATGTATTTTTGCCATTTAAACGCGTTTCTTTGCATCTGGTTATAATTTTTTGCCGCATTGGCAAGAATCTTTTTATATTCTTCTAAACACTGCTTACGAACCATAGCAGGCAATTCATTAGAAATACACTGCACTGCCTCTGTTGTTAATCTTAAAGCGGATACTGTTTCCGGCAAAGTTTTTGTCACCTCATTTAAACGCATAATCTGCTCGCTCAAAAGCCGCAAAGTTTCACTAATATCAATCAGTAAAGCAGTTACTTCTATATCTGCCTTTTTCTCGTTTTCCCTATTTATTTCTACAGTTTGAATATGCGACTCCCCTTCTTGTTGCGCCGCATATTCATCTTCTATTAATTCATCTATTTCCGCACGCATAATGACCTCCTGCTATTTCTTCTTTAATAACAAATCCGGCTTACCAACCACATCATTAAAAGTTTTATTGCATTTACTACAAAGCCAAAATGCTCCATTTTTCAAGATACGAACAAGAATTGTTCCACAGTCTGGGCATTTTACAACAACAGGTTTTCCATGTTCATCCTCATAAAAAAGCTTTCTACCCGTTACTGGAGAAACACAATCTGGATTACTGCAGATATAAAAATACTTTTTCACCTTTGGCGAATAACGCCGGAGAAGTTCCCCTTTGCTGCAGACTGGACACTCTTGAAGCGCTTTGCCTTTTGGCAGCGGAAACTTCCTATTTTCAGCAAACTGGATATTTTGATGAACCATAGTGATCATCTCGTCCATATATTCAGACAAAGTTTTCTTTCCTGCCGCAATTTCAGATAAGACATATTCCATTTCTGCTGTTGCATCTGGTAGCGTAAGAGATTGATCCACATTTTCTATCAGTCTGGTACCGAATTCTGTAGGTACCAGTTCTTTTTTTATTTTCGTCATACATGCTTCTACAGTTTTTCCATTCATCGTATCTGCCTGTAATTCTGCAATAATCGTATCCCGTGTGGCCGGAGTACCAATTCCCTTAACCTCTTTCAATTTTTCTCGATTAGGATTTTTCGCATCCACAAAGCGCCAAATATTCGCCATGGCTGCTAAAAGGGTACCTTCCGTAAAGCGTTTTGGTGGCATTGTCACCTTATCAGCAATGGAATAATTAGCTTTTCCCACTTTGTCACCTATCTTAAGCACCGGAAGTTTTACATTAGCTTCTACTGATTCCGACTCCTGTGCTTCTGTTTCATAGGCCTTATAGCCTTGCTTTAAGATAACTTTTCCGCTGCCCGTAAAGATTTCATCGGCAACAGCCAAAGTAAACGTGATCTTTTTATATTCGTGAGCAGGAAAAAACTGTAACACATATCGCTTCGCTATAAGTGCATAGATTTGCTGCTCAATTTCAGTTAATTTTCCCGGCTGAATGCCCGTTGGAATAATAGCATGATGGGCCGTTATCTTCTGATCGTTGAACGCTTTGCTCGTAATCTCTATATCAGCAGCATCGGCTCCAACAATTCCAATTGCCGCAAGCATAGGCAAAATTCTTACAGCATCCGCTTTTTGCGATATCGGAATATAGTTACAATCACTACGCGGATAAGAAACATATTTCTTTTCATACAGATCCTGTACCGCAACCAATACTTCTTTTGGCGAAAAGCCATATTTCTTATTTGCTTCTACCTGTAACGTATCCAAGGAATGAGGCAATGGAGGATGTTGCACCATATCTTTTCCCTGTATATCCTTGATAACAACCTCTGCTTTTTCAAGCTTCAGCTTAATGGCCTGCAAAATATTTTTGTCTTTGATACGATTTTCTTCATCCAGCGGCAAATTCTCCGCTGGTTTTAAAGCTGCCTTAAAGGGAATACCGTCTTTTTCGAAGATGCCTTTTAGTTCATAGTATTTCGCTGATTTAAACCCCTTAATTTCTTTTTCCCGATTCACAACCAATGCTAACGTTGGCACCTTCACCCGGCCAATGCGAAAGGTACTTTCGTACCCGTATTTTCTTGCATTTACGGTATAGGCGCGAGTAAGATTCATCCCAATCAGCCAATCTGCTTGTTCTCTCCCCAATCCGGCATAATACAAATTTTCATATCTTTTATTATCCGTAATCTGCGCAAAAGCCCGTTTCAAGCTTTCATCGTCTTTTGCATTAATAAGAATACGCTGCACTTTCCCCTTAAACTGCAAATAATGAAGGATTTCATCAATGAGCAATTGGCCCTCACGATCAGGGTCACCCGCATGAACAACAATATCAGTTTCCATTAAAAGCTTTTTTATCACGGCTAGTTGTGCAACGGCAGTAGCTGCCGGTTTCAGTTTCCATACTTTCGGAAGTATCGGATAATTGGCCCAAGCCTTATATTCTTCGCCATACTCTTCCGGTGAAGCAAGCCCTAGAATATGTCCAAACGCCCATGTCACGGTCGTATCTCCCTGCTGGATAAAGCCTTTTTCCTTATGGCAATTTCCATCCGGCCAAAGATAGGCTGCTAAAGCTTTTCCTATGTCCGGTTTTTCTG
>URQW01000172.1 GCA_900550105.1 uncultured Pelosinus sp.
ACTTCAGCAAGCAAAATGACGATAACGGCTAAGAAGGCATAAGGCGTTGCCTCTAGCATCAGTGCCGGAAGTAGAGCAATTGATACGCCGAGAAAAGAAATCAGTAAGCCGCTACCACGAATCAACGAGTATTCTTTCACTCCTTGAAACCATTCGACAAGACCAATCATAAGCGGCGTTGTCGCCGCAAGGAGAGCAGCTAGGCTAGAAGAAATATATTGTTCCCCCCAATAAAGACAGCCGAACATCAGTGCTGTCATGAACAAGCCAACTATAAAAATAGATTTGTAATGGCCTTTTGGTAGGGTAATTGACCTACCGCAAAGTTTAACTGCGAGTAGGACGATGAGTCCTGCTGTAAAAAAACGGGCTCCGGCAAAGAGAAATGGGGGAGCTCCGACATTCACGCCAACTTTAATGGCTAAAAAAGTAGTGCCAAAAATTAAACACATGGCGCTATAAACGATATACATAAAAATCCCTCTTTTCTGTTCTATAACATTGCTGTATTATGAATCTATAAAACCACCATTTACCTATAACAGTCAAATGATGGCTATAACAGTTGGAGGGATTATGAACATATTCATTCAACGGGACAGCAATGAGTCGATTCGACAACAAGTTTATTTAGAACTGGCGCAAAGAATTCGTTCTGGTTTGTTAGAGCCTGGCATCCGACTTCCCTCTGTGCGGGAGTTGGCAAGAGATTTAAAAATAAGCTTAGTCACAGCCCATGAAGTTTATAAAATGCTTCAAGATAAAGGGCTTGTGAAAACCTTACCTGGTAAGGGAACGTTTGTTGTTCTTCTGACAAATAAAGAGCAATCCGAAGGAGCATCTTTACAAGATCCGTATAGTTGGCAGCTTTCTGTGCCAGATTATTTGCCGCGGGCTAGCTTTTGGAGTCAAAGTGCAGTAAGATTGCCAAAAGAAATTCTTGATTTAGCCGATGCCTGCGTCCATTATTCGCTACTTCCCTTAACTTTTATTCAGGAATCGATCCGGGAAACTTTGCGGGGATCACCGGAATCGTTAGGACGCTATGCTGATTTTAAGGGAGATCAGGAGTTTCTGAATGCGTTAACAGAGTACCTCAAAAAGTTGGCTATTGATCTTGAGCCGCATCAGCTTCTTATAACAAATGGAACGCAGCAGGGGATTAATTTATTTGCTCAAACATTTTTAGGACCGAATGATACGATTGCGGTAGAGGCGCCTTGTTTTTCTGGAGCGATTGATGCTTTTCGTCTGGCTCATGTGCGGTTGCAGCCTATTCCCTTAGATCAGGAAGGACTGCGTGTTGATATTTTGGAAGATTTGGCGGCCTATAGCCGTTTGAAAGCCGTCTATGTAGTGCCTACGGGTCAGAATCCTACGGGCGCCATTATGAGTCGATCACGTCGCGAAGATCTTCTGGTTTTCGCACGCAAGCATAATGTACTAATTTTAGAAGATGAACCCCATCGTGAACTCGAAATTCCTCAAATTCAGCGGGATTGTTTGCCACCTCCCTTAAAAATGCTCGATCATGATGGTCGTGTTGTTTATTTAAAAGGTTTTAGTAAATTTCTGTTTCCCGGCATGCGGCTTGGTTTACTCGCCGCTGATGGTAGTATTTATAATCGCTTGCTTGCTGCGAAGTCGATTGCTGATCTCGGTTCGCCCTTATGGCTGCAAAAATCGCTAACGCCGCTGTTTCGAAACCCCAAGCTATTTCAAGCAATTGAGGGAATCAGTTGCCGATTAACAGCTAGGCGACGCAAGGTTTTTGCAACTCTTAGGAAACTGTTGCATCCTGATATTCTTTTGCCAAAGCAATCGTCAGGTCTTTTTATCTGGCTGACTCTGCCGCGGGGGATGCAATCAGACACACTCATTCCCGAAGCGCATCGACGCGGCATTCATTTCTTGCCAGGTTCCATTTTTTATGCAGGTGAACCAGAGATTAATCATTTGCGCATTTGCTGGACCAATCTTTCTGATGAAGATTTACCGCGGGCGCTTACGATTCTTTGTGAATTATTAAATGATGCGGTAAAAACGTTTAGATGTTAGCGTAGTAGGGTATACAAAAAGAGAAGCATCCTTTGGGGGTGCTTCTCTTTTTGTACCTATATGCAGTTTTATTTTAACAAAGTTTGTAGAAACAACAACTCTTCCATGTCATTTAAATATTGGTAGAGCATGCCGCGATGCTCAAATTCATCTCGATCTCTAGGAAGTTCCATCGTGGTGAAACTCTGACGAAAGCGATTAAAGTCATCTAGCCGCAAGACGGCAATATCCTTATGATGAAAATCTTTGGCGATTTTTATCGTGTAATCAGCAACTAAAAGCGTTTGGGGATACGGTGTCAGGAGTCTATCAAAATATTTTTGCATGTTTTTTAAATGATGCAATTGCTGTAAACGAATATCCATGTATTGCGTGTAGTCGCTGCTGTTTGTATAAAAACTGTTATTATAGTTTTTTAATGCCAGTTCGCGGCCTTGTTTTAGTTTCGTTTCTAACGCTGTAAACAAGGCTTCTCCTTTTAGAGAATCAGGTTGATTTTTTAAGGTTTCCGCCATATGACGGAGAATGTCCTGAATCATTCCTTCGATAGCTACTTGCTCTTTTTTTATTTTATGCTCAAAATTTGGCATATATAAATTAAGTAGCATAGCCGTAAGCACACCGATACCCATCAGTGACATTTGATTGATTAATAGTGGTAGAGAGGTATTTTCTTCAATCAATAGATGGGTAATCAAAACGGAACTGACAACAATGCCGTCTTGTACTTTACATTGTACTGTCAAAGGAATGAAAATTAGTAAAAAGAAAGTAAAGCTAAAAGGGGTGTAGCCGCATAACTGGAAGATGACTATGGAAAGACATAAGGCCAATAGGAATGAGCCAATCATTTTAGCAGCAAACCGTACAGATTGTTTGCGGGTTCCCTGAATACAGAGAATCGTAATAATTCCGGCCGTTGTAGCAAATTTAAGATCAAAATGAATCGCAAGATACATAGCGATTCCTGTGCCAATCACTGTTTTAAGAGTTCTATAACCAATAAAATTCATAAATAACCTCCGATATAACTTGTTCCAATTCTATCCTATCATAGAACGAAAGTTCTGGGGAATAGGCCCTTCGGTTTGTTATATGGTGTTAACTCGTTTTTGTCTATTCATTATGTCGGGTCATTATAAATTGAATTGTCTTTTCAATTGGTGATGCAGGTGTAATTTTTTCCCAGGGAGTAGGAGTTACCATATGGGCTGTTTGGTCAGAGGCTGTATCTGTAATATAGGCTTCATCAAAACGATAAATTTTTTGTTCAAGGTCGGCAGTAACATGCGCTTTAACAGTTTGTTGCTGCGTTTTTCTATCAACTAAAAGCCAAAAATTTAGAATGTTTTTATTGATTGTAATACGATTCATATCCACATGATAAGAAACATTGTTTTGCGTTGTAACATATTGCCAGGTTGGTTCCGCTGCATAAGCAACCTGGCAGATAATCATCGCGAATAGCAAAATCGCTAAAAAACGTTTCATAATTGAGCCTCCTAACGTTTCATAATTTAGTAGCTATATCCATTGACTTCGTCAGCAAAGGGATAATTTCCTATAAAAGAAATTTTTTCATGTGAGAAGTAATTGAAAAAGGCTTTTCTGGAAAAGAATCGAAAGAAAAAGAAAGTGTAATGTATTAGCCCCTACAGGAGGAATGAGCATGGTTGCAGAGACCTTATTGCACAGTAAGTACTATTTATATATGACAAGTTTTTTTGCAGGAATGTCTGTTATGGCAGTAGAACTTGGCGCGAGCAGGCTATTAGCGCCATATTTTAGCTCTTCTCAGATTGTATGGACCATTATTATTGGAACAATCATGATCGCTATGGCACTGGGAAATGTCTGGGGTGGGAGAAGTGCTGACAAAAATCCTAATCCCGATATTTTATATAAACGAATTATTATATCCGCTTTATGGATTGCGGCAATACCAGTGTTGGGTAAGTATATTATTTTAGCTGTATCTGCTGTGCTTGTTTTAACAATTGATACTGATTTTTTAGTTTTTGCAGCTTTTTCCGCTTGCATGATTCTCTTTGTATTTCCTCTCTTTTTGCTCGGTACGGTAACGCCTTCGCTCGTAAAGTACACGGTTGATAGTTTGGACAACAGCGGTCAAACTGTGGGAAAGCTTGTAGCCGTTAATACGATTGGCAGTATTATTGGTACGTTTGTACCGACGTTTATTACGATTCCCGCTGTGGGAACATCAATGACCTTTTTATTGTTTTCTGGTATTCTTCTTGGAATTGGTTTGATTTATTTTATTTTTAAACGGACAAAGCCGAAAACA
>URQW01000173.1 GCA_900550105.1 uncultured Pelosinus sp.
TATTCATCGCCGGAGCAACAATAACAGGAGCTTTTGTCGCCATCACTGTCGTAGACAGCATATCATCAGCAATCCCATTCGCAATCTTGCCCAAAATATTAGCGGTAGCCGGAACAATCAAAAACGCATCGGCTAACGTCGCCAGTGCAATGTGTTCTACATTCCAATGCTTCGCTTCGCTCCACATGCTGACAACAACAGGGTTGCCGCTCATTTCCTGAAACGTAAGCGCACTGACGAATTTCGCTGCCGATTCCGTCATAATCACATGAACATTGGCACCGGCTTTTTTTAATTTACTTACTACATCAACCGCTTTATAAACAGCAATGCCGCCTGTAACGCCTAGCACAATATTCTTGCCTTGAATTGACACTATTTAATACCTGCCTTTGTCCGCTCGTAGGAAACTTTACCTAAAGCGACTTCTTCGAGCGCCATTGTTACCGGTTTATTGGAACGACAGTCGATCAAGGTTGGTTCCCCGTCCATAATCTGTCTGGCCCGTTTTGCCGCCAGTACGACTAAAGTGTATTTACTATCTACCTTGTTTACGAGTAAATCAAGCGATGGATATATCATGTTTGAAAATCTCCTTCCTAAAATCAGCCTGGTAATTCTTCATCTTCGTCGATACTGCCAAACAGGCAAATATGTTCAAGTAACGCCTCATTACGAATAATGCGACAGTGCTCCGCCTGCATAATAGCCTCAACCTGACTTACCGCCTTCGCCACTACATCATTGACAATGACATAATCATATTCATGGGCAAAGGTAAGTTCTTCTTTGACGCATTTCATACGCCGCTCAATAACCGCTTCACTATCAGTTCCCCGCCCAACAATACGGTGTTCTAATTCCGTAAGCGACGGCGGCAATATGTAAATGAAAACGCCTTGCGGAAAAGATTCTTTGACTTTCATTGCGCCTTGAATATCAATCTCTAAGATGACATCTTGGCCAGCCTGTAGTTTTTCTTCAACAAATTGTCGCGGCGTTCCGTAATAATTACCATAAACTTCCGCCCATTCTAACAAGTTTTGTTGCTCACGCATCGTCAAAAACTCTTCCTGCGAAACAAACCAATAATTGACTCCATTTTCCTCCCCAACCCGCATCGGTCTTGTAGTAACCGATACAGAGTAGTGAAGTGTAGTTGAAGCTTTTCGAAGTAACTCTTTACAAATTGTTCCCTTGCCGGCTCCAGAGGGGCCGGAAAGAACAAGTAGCGCTCCCTGACGCCGCGTCATACCTGTATATCCCCCTTATTCCTGTACATCTTCAGCACTATCTTTGCTTGACAACCGATGCGCGACAGTTTCTGGCTGAACTGCTGAAAGGATCACATGATCGCTATCAACAATAATCACAGCACGAGTTCGCCGTCCATAAGTCGCATCAATCAGCATACCACGGTCACGCGCTTCTTGAATAATGCGTTTAATCGGCGCCGATTCAGGACTCACGATGGAAATAATCCGGTTAGCTGATACAATATTACCAAAACCAATATTAATTAATTTGATTTCCATATTCTGATTCCTCCTGCAAAATTCTTGCAAAACCATCTATATTACTACTCTATGTTTTGGATTTGCTCTCTGATCTTCTCAATCTCACTTTTCATTTCCACAACGAGTGTAGCAATCTGATAATCATTGGCTTTAGAAGCAATCGTATTCGTTTCGCGATTAAATTCCTGCACTAAAAAATCAAGCTTTCGACCTACAGCCTCGCCACTATTTAAAATGGTCATAAACTGATCAAAATGACTTTTTAAACGGACAATTTCCTCGGTGATTGAAATACGGTCAGCAAATAAAGCAACTTCTTGCAACAGCCGACCTTCATCAATTTGCACCGCCACAGGCTGTAAAAACTCATTCATCCGTTCCGAAATTTTTTGCCGATAATCACTGACAACCTGCGGCGCCCGCACTTCAATCTTCGCCAAAATTTCCTTCATGTCGGCAATCCGTCTGATAAAATCAGCCTCAATATTATCGCCTTCAGCAATCCGCATACTCATAAGGTTCTGAATGGCCGCATCAGCGGCAGCGGCAATTTTGGGCCAAAGCACAGAAACATCCTCACGTACTTCTTCTACCTTCAGCACGTCAGGATAGCGGGAAATTTGACTGACTGATTCACTTGCTGTCATATTAAGTAGTGTCGCCAAATCGCTTATCGCCTTATGGTAAGCGATTGCCAGCTCTTTGTCAACCCTTACACTGCGCGTTGCTTCGCCATATTCTTCTACTGTAATAAAAACGTCAATCCGACCTCTGGCAAGGCTTGCGGCAATCTTGCGGCGTATCTTATCTTCCAGTGAAGCTAAATTTTTCGGCATGCGAACTACAATTTCATTATATCGATGATTCACTGCTTTAATTTCTATACTAAGTCGGTGGCTTTCATCAAGAAATTCGCCCCGACCAAACCCTGTCATACTTTTAAGCACTAATCTGCACCATCCCTTACCATGGAGTATTGTAAGCAAAAAAAACGAATTCATGCTTTGATTATCAATCTATTTCGAGCTTTTTCGTGGATTTCCTTTTTTCTAAGAAAAAAGGGGGAAATCTCCCCCTCGCTTTCTCTAACGAATTTTTTTCATATCAAAGAAAAAACGGTATTTCTTCTCTTTATTCGCCACGCATAAAATTACAGGGCGATCATGAGAAATCCCTTCATCAGGGAAATAGTAGTAAGCTGCAAACAAATAAAGCTGGCGCGGTTTCGGCGCTCCCGCTACGGGAGCAGAACTTGGCGCAACCACTTTAAGCTCACTGGGCAAATTGGACTGAACAGGAGAAAAAATCTTCTGATCTTGTTCCAGCCACACAGCAACGCCTTGTGGTAGGGTCGAATCGGTTTGGTACAACTGAACGGCAAAGGTTAAAAACCCGGCATAGTCCTGCCAAAGCTTTTCTCCCTCTGGCACATAGACAGGCAAATGATCAGCCAGTTTATTTCTAGCATCAATTGCTACTACGAGAAAAGGCGTATAGCAATAAGCCTGATCCACGCTGTCGTTTAGTTTTTGCGTCTTTTCTTCATAAGAGCGCCAAGGCGCCATGAAATCATCATCACTTAAATGGACGCCCTTAATGGCATAAGTCTGTGCTGCGCCGCTATCATTAGCAGAGGCGGCCGCAAAGACATTCGAGCACCAGAAAATCAAACCTAATAGAGCACCGAGTGCTTTCGCATACTTGTTCATAGGTTCACTCTCCCACACACAGACTTTACTTATTCTATTACACCATTTCTCTGACTTTTCCCTCTTTTTTCATATTATTTCATCAATGAAACTTCTTTTATACTTTTCGATGATACACACCAGAGTAAACCTCAACAGCCGGACCAGACATATAAATATGGTTATCGGCGCGCCATTCCACAGTTAAGTCACCGCCGTCTAAATGAACAAGAACTTCTCTTTCCGTACGGCCTGTCAAAACAGCTGCAACTAAAGTAGCGCTTGTTCCCGTGCCACAGGCGAGCGTAATGCCAGCGCCTCTTTCCCAAACACGCATACGCATTTCCTTGGGACCTAGAACTTCCACAAATTCTACATTGGTCTTGCGGGGAAAATAAGGATGCGTTTCGATGACTGGTCCGACTTTAGTCAAATCAACGGTAGCCATATCGTCAACAAAAATTACACAATGAGGATTTCCCATAGACACGCATGTTGCCAAATACTCTTTTCCATCAGCGACAATTGCTATATTTACAGCTTGACTATCGCCATCGCCGGTCATAGGAATTTCTTTTCTTAACAGACGGGGTTCACCCATATCAACACAAACCGTCTCAATCTTGCCATCTTTCATAATCAGTTCGGGACGAATCACGCCAGCTAAGGTTTCCAACGTAATTTTCGTTTTCGTTGTGAGACCATATTCATAGACATAACGGGCAACACAACGCGTCACATTGCCGCACATTTCCGCTTCGCTGCCATCAGAGTTAAAAATTCGCATGCGAAAATCTTCGGTTTCTGATGGCAAAATAATAACAAACCCATCAGCGCCAATCCCATAGTGGCGATCGCAAATTTCAATCGCTGCTTGCGAATAGTCTGTAACAGCTTCTTTTGTTCCGTCAATAATTACAAAATCATTTCCCTGACCGTGTACTTTTGTAAAATTCATGAAAAAACCTCCTTAATTGCTGCAATATAGCCAAAATCAATTCTATCAGACTCGTTGCGCCGCTGAAGGAATGGCTCTTTTCGGTCGCCACAGCCGTCTAATCAGGCTCACAAAGAGCGTCCATCCCGATAAGCAGAGAATCACAGCCCAATCGCCTAAGTGA
>URQW01000174.1 GCA_900550105.1 uncultured Pelosinus sp.
AAAACGGCTTCTTCCCGAGCGGATGTATAGCGCGTTCCCGTAATTTTTTCTGTCAAAGCAAGCGCTACTTCCGCTTCGACGTCAAGCATAATTCGTCCGCAGATCTTACCAGTCAAATGAATTAAGGAAGCCACGCCAAACGAAGTGATGGGCTTGACCGAATAGTTTGTTGCACCAAAAGAAGTACACTGTAGCTTTGTCATAGCAAAAACCATACGAACCAGACTAGCGGAAAAAGGATCCGTCAATCGTTTATCCATGGGCTTTCTCCTTTTCAACAGCTTCTAACAGAGCAGCAAGTTGTTCATCATCAATTGGCTTTTTCAGATAAGCATAAACGCCAAGGGCCTTGGCCTGCTCTTGAATCTCTATATCAGCCATGGCACTGACAATGATAATTTTTATGCCTTCGTGATTTTGAAGAATTTGTTGCGCCGCTTCAAGCCCATTCATAACGGGCATCGTAATATCAAGTAAAATAACATCAGGAAGTGCTCTTGCACACTGTTCTATAGCCTCTTGCCCATCATGAGCAATACCACAGACTTCATAATCTAGTTTTGCCAAAAGATTAGATAACATATAGTGAATCATTGGTGAATCGTCACAAATTAGCACACGCAGCTTCATGAATTCGTCTCCTTCGCTATTTTTCAAATGGAACAAGCTGATGGATTCTCTTAGCCATATCTTTTAAGTGAATCACTTCGTCAGCCAAGCCAGCATCAACAACACTGCGGGGCATGCCATAAATAACAGAGCTTTCCTCGCTTTGGGCCAAGCAATAGCAATTACAGGCTTCTTTCATCCGACGAACGCCGTCTAAGCCATCATTTCCCATGCCTGTCAAAATTACAGCAAGTATTTTCTGTCTAGGAAAAGACCGAGCTATCGAATCAAATAAAACATCTGCAGCCGGACGTACTCCCTTAACTAAGGGAGTATTCAAAAGCTCTACCGTCTTACGGCCTCGCTCATTTTTTACAGTCATGTGCCAGCCGCCAGGCGCTACAAGAATATGACCTGGCAAAACCGTTTGACCGTTTGTTGCTTCCTCAATCGGCAGTTTGCATACTTTACTTAAAGAACCTGCTAAAAGTCTTGTAAAGTCAGGCGGCATATGCTGCACAATTAAGACAGGACAAGAGATCCTGTCAGGAAGTCCTGAACAGACTTCATTGAGAGCCGCTGGTCCGCCTGTAGATGCAGCAATTAAAATAAAATCAAATGCCACAGGCTCACCTCAGTTTTCTTCAAATTATAAAAACGTTTCGACAGGATCCTACTAATTTCCTGCCCTGAAGCAGCACTTGCTAAAATAATCGCTCTATTTCTTTAGGAAGTGACTTGCTCAACGAACAAGGTATCAAGTATAATTAGACTTGATGTTACAAGGAGGCTGTCACATTGAAATACATTTATACACTTGCACTTGGTTTTGTTTTATGGCATTTCAGCTATATGGTCTATTCTACAATTTACAGCTTAACGGTTATGTTTTTTTACCCATCCAACGAAACCCTTGACTTAGCAGTAAAAGTTATTCTAGTTCCCCTCTGTTTCTGGGGGGCTTATCGTATGGTAACAAAAGAACTTTCGCGGCGTCAGGCTGGAAAAGAGAAAAAAGATCCGGCGAAAGCCAAATAACTTTATAGCTGTAGTAAATAGCCCCGCTGCCCTAGGCAGTGGGGCTATTTCTTTCTAGTATCATAGCCGCGATTTTACCATAGGGTCCTGCCCAAGTAATATCTTTAAGTTCAGAACAAGTCAACCAACGCTTAACAGGAGAATTGGCAGCAAGCTCCTTGGGAATCACTTTGGCGCTATAACAATACACTTCCAAGTACCAGCGAATATGGGAAAAGGTGTGAGTCAGCGCACAAAGAAACTCTCCCGTTTCAAATTGAATTCCCTGCGTCTCCCAAAAAGAAGCATTCTCCGCAAGAACTTGCGGCCTTTCTAGCTCTTGCGCCGGAAACTGCCACATACCCGCTAAAAGTCCCGTCTTAGGCCGTTGTATTACTAAATATTTTTCTTTATAAACAATCACTGACGCTGTAACATAGACAGAACGCGGCTGCTTTTTGGGCCGCTTTATGGGCAGTTCTTTTGTCCTTTCAAGCTTAAAAGCCTCACAATATGCAGTTAGCGGACAAAACTGACACCGCGGGTTACCTGGTATACATACAGCAGCCCCTAAATCCATTAGTGCCTGGTTAAAGTCGCCAGCTTCGCCTTGAGGCAATTGATCGTGAACGAGTTTAGTAATTTTTCGTTTTACTGCTGTTGTACTAATATCTTCCGCAACAGCAAAAAGACGGCTGAATACGCGCATAACATTGCCATCCACAGCAGGACAATCCACTTGAAAGGCAATACTGGCAATCGCACCGGCTGTATAGTCGCCAACACCAGCCAATTTTTTGATTTCAGTTGGACAAACGGGAATTTTCCCGCCGTAAGCAACAGCTACTTCCCGTACGCCTTTATGAAGATTACGCGCCCGACTGTAGTAGCCAAGGCCTTGCCAGTATTGCAGAACTTCTTCTTCTGGCGCAACGGCCAAACTCTCAATAGTTGGAAATCGGGATAAAAAACGCTCAAAATAAGGAATAACCGCCTCCACCCGCGTCTGCTGCAACATAATTTCAGATACCCATATTTTATAAGGATCTTGATCTCGCCGCCAAGGAAGATCTCGCTTTTCCGCTTTGTACCAAGTTAATAAAGCTTTGGCTAGCTCCATGATCTTCCCCCTTACCTCTTTTAATAAAAAATTCAATACAGTTTATTATAGTAAAAAAGACTCGTCTCGTAAAGACAAGTCTTTTTTATCTTATATAAATATTCCTTAATAAAGATTTATTAGGCAAAAATTAGTCTTTTACAGTGACCTCTTCACCGTTTAAAATCTTATTCATATTGCGCATAGCGCACATCTTACCACACATCGTACAAGTTTCTTCTTCTTCTGGCGCCGATTCCTGACGATAGCGTCTGGCTTTTTCGGGATCAATGGCTAAATTAAACATGGTCTTCCAATCCACATCGGCTCTTGCTTTGCTCATTTTATTATCCCAATCTCTAGCTCCAGGAATGCCTTTGGCAATATCAGCCGCATGAGCAGCAATTCGCGAAGCGATAATACCTTCTTTCATATCTTCTAAATTAGGCAACCGTAAATGTTCCGCTGGTGTCACATAACAGAGAAAATCGGCGCCGTTAGCTGCAGCAATAGCACCGCCAATAGCGCTAGTAATATGATCATAGCCAGGAGCAACATCAGTCACTAGTGGTCCTAACACATAAAAAGGAGCACCATGACAGAGACGTTTTTCTAGGACCATATTCGCCGCAATCTCATTGAGAGCCATATGACCGGGTCCTTCAATCATGACCTGTACATTTTTCTCCCAAGCACGCTTAGTAAGCTCTCCTAAAGTCATCAGCTCAGCAATTTGAGCTGCATCAGTTGAATCATGAATCGAACCAGGGCGGCAAGCATCGCCTAAACTAATCGTCACATCATAGCGGGCGCAAATATCAAGTACGCGATCATACTGCTCATAAAAAGGATTTTCCGCTTGATTCAATTCCATCCAGGCAAACAGCAGCGAACCGCCGCGGGACACAATATTAGTTAAGCGACGATTGCGTTTGACTCGTTCGGCTGTCGCACGGTTTAAACCACAGTGAATCGTCATAAAGTCTACGCCATCGGCTGCATGGCGTTCCACGACTTCAAAGAGCTGGTCGGCTGTCATATCCTTTAGGTCTGCATCATGCATGCCAACAGCATCATACATCGGCACAGTTCCGATCATGGCTGGCGAATAGTCCAGCACGCGGCGACGGAACTCCTGCGTCTTGCCGTAACAGCTCAAATCCATGATGGCTTCCGCTTTTAATTCAACGGCTTTTTTAACTTTTTCCATTTCGCTATCTAAGTCGCAACAATCTTTCGATACGCCTAAATTCACATTAATCTTTGTCCTCAGTCCTTCACCGATGCCTTCCGGGCTGAGGCTTTTATGATTCTTATTAGCAGGGATAACTACTTTGCCTGTCGCAATAAGGCCTCGCAACTTTTCAACATCCATGCCTTCTTTTTGTGCGACAACTTTCATTTGTTCGGTAATAATTCCTTGTCTCGCTGCATCCATTTGCGTACTATAAGTCATAGTAACACTCCTTCTATTGTTATTTAAGCTTGCTTCATATTTCTTCGAATCTCAATAACTTTGGCGGCAATATCGTCAGCGCCGACAATCTCGGTTACCAAGG
>URQW01000175.1 GCA_900550105.1 uncultured Pelosinus sp.
GGCCTTTATAAATATAGCCTTTCTTAGCCATTTCGCCAAAAACCTGAATCTGTTTAGCTTCAAAGTAAGGTCTAAGCGTCACATAAGGATTTTCCCAGTCGCCCATAACGCCAAGACGTTTAAAATCTTCGCGCTGCATGTCGAGACATTTTAAGGCATAGTTTTTACATTCTTTTCTAAGAGCCAAAGGATCTAGTTCATGGCGGTTTAAACCTAAGATCTTAATGGCAGCATGTTCAATCGGCAAGCCATGAGTATCCCAGCCAGGAACATAGGGTGCATCAAAACCGCAATGGCTTTTATACTTAATAATAATGTCTTTTAAAATTTTATTTAAGGATGTACCAAGATGAATATTGCCATTGGCATAAGGCGGACCGTCATGGAGAACAAACTTTTTACGTCCTTGGGACCGTTTTTGTTTTTCTGCATAAATATTTTTTTCCGTCCACCAAGCCAGCATCTCTGGTTCACGTTGCGGTAAATTACCTCGCATTGGAAACTCTGTTTCCGGCAAATTCAAAGTTTTACTGTAATCAACTTCTGACATACCGACACCTCCAAAAAATTAACACCGTTTCTAGGGAATACCGGAAAATAAAAAAAGCCTTCATCCCTAAGGGACGAGAGCTTTTCCCGTGGTACCACCCTAATGACAGTTACGTCACTTTAAAAAACGAAATAACGCTCGTCATACGGTAAGACTTACTTGTGATTCAGCCTTACAGCTTCCGGGTGATCTTCTTACTGTACGAACTCTGCCAGGCTTTCACTATTCCTGGCTCGCTGTCAGAATCATAACAGAATACTGTCCCGTTCATCGCTTTATCTACGAATATAGCTAAATTATACTCAATTTGCGAGCAACCGTCAAATCAAGCTTCTTCTTCTGCTTCTTCCTGGATAATCATATCAAGCTGCGCCTGCAACATCGTTTTCATGCGCGAACGATAAATTTGCATTTGCTTATGTATTTCTTCATATTCGCCAGACAAACGACGTACTTTTGCCGTAGCTTAATCCACAAGCTGCTGACCCTTAATTTCCGCTTCCCGCATTAACAGTTCTGACTGCTTCTTCGCATTCAGCTTGACTTCTTCGGCGGTTTCTTGTGCAATAACCAGGGTATTATGAAGGGTATTTTCCATTTGCTGATAATTTTCCAATTTGCCATTTAGGCGTTCAATCGTATCTTTCAGTTCTACATTTTCCCGGTATAAATGTTCATAATCTTTGATGACAAGATCAAGAAATCCGTCAATTTCATCTTCATTATAGCCGCGAAAACTACGTTTAAATTCTTTGTTTTGAATATCTAACGGTGTTAACATCGCCATTCCCCCGTCTTTTACAACAAGCTTATAAATAACGGCGCAACAAAATACTGAGCCGTCCTTTTTTGGTTGTTCCTAATACTTCGGCCACTTCGAGCCGACCACGACCACGCATGGAAATCACATCGCCTGCTTTTACAGCCTGATCCGATTTTCGTACAGGCTGCCAATTGAGTTTAATTTTATCAGCCGCAATATCATCAGACATTTTCGTGCGGCTTGTCCCAAACCCAGCTGCTGCAATCACATCAAGGCGAAGTGATGCGGCGGTCGTACGAATTTCTTTAATCTTCTCTTCTTTTGGTGGAATTAGAGCTAAATCAGCCTCTTCGATTTCTACTGTGACTGGGCCAACGGAAGTAAGATTGGAAAGTAAAAAAGGCACTAAAGACTGGTGAACAAGGACAAAGGCCCCTTCGTTCATCAGCACAATATCGCCAGTCATTTCTCGCTCAATCCCACAGCCCAAAACAGCGCCTAGTACATCGCGATGCGTCAATCTGTCAAAGCGTTTATCCCATTTTACCTTAAGCGCAGCAATTTGGTAAACAGGTTTGCCGCGAAAATCAGTTTGAATGAAAGCAGCTTTTACGCGTTCCGCACCATCATAGCCGCCAAAACATTCCAGCCGTACAGCCGGATAGTGAGCCGATACCGTCTCGGCAATCATCATTGCATGAGGGTCAAGAAAGTCCGACACCTTGACCTTGCCATTCTTTGCCACCGCTTCCGCCAAATCAATCAGCTTAGCCGCTATATCACCATCACCGTCAGCACGGTAATAGCGCAATAGTTTTTCCCGATCACTCATGCTTTTTCCCCAAATCTTTGGACTGTTTGGTTGCCGCAACTACAGCATCAATTAAAGCAGCACGGATGCTATAGCGCTCCAAGGTTTGTACGCCCGTAATGGCCGTACCGCCAGGAGATGTAACCATATCTCGAAGTTGCGCTGGATGAAGTCCCGTATCAAGTACCATTTTTGCAGCGCCAAGCAAAGTCTGTGCAGCCAAAGTAATCGCCATAGCTCTTGGCAACCCTACTTTCACACCCGCATCGGCTAAAGCATCAATCATAACAAAACCATAAGCCGGTCCGCTACCTGATAAGCCGGTCACAGCATCAAGCAATTTCTCTTCAATTTCAATAGCCTTACCAGCCGAACGGAAAATAGCTAACACGGCTTCCATTTGTTCCGCTGTTGCTTTCTTGCCTGCCGCAACAGCCGCCATGCCTTCGCCCACAGCCATCGGCGTATTGGGCATAACACGAATAACCGGATTTTCCGGTAAAACCGTTTCAATCCGGCTAAGCGTCAGACCTGCTACAATGGAAACAATGACCGTCTTAGGACGAACCATTGCTTTAATGACTGGAAAAACCGATTCAATCACTTGTGGTTTTACCGTTAAAAAAAGCATATCTGCTTCAGCCACAAGTTTCTTACTGTCAGTTGTAGTCAACACTTGAAAGCGTTTTTCCAGATCATGCAGTCGCTGCTCATTAATATCCGATACACAAACTTGTTCGCTAGGTACAAGACCATTCTTAATAATCCCAGTAATCAAAGCTTCTGCCATGGCGCCGCCGCCGAAGAAGCCGAATTTTGTCTGAGTTAACATGATATCCTCCTAAAACCAGGTAACATACTAGCAGGTAAAATTATTTCAACCAGGGCAAGATTCCTTTTTCACCTTCATCACGCGAAGCAAAGGACACATCCACATTATTCGGTGCGCATAAGAAAATATGATTGCCCACTTTTTGAATACTGCCACTTAAAGCATAGGTCGTTCCGCTGACAAAGTCAATCATTCGTTTTGATAAATCGCCATCGCAATGCTCAAAATTCACAACAACAGGCTTACGAGCCTTCAGATAATCGGCAACTTGTTGCGCATCATCGAAAGAAACAGGCTCAATGACCATCACTTTCATTTGCTTTTGCGCCGTCGGCAAATTCACAATATTATTCGTTGCTGCAGAATTCTTCTTGCTTCTCGGTTCAACTTCTTCCACCTTTACGCGATCTTCTTCTTCCTCTTGTTCAAATAAACCAAGGCCGCCCCAGACCTTTTCCATGATTTTCATTCCTTTTACCTCCTTGTTAACTCAACAGCATAATTGCGTTCGCCAAAAATCGCCGTACCTACACGAACCACATTGGCGCCTTCTTCAATAGCAATCGGATAATCATTCGTCATCCCCATTGACAGCCACTTCATATTACAGTTTTCATAAGATTTATCTTTTATTGCAGTAAATAGTTGATATAGTTTACGAAAGATCGGTCTTGTTGCTTCAGGATCGTCAAAATGCGGCGCTACTGTCATCAAGCCTTCAATCGACACATGGGAAAACTGACTTGCTTCTGCCAGAAACGGAATTACCTCGTCAAAGGCTAAGCCAAATTTTGTTGCTTCTTCTCCCACATTTACCTCTAATAGTACGGCTTGCACTTTGCCGACAGCGGCAGCATGACGATCAATCTGCTGCATGAGTCGTAGACTATCAACCGAATGAATTAAGTGAAAGAACGATACAGCTTGTTTCACTTTATTGGTTTGCAAATGTCCCAGCAGATGATACTCTAGACGATCTTGAAAATGATCAAATTTTGCCAGAGCTTCCTGCACGCGATTCTCGCCAACCACTTTCATGCCTAGTTCATAGGCTTCTTCCATTTCTGCAATCGTATGATTTTTCGTTACGGCAATCAACTGAACAGGCTGATCCATGCCTGTTTGCGCTGCCCTTTTTTCCCGAGCCGACTGGATGTTTTGCACAACAACGGCATAGTTTTCAGCGATTGACAAAACAACCCCTCCGTCCTTGTAGGTTTTATTCGCTGGTAATTAAACTTTTCCTGTTTGAAAATTATAAAACTTTTATAAAAATTCACTGATTTACTAATTTTACTAGCTTAACATAATTATACG
>URQW01000176.1 GCA_900550105.1 uncultured Pelosinus sp.
AGCAGTACACGCATCAGGTGGCACAACAGATATTCTCAAAGTTGTGCGCCCAACTAAGGCTTCGATGAGTATAGAACAATTAAACTCAACCCTAGATATTTCGGCGGGACAGTTTATTGACCGAATCGGCGTAAAGCTAGGACTTGCTTTTCCGGCTGGACCGCATCTGGAAGCATTGGCTAAAACCAGTGAGCTTTCGGGGGGGCAAGAGAATTTACCTATTGTTTGTCGACCGAACGGTGTCAGTTTTGCCGGACCGGAAACGGCTTTGACCAAATGGATTCAGGCGGGACGAAATTCTTCTGATATAGCTGCAGCAGCTCAGTGGATTGTTGCTAGGACGCTAGGCAGAATGATTGAACGAGAAGCGCTAGCGACAGGTCTGCAAGATGTGTTACTCGTAGGCGGTGTTATGTCCAATCAGTTTATTCGTTCTTACATAGAAGGCTTTTTGATGAAGCGGCGACTTTCACTTAGACTGTTTTTTGCAAAACCGGAGTTTAGCTCTGATCACGCTTTGGGAGCTGCTTTCTTTGCCTCGCTTAGACACTCTTTATAATACTTTGGCATAAGCTAGAGTAAAAAGAGTGGAGGGCTTGGCTATGCTCTTACACATCCTTTTTGGCGCTGCTATCGGTATGTTAATCGGCCATTTAATTCCGCCAGGCTACTTTTTTTGGTTTCTCGTTGGTGCTGCGGCTGGCTTTTTCGTACAACGTTATTGGCGCCGATAAATCAGATTCATTGCTTTTGCTCTTTTGGAGCAAAAGTTTTTTTATGGATTTCTTTTGACTAGCTTTAGGGAAACGTTTACAATAGGGTAGAAAAGCAGACTATAATAGTCTTTTATAGATGATTCCAGGAGTTTTTAAAGCGAGGTTCTGTTATGAGTGTTTTATCAGTTACGGAAGCAACGCGTTATATGAAACAGCTATTTGAGTCAGACAAGCTGCTTAGCGCTTTATGGGTGCAGGGAGAAATCTCGAACTTTAAGCAGCATACATCGGGCCATTGCTACTTTACTTTGAAGGATTCGCAGGCAACGCTTCGTTCTGTTATGTTTCGGGGACGTGCTCAATTTTTAAAGTTCCGACCCAAAGATGGAATGAAAGTCATCGCTTGCGGCCGTATTTCCTTATATGAACGGGATGGGCAGTATCAGCTTTATGTGGATCAACTTGTGCCGGAAGGGATTGGCGAGCTGAGCTTAGCTTATGAACAGCTTAAGGAGAAGTTAGAACAGGAAGGGCTTTTTCGTCCGGAGATAAAGCAAAAATTACCCTTTTTACCTAAGGCTATTGGTATTATTACGTCGAAAACGGGTGCGGCGCTGCGCGATATTATTTCGGTAAGTAAGCGTCGTTATCCGGCGGTGTCTTTAGTTCTTTATCCTGTAGCTGTACAGGGGACTGAGGCTGCCGGACAGATTGCCACTGCTCTTGCCAGGATGAATGACTATGGTGAGGTCGATGTGATCATCGTAGGGCGCGGCGGCGGTTCCCTAGAAGAGCTGTGGGCTTTTAATGAAGAGATTGTTGTTAGGGCAATTAGCGAATCGAAAATACCGGTTATTTCTGCTGTTGGCCATCAGACTGATTATACGCTCGCTGATTTTGCTGCGGACTGCCGGGCTGCTACGCCTTCCCAGGCCGCAGAACTCGCTGTGCCTGATGTCAATGATTTGCTCAGACATTTGCGTTCTCAGCAGGAACGACTGGCCGTGGCGGTACGTGGCCGTATTTCTTTCGGCCGTCTTCGCTTGGAGGCTGCCGCAAATGCTCGGATCATGCGTCATCCTTATGATTTGATTGTGCCATATCAACAACTTCTTGATACGTATCGGCAGAATTTGCTGAGCTCGGCTGGGAAAAAACAGGAAGAAAGTAGGCTGCGATTTGTTCATTTAGCCGAGAAGCTGGCATTACTAAATCCGCTGTCGGTGTTAGGGCGCGGCTATAGTATTTTGCGTCGCGCTGACGGTACTGTGATCAGACGGTCTGATCAGGTTCATGCTGATGAAACGATTCAGGCAGCGCTGTTTTCGGGAACTCTAGAGCTTAAGGTATTATCTGCAAAGGGGGAGACGCCAAGTGAGTCGAAATAGCAAGGTGTTGCCGAAGGATGAGACGATACACTTTGAAGCAGCAATGGAACAACTCGAGAAAATTGTGAAGGAATTAGAACAAGGCGAGTTACCCTTAGAAGAGTCTTTAGCGGCTTTTGCTGAGGGAATGAATTTATCGGAGATTTGTTTGGCAAAACTAAATCAAGCAGAGAAAACGCTTGATAAAATTCTTTCTAGCCGCGACGGTGTGGTAAAGGAAAAACAGTTGTCCCTGTTGGAGGATGAATAATGCTAAAAGATTATTTGAAAGAGCAAGCGCAGTTTATTGATCAAGAGTTGCAAAGTGTTGTACCGGCGCTTTCGGCAGCGGATGCCAAATTATCGGAAGCGATGCGTTATAGTCTTCACGCTGGCGGCAAGCGGCTGCGGCCGATTTTACTTATGGCAGCGGCGGAAGCCGTGGGGGGCGACGGAAGGGCTTTTGCCAAGGTCGCCTGTGGGCTAGAAATGATTCATACTTATTCTCTCATTCACGATGACCTGCCAGTCATGGATAATGATGATTATCGGCGCGGCAAGCTAACGAATCATAAAGTGTTTGGCGATGCCATTGCTTTACTGGCTGGCGATGCGCTACTAACGGAAGCCTTTGCTGTTATTTTATCGCAGCCTAAAGCAGATCCTGCTGTATTGTGCCAGGTAGCCAGAGAAATCGCACAAGCGGCTGGTCCGGCGGGGATGGTAGGCGGTCAAGTGGTTGATCTTTTATCAGAAAATAAACAAATTGATAGTGAAACTTTAAAATATATGCATAGACAGAAAACAGGAGCTCTGTTTCGGGCGGCAGTCCGTAGTGGCGCACTGTTGGCTGGAGCGAGTACAGAGCAGTTAGCGTCGTTGACCGATTATGCCGCTCATTTCGGTTTGGCTTTCCAAATTACTGATGACATTTTAGATGTTGTCGGTACGACCGAAAAAATCGGTAAGCCTGTAGGCAGTGATGAACGGAATCATAAATCAACGTATGTAACGCTATATACGCTTGAAGGCGCTAGAAAAATGGCGCAAGGCTGTGTCATAGCGGCAGACCAGGCGCTTGCTTCCTTTGGATCTAAAGCACAGAATCTTTCGCAGCTTGTCCAGTATTTAGTTGCGCGCGAAAGTTAAGGAGGGGTAGAGTGTGGGCGAATTTATGGCCTTAATCGGTCTGAATGTAACCTTGATGACAGCGCTGACTTCTTGGTTTGTGGCGCAAGTACTCAAAACCATTACTTTTGCCTGGAAAGATAAAGAGTTTAATGCACGACGTATGGTTGGCGCTGGTGGAATGCCCAGTTCCCATACATCACTTGTTGTTTCAATGGCGGCAGCTGTCGGGTTTCATGACGGTTGGGAGTCGCCGCTATTTGCGGTTACGGTCGTATTAGCTTCCATTGTTATGTATGATGCAGCTGGCGTACGGCGGGCTGCGGGGAAACAAGCTAAAGTAATTAATGAACTTGTCAGAGAAATGAAGGTTGAGCATACGATTCGGGAAAATCGCTTAAAAGAGTTGCTCGGCCATACACCGCTTGAAGTTTTTGCCGGAGCTTTACTTGGTTTTGGTATTGCCTACGGATTTCACAAACTCTATTTATAAGCTGACTGAGGTTAGCTGCTGATTGAAAGAGGGGAAAAAGGTTGAACCGAATTTTAGAGACGATCAACCAGCCACAGGATATAAAAAAGTTATCTTTCGCTGAAATTGAACTGCTCGCGAAGGAAATTCGTACTTTGCTTGTTACGACGATTGCCGAGACGGGCGGCCATTTGGCGCCTAATTTAGGGGTCGTCGAGCTGACTTTAGCGCTTCATAAAGTATATAATAGTCCCGACGATAAAATTGTCTGGGATGTAGGGCATCAGAGCTATGTCCATAAAATTCTTACAGGGCGAAAGGAAGCCTTTACAACACTAAGGACTTATGGTGGTATGAGCGGGTTTCCGAAGCGTTCTGAAAGCAATCACGATATTTACGGAACCGGTCATTCCAGTACGTCTATATCAGCTGCGCTGGGAATTGCTTTGGCCCGCGATTTAAAAGCAGAGAAAAAGTCTGTAGTTGCTGTGATTGGCGACGGCTCGCTTACTGGCGGTATGGCCTATGAGGCGATTAATAATGCCGGAAATTCCAAAACGTCACTTAC
>URQW01000177.1 GCA_900550105.1 uncultured Pelosinus sp.
TATCTTCTGCAATTAAGGTAAAAGCGGGGCGCGGCGGCGCTTCGGGGGCAGGTGTTACCGACACAGAAGCAGGTTCAGATGGTTCTTCTGTTGTCAGGTGCTCATAAGCGAAAGTGGCCAGAGGCGCGGCTATTAATAATAAACAAAAAAGCAGAGCGGCACGGCAAAGTATTTTAGATAGAGAGTATTGGAGCATGAATTTTAACACCTCAGGTTTCGAATAAAAGAGTGTAAATTCCAAATTCGACGTAAATCCTGCTATTCCTGCGTAAAGACAAATTGCTTTCGGGTATACTAAAAGAGTAGGGAGGTTTTTGCATGGCTGATCTTGTCAAGTATCAAGGAATTCGTTTTCTTTTTGGCCTATTTCTTACTCTGTTCCTCCTTTTATTCGGAGGACTTGCTTATGCTTTTTTTACACTACCACAGACAGATAATCTAGAAAATATGCAATTTATGAACGCCACGCAGGTTTTTGATGTAAATGGTCGTTTAATTTCTAAATTATTTGAAGAAAACCGAGTGGTAGTGCCCATTCGTTCGATGAGCTATGAATTACAGCGCGCTGTTATTGATAATGAGGACAGCCGATTTTTTAGCCATGGCGGCGTGGATCCTATTGGGTTGGCGCGAGCACTATGGGTTGATATTCGTATGGGAACCTTGGCGGAAGGCGGTAGTACAATTACACAACAGCTTGCGAAAAACATGTTTTTGACGCAGGAAAAAACAGTCATTCGCAAACTGAAAGAAGTTCTGCTTGCTCTTATTTTAGAACAGCGGTTTTCTAAACAGGAAATTTTGCAGGCTTATCTCAATCAGGTTTATTTTGGCGAAGGCGCTTATGGCGTCGAAGCGGCGGCGCAGGTTTATTTTGGCAAGCACGCCGGAGAACTGACGCTTGGCGAAAGCGCTTTGTTGGCAGGTCTGCCACGTGGTCCCAATATTTACTCGCCTTATTCTGATTTATCGGCAGCGCTTTCACGGCGGGCTGAAATTCTAAGCGGGATGGTTAAAATAGGTGATATTTCGCCGGAACAAGCGGCAGCTGCTAATGCGGAACCGCTTCAATTGATCGGGAAAAAGCGACGAGAAGTGCAAGCATCTTATTTTCTCGACTACATTGCCAATGAACTCGTAGGTCGCTACGGTGCCAATCGTGTTTACCGAGGTGGACTGAAAGTATTTACGACACTAGACATCAAAACGCAGAAAGCGGCGGAAAAAGTATTAACAAAACAACAAGGAGCTGTCTTGACGCTGGATCCGAAGACAGGGGCAATTCGAGCGATGGTCGGCGGTAAAAATTATGAAGAAAGTCAATTAAATCGGGTTATTACTGAAACAAGACAGCCAGGTTCCGCCTTTAAACCCTTTCTTTATGCGGCGGCTCTGCAGACTGGCTTGACAGCCAATGCTGTTATTCTTGACGAAGCAGTGAATTTTAATGGTTATCAACCGCAAAATTATGATAAGAAATACCGCGGTCCTGTTACTATGTCTAAAGCTCTGCGCGATTCTATTAATATTCCAGCAGTAAAAGTAGCGCAGCAGATCGGCATTGATAAGGCCTTGGCTTTGGCGAAAGCGGCAGGAATCACGACAATTCGCCCGGAAGATAATAATTTAGCTGCTGCTTTAGGTGGTTTAACGCAAGGGGTAAATTTAATTGAGCTGGCTAGCGCGTATACTATTTTTGCTAATGGTGGCGTTTATTCAAAGCCTATAGCAATCTTAAAAGTGCTTGATGAACATGATCAAGTTCTTGAGGAGACTACGCTTATGCAACAGAGTGTTTTAAGTCCCGAGATTGCTTACATTATGACCAAAATGATGACTGGTGTTTTGGAAACTGGTACAGGCACAGCTGGCAATATTGGTCGCAGTGCTGCTGGGAAGACAGGTACAACGGACCAGTATGAAGCAGCTTGGTTTATCGGCTATACTCCTGATCTGTTAACAGGTATTTATATTGGTAATGATGATCGAACTTCTGTCGGTTTATCAGGCAGTCAAGTCGCCGGTCTTTGGGGAGCCATGATGAATTCTGTATTAAAAGATCAACCGCCTGCGTTTTTTCCAGTACCAGCCAATATTACTGATAATATTCCGATTTGCGCTAATTCTGGGCGTGTACCTATTTTAGGCTGCCCGGAAGTGGAAAAAAGCGCCTTTATAAAAGGAACAGAACCTTTTTTAGGAAAACTTATGCAGGAAAATCCGAGTGGAGCGGGCGCTAATGGCGATGGCGGCAATCAGGCAGACAAAGACAAGAATGATCGCGAATCGAGTAAATCTAAATGGCGAATTCCCTGGCTGCAGTTGCCGGGATTTTTATGATATGATACAATTTATAAGAATTGGAATAAAACTGAATCATAAGCAGGGTGAATATGGTTGCAAAACAAGGTTAGTATTCTTGGGATTCCCGTTGATGCTGTAACAATGGAAGAAGCTTTGACTTGCGTTGAAGCAATGGTGGCGGGGAAACCAAAAGAAACAGAAAAACTTTCGTTGATTGCTACAGCAAACGCGGAAATGGTGATGATGGCTCAGGAAGATCAGGAGCTTGCCTCAATTTTATCAACAGCTGATTTAGTCGTTCCTGACGGCGCTGGCGTTGTTTGGGCAGCCTCCTATTTGGGAAAACCGGTGCCAGAGCGAGTCGCTGGTTTTGATTTGGCGCAGCGTCTGTTTGCAATTAGCGCTAAAACGGGGTATCGCCTTTATTTTTTAGGTGGTGCACCAGGTGTAGCTGCGAAAGCTGCTGAAAAAGCTCGCGAACTTTATCCTGGTATTACGATTGTTGGAATTCAGGATGGTTACTTTAAAGAGGAAGAGACAAAATCGATCATTGATGCTGTTAACAAAAGTAAAGCCGAACTATTGTTTGTCGCTCTTGGTGTTCCTAAGCAGGAAAAATGGATCGAGAAGCATCGGAACGAGTTAGCTGTTCGTGTTGCGATTGGCGTAGGCGGTACTTTTGATGTTATGGCTGGCGTGATGGAGCGGGCGCCGCTTTGGATGCAAGAAGCAAGATTAGAATGGCTCTTTCGACTTTTCAAGCAACCGAGTCGATTTATGCGGATGATGGCACTGCCCAAATTTGTGCTAAAAGTACGAGCAGCCAAAAAGAACTGATTAGCTAAGGAATTCTCTTAGATAAAAGGTTGTCAAGAGACATGGGCTATATTATAATAATTTGAGACAAGATGGGGCAAGTGTTGACTTGCTTCTTGTTTTTACGTGCGTAAATAGGTGCATCAGGAGGTGGATAGATGGTTAAAGCTCCTATTGTAAGAGAAGGATATATTTACATTGCTATACTCGCCTGCCTGACAGTTATTGTTGCAATGGTGATGAATATTTACTGGAGTATTATTCCTGGCGTTTTATGCTGTTTTGTTACGTTCTTTTTTCGTAATCCAAGACGGAGTATTCCCGCAGACGATACATTGATTTTGTCTCCAGCAGATGGAAAAGTCATGAGTGTAGTAGATTTTTATGATGAAGAATTTTTACATGAAGAAGCCATTCGTGTGACGATTTTCCTTTCCGTATTTGATGTGCATGTAAATCGCAGCCCGATTGCCGGTGAAATTGTTTACCAACAGTATACTTGTGGCCGCTTTCGACCTGCTTACAAAGAATCGGTAGGCTGTGAGAATGAACGTCATTCGATTGGACTCGAAAATGACTGCATGAAAGTGCTTGTTACGCAGATTGCCGGCATTTTAGCGAGAAGAATTGTTTCCTGGGTTACGCTGGGTAATAGCTTGACCAAAGGGGAACTGTACGGCATGATTAAATTCGCCTCATGTACGGAATTGGTCATGCCCAAATCGGTGGAAGTCCTCGTAAAGAAAGGCGATCGCGTCCGTGGCGGGGAAACCATCATTGGGAGGATGCAACGTTGAAAAGTATTATACCGAATGGATTAACGGCTCTTAACTTAGTCTTTGGCATGTTTGCCATTATGCAAACCTTTCATGGCTATTATTACACAGCAGCCCTATTGATTTTTGCCGCTATGATCGCCGATGGGTCAGATGGTCGGGCAGCCCGCTATTTTAAAGTCAGCAGCGAATTTGGCAAAGAGCTTGATTCACTCTGTGATTTGGTGTCTTTTGGTGTAGCGCCAGCTTTTTTAGCTTATGTTTATTGCCTGCATGAATTTGGTTTTTTGGGGCAGGTTGTCGCTGTTTTTTTCGCCACTTGCGGTGCGTTGCGGTTGGCACGATTTA
>URQW01000178.1 GCA_900550105.1 uncultured Pelosinus sp.
AATAATTTCTTACCGTAATATCTGTTCCCATTACTCGAAAAACATACCCTTCCTCATATGAAGGAGTTGAAAAATATTGCAATGATCTAGCATCTTCAAAACCATCTTCAATAAAACATATCCGTCCTCTGTACTTAGCAAAACACGCACTATAACTACGCGCATAATTTTTCAATACCTTTTTACAAAAACTATCAAATTGTTCCTCACAGCCCAACACGCCTGCCTCCTTTAAAAAAGAGACTCTGCGTCATAGCTGCTTATATAAAATTTTCCGCAAAGGCTCTTTTATTTTGCCTTTCATAAAACCAAAACGATCTGAATCATCGTTTTTGGCAAACTCTGCGAAAAATTTCAAAAGTTTATATTTAACCAACCCTCTAAGTCAAAGTACAAATAAGGCAATACAATTTACTTACCATTCTGCAAATTTTCACATTAAAATACAGTGCGTCTTAGTATTGCAATGCTCATCAATCATTAAAGTACATATATAATGTGAACTTCAGTGAATTCAAGTAAAGTAACATGTATTGTAGAATATGTTTGAGGTGAATCGTAATGTCACAATATGTACATTCTTTAGGCGATGCTGTAAAAAATGCTCGCATAGAACTCGGCCTTACTCAAAATGAAGTTGCCGATAAAATAAATGTTGATGTACGCACAATATTAAATATTGAAAACTATAAGGGAAATCCCAAAATGGAAGTCTTATTCCCATTGATTCGCGTACTCAAAATAGACTCACAGGAAATTTTTTATCCTGAACTTAAAAGAGAATATCCTGCAATTCGTCGATTACGATTAACGATTGAAGAGTGCAGTGAAGAAGAGGCTTCCGCATTAAAATCAGTATTTGAATCTGTTTTATCTGTTCTGAGGGCAAAAACGACTACCAAAATCGAATAAACTGCATAATACAAAAAGAGCCTGCTTCCTATCATCTTGATGGGAAGCAGGCTCTCCGCTTTATGCGTCTGGCTCTTTGCTTAACGTCATATTCAGTTGTACTACATTTACTTTAATTTCCTTTTTACATTTTGGACAATAAAGCGGAAAATTAAGTAATACCGTATCCGCATATATTTTTGTCCGAGTTTTCCCATGACAAACTGGGCATCGAATCCAAGTAGAAGATTTCGGCGCTTTTATCCATCCTCTCCCCCTTCCCAAAAGCTTGTATTTATTCTGAGTATATAAATTCAAGAAACAACTTTAATGCGTTTTTTTATCTCTTCTACATACCTTCCCCCTGAAGTGATCTGAAATTCATTAAAAGCAATGGAAATCATGACAAAAATAATTCCTATCATACTAACAATATCTAAGGGCTCTCTAAAAACGATAGTTCCGATTATTGCGGCAATAATGGTTTCAACAGATGCAATAACAGGAACCTTACTACTTTCTGTTATCAACTGTACTCCTTGATAGTAAAACAGATATGCAATTGCTGTTGGAATCAGAGCATAAAGAAAACCGAGTATAAGTATTTCTTCACTTAAAAGTATTTTCACGTCAAAAGATCTTGAAAAAAAGGCTAAAAATATAGTAGCGAACATATAACTATATGTACTTATAACAAAAGCATTACTTTTTTCCCCAGCAAATTTCCCCAAAATTGCTGTTAATGAATAACAAATACCCGCTCCTATTCCACACAAACTTCCCACAATCGAAAAAGAATTCATATTAAGACTACCGCCCGTAGTTGCTAAAACACAGCCAAATATATTTATAACCAGAGCTATAATTTTCATAGTCGTGATTGTCTCTTTGAATAAAAAGCAGGCAAAAATTGCAGTAAAAATCGGCGCAGTGTTTAAAAAAACAGCACTAATTGTTACACCCGCCCGTAAAACGGCCACACTATAAAATATATTGTATATACCATGACAGACAAGACCAAGAAGTGCACATGCAAATAATGTTCTCTTGTTCACTCGAAATGAGGAAACACCGAATTTTACACTTGTAACGACCGCTAGAATTACAAAAGAAAAAGATACACGAAGAAAGCTGGTTATGGGACTTGTTGAACCACAGTTTTCCATCGCCTGAATAAAAAGGCCGATACACCCCCACAGCAGGCCTGCTATAAAAATCAGTAAATATCCTTTTTTTTCTTTATAATTAGATTTCATTTGAAGATACAGCCTTTCTTGATATTGAATTATAGATTTTCAGGTGTGACAAGCTTCATACAATCCATTTTTCGACACTCCGAACCCCACAAAATTGTTCTAATGTACGAGAATACTGTTCCACCCAAGATTTGAGATTTTCACGTCCATCAAAACAGTATATAACCGATAGGACATCTCGATTTCCATTCTGAATCAATGCCCTATTACTATCACTGCTCGGATTCCCAAATGGTCCTATTTCATCATACAAAACAGGTAAATGTTCAATATTAATGCTTCCTTTCCCAATACCATTGTAATGTACATTATCCTCCGCACGCCGTAACTCAATATTTCCTTTCAATTCACACAAATCATAAGAACCGATAGAATAACCAGATGAAATAGAAATATAATTATTCACTTCAACAATATTATTTATATGATATAATCCCAAATTTTTAACAATACGCCGTAGCATTGCTTCTGCAGCATTCCGATATTGTTGTGGTGACTTTCCAAGTGCTTTATAAGCTTGTCTGGTAGCAAAAATATGTGGATTTTTTGCAATAACATCTAATGTATATTCACTTGCCAACTTTGCAACAGTACCTTCAAAAATTTCTAAAAGTTTAGTAGAACTTGGCTCTACTTTTACTTTATAATGCAAAACCCCAAGCGTTGCTCCAGGACATAATGTTTTAATTTCATTGGATATAAAAATTTTCATAATAATATGACCTCCTTTTTTACTTTGCTTTACTTAATATCTACGGTCTACCTAGTCTGAAATATTGTACGAGGACACCTTCCATCAAGAACTTCTTTAATTCGGTATTGTGGACTTGCTATAATGACAGTTGTTCCGTGACGAATAGGTTCTTTAATAAACTCCAACTTTGTTCTTGCGCCACTGGCTCCTAAACGACTTGCTCCGATACAATGATTTTGTAATTCATCAATTGCCGAAATGAGTTCATCTGTATTCTTTCCTTCTACTTGCTCAACAAGCGTCGATGGATTACATGGGTCCAAGTAGATACCATTAGCCGAAGTAAAAATCAATAAATATTTTGAATGCACTAACGTCGAAATAACGGACGCTGTTTCATCATTATCAATACATTCAACAACTCCATGTTGCTTCCTATTTCGTAATTGTTCAAGTTCCCAACGACGATTTTCTTCAAAACTGACAGCATCATTATAATTTATAATAGGAATTGCACCTTGCTTAACACATCGCATGAGAAAATTATAGATATGCTCCCTCTTTTCTACATTATTAAAATGAGTATGTTCTACTAGTAATTGACGAACTGCATACTTTTCCGAAATATAACGGCGATATTCTTCCATCAGAACAGATTGTCCCTGCGAAGCATAGTCTGTCATTATCTCATATCTAGATCCTTCTAGTTCGCTCCCTGTGCGTTTAATATAATCCAATCGACCAATTTCAACTGCCCCTGAGCTGACCCATATCATACCAGGATATAAATCACGGCCAATTCGACTAAAAACATTGTAATTTATATCACATTCTTGATTCCGAATTAAAGCCATTGAACCAATTTTTCCAACTAACTCAATATCAAAAGATGGCATACTAAATCCTTTCTTATCTTGTTTTATAAATTTATCTATCTTTACTTGACCTTATTATAGAATTAGATTATAGTAAAGTAAAACTATAAATAATTATATTCATTTTTAGTAAAACTTAAAGGAGAAATTATGGAAAGTGCTAGATGCAAAGCATTTCTAGCCGCAGTTGAAACAGGAAGCTTTTCAAAAGCGGCAGAAGTTTTAAATTATACGCCATCAGGGGTAAGTCAACTAGTTACTTCACTTGAAAACGATCTTGGCTTTCCACTATTGCGCCGAAACCCAAAAGGAGTAACGCTTACAGAAAACGGTAAACAAATTCTTCCTGCTGTACGAGATTTTCTTTTACAAGAGAATCGTATTTTTCAACTTGCAGCTGAGATAAGCGGTCTTTTAATAGGAAGCATCACAATTGCTTCTTACTCCAGTATTTCAACACATTGGTTACCA
>URQW01000179.1 GCA_900550105.1 uncultured Pelosinus sp.
GCTAACTTTTTTATAACAAAACGTGAAGTAAAAGCTCGCCGCACTTCATAATCAGGAAAGGATTGTTTGATTTTATTTTCGACACTTTCAATATTTTCCTTGCGGCCTTGTGCATAGGTAGTGCCAAAACTTACAACTAGAATCGCTTTTTTGTCCATTAAAATTCAATCCCTTTTTGCGCTTTAATTCCTTCTTTATAAGGATGCTTGATTTCTCGCATTTCTGTCACCAAGTTGGCTTTTTCAATCACTGCCGGATGAGCATCACGGCCTGTTAATACTATATGAAGCATTTCCGGCTTTTCATTTAGTAATCCTAAAATATCTTCTAACGCGATTAGCTCAAATTTCAGAGCATAATTAATTTCATCTAAAATAATCATATCCCAATCGCCTGAAGTTATTGCTGCTTTTGCAGCAGCAATCGTTTCTGCTGCCGCCTGACGATGCTGTGCCATCGCTTCATTGTTTTCTTTATCCTTACTTACAAATCCATCGCCTAATGGCTTCATAACAAAACGCGATCCTAACGCCTCTGCCGCCTTTAGTTCGCCATATTTCCAGCTTCCTTTAATGAATTGTAATACAAGGATTCGGAGCCCTTGCCCCCAAGCACGCAACGCCAACCCTAACGCGGCTGTTGTCTTTCCTTTACCATTTCCTGTATGTACAATGATGAGTCCTTGTTGTTCGATCATACTAAGCCTCCTTGTAACGTAGAATTTCTCTATTATGACAATTTTTGATCGCCAGTAGTGGCTGCAATGCTTGTTGTTGCTGGGATACCTTTTGCTGCCAATCTTCCCAGGAACTTTGCATAAATTCATGCACAAGATAGTCTGGTTGAGTAGCCTCAACAATTTTACAGACTGACGAACTCGTAAATGGCAGATGCTGATCAATTTGGAGCACATGCGCCATAACATCTGCCAGTTCATGTCGTTTTGCCGATTGATGTTGTGTTTTTTCTACATAAAGACCTGATAAAGATTTATGCAAATGGATCACACGAATGTGATTCGATAAGGAACCCATTTTTTTCAAAACATTGAGGACGTAGGCAATTCCCTCCTCTTCTGTCCGTAAAGCTTGATTTGTATTCATTAAATGCCCTGTATCAAGCAGAAAACCGCTATTTTTATGATGAATCTGAGTTAGCAAACGCTCCGCTAACTTAGGATCAAGTAAAGTAAGACCTGGCCACCATAAATTTTCAAAACAGAGCATTACATCTTCTGGTAGATCAGCACAAAGCAAATTGGCAACCTCACAGGCGGCATCAACTACACTTTGATTCGATACTTGAAAATCCCAAGAAAAGAGCTCTTTCGGTCGAACATGTCCGACATGAAAGACAACATATTTAACGCCTGCCGTTAGCGCAAGCTGAAGATTTTTACGATAATTTTCAAGCCACAGCTCAGGCGTAGCAGCACCGTAGCAAGCCGAAATATTTGCTGAGCTGCCAAAGTCAGCCAGCAAATTTTCTTGATTATTCTGCCAAAAGTCAAGCCAACAAGGCCAAAAATGTAAATGAGCGCCGTAAATATATTGTTTAGGGTGAAGCTGACTGTCCCAGTTTTGGTGAAACATCATTTCAATTCCATCAAGCTGCTGTGATTCTAAAAAAAACCGTAACTTGTCAGGATCATGGGCAATCAACTCTAAATCACACTCATAGTTTGATAGATTGACGAGTTGCAACATACTGACATCTCCTATATAAAATAAGCCAACTTTATACTGACAGTATCATCTTATTTTGAAATTGTCAAACTGAACGGAGACTTGCGAATTTTGTCAAAATAATATATTTTTTTCAGAAAAATAGTATAATTTAAAAGGATTTTTCGCATATTACTATAATAAATATAATAAGAAGAAATCTTATAGTAAGACGGACTAAAATTTACTATGAAAGGATGATGAGTTTGGAATTCTTAGGTTTAGGAATTGCTGCTATTGTTGCTGCCTGGGTTTATAGTGATGCGAAAGAGCGAAATTGCACTATACCCTATGGGTGGGCCCTTGGAGTTTTTATCGGTCTGATTATTTTTTTACCGCTCTATCTTATTATGCGTCCCAAAAAGCCTGTAAGAATTGAGCAAAGTCTCCCTCTGGAAGATGAAGCAATCAAGCCGAAACGGCGCTCACTCTGTTCGCAATGCGGCACTCCCTTTAGTGATAACCCCAATTTTTGTTCGCATTGCGGGTATAAACTATCAGATTCTGCCTATTCGAATATCCCCCATCATCGTCTTACTTCCTTTTGATCCAATAAACAGCTGTCTCAAATTTGAGACAGCTTCTTTTTTTAAGAAAAAAGTCCCCGTAAACGGGGACGGTTGCGGTGCCTAGTCGCAACGATGGAAAAGAACAACAAAAATAGAGTAAAAGGATTGGAACTATCAATGACTCCTTGGAATCCAAGGAAAAGGTTTGGCATTAAAAAAGCCTTCCTAATTGCTTAGGAAGGCGCATTTGCGAAAATACAACGAAATAAAATTTCGCAGATAAATCCCCTCCCCATCACTCGTGGGTCAAAATGGTGATTGCTAGACAGGCAGTTCTCCTGGCTCTGGATCATAGCTACTCTAAACCTTCCCAGAATACTCTATTCCAGTGGTATATTTTAGAGGAGCTCCTCATTACAGTGGCGGGACCGCGTCGGTATTACACCGAACTTCCCTATTAAGCCTTTTCAGGCACCTATCTCAAAACTATGTAGTTTTAAAAAGTTTACATAGCTAGTATAAATCTTTTTGCAAAATAAGTCAAGAAAAATTAACTAAAAATTCAGTGCTTTTTACCACGTTCACGCGGATGCTCAATTAAAACTGCTGCAAGCAGCTTCTGCGTATAAGGTTCAGTTGCTTTTGATAACTGAGCCGCTGGAAGAATCTCAACAATTTTCCCTTGGTACATCACCGCAATTCGATCGGTTAAAGCAGCTGCCAGCTTCAGATTATGGGTAATAAAAAGATAGGTTAGGTTAAGCTCTTGCTTTAACTCTCGTAATAGTTGGAGGATCTGATTTTGAATAATTACATCGAGACCGGAAGTTGCTTCATCTAAAATCAGAAAGCGAGGTTTCACAATAAGCGCTTTCGCTAAACAAACGCGTTGCCGTTCCCCCCCGCTTAACTCTCCCGGATATCGCGCTAAGATAGAACGAGGCAATCGAACGGCTGCAAGGGCCTGTTCGATTGCTTTTTCTATATTTGCGCCATCAGCCAAAGAAAAATTTTGCAATGGTTCCTCTAACGCAATATAGATCGACTGACGCGGGTTTAATGCGCCTAATGTATCTTGAAAAACGATTTGCAAGTCTTTACGAATATAGCGTTGCTTTGTTACTGGCAAAGCAAATAGATCTTTACCATTAAAAACAACTTTTCCTGCTGAAGGCGCCTCTAGCATAGCAATTATTTTTGCCAACGTGCTTTTGCCGCAACCACTCTCGCCAACGAGTCCAAGGGTTTCGCCTGCCGCAATTTCTAATGATACATCGGAAACAGCCTGAACCTTTTCATGGCCCAAAAGCCAACTTTTATGAAGTCGATATTCTTTAGACAGGTGGTCAATTTTAAGCATGCGATGACCACTCCGGCAAAAAAGACTCATCGCACTCAAAACGACTTGCTGCTAATAGGCGTTTCGTATATTCCGAACGCGGTGTATCAAATAAAGCCATGCAGTTATTGCATTCCACAATTTTCCCTGCTTGCATAACAATAACATCATCAGCCATTTCGGCAATAACGCTCATATCATGGGATATTAAAATAATGGAAACTCCCTCCTCCTGCTGCAGCCGTTTTAACTCTTTAAGTACCTGAGCCTGAAGTGTTACATCAAGCGCTGTAGTTGGTTCATCAGCAATAATCAGAGAAGGTTTTAACGCCATGGCCATAGCAATCATTACACGCTGGCTCATGCCGCCACTCAATTGAAAGGGAAAACGGCGATAAATTTTTGTCGGTTCCGTAAAACCCATTTTTGCTAATAATAATAAACTTTGTTCTTTGGCTTCCTGACGAGTACAGCCAGTATGCGAACGAAAAACTTCTGATAGCTGCCAACCTACTGGTAGAACGGGATTTAATGCTGCTGTTGGGTTTTGAAAAATCATACTGATTTTTTG
>URQW01000180.1 GCA_900550105.1 uncultured Pelosinus sp.
ATGCTTGCAAGGCCTAGGAGAAAATCATCTTCATAAAATTTTTCTCACTGCTTCCGGCGGTCCGTTTCGAAACTCTACGATGACAGAATTGCAATCTGTTACAGTGGAGAAGTGCCTGTGTCATCCAAATTGGAATATGGGTCCGAAGGTAACGATAGATTCTTCAACACTAGCCAATAAAGGGTTGGAAGTGATTGAGGCGCATTGGCTTTTTTCGTTGCCTTATGATGACATTGATGTAGTAGTTCATCCGCAAAGTATTGTTCATTCGATGATTCAGACCATCGATGGATCGGTTATAGCACAGCTGGGACAACCTGATATGAGATTGCCTATTCAATATGCTTTTTCTTATCCTGCGCGGTTACCAGGGCATTATCCCCAGCTTGATTTTCGCCAAGCTTTATCATTAACGTTTGAACAACCTGATTTAATTCGATTTCCCGCATTAAAGCTGGCTTATGAAGCAGGACGGCAGGGAAAGTCTTATCCTTGTGTTTTTAATGCTGCCAATGAAATTGCCGTTCAGGCTTTTGTAGCTGGCAAAATTCCTTATCTAGCCATTGCCTCACTCATTGAAGCAACGTTGGCAGCGCATCAGGGAATGTCTGAATGGTCGATTGACAGTGTGTTTGTTGCTGATACTTGGGCTAGAGAGCAAGCGGCAAAGTCTATCACGAAATTTAGCTTGTAAGATTCATACAGGACATTTTAATAAGGTGGTGAATGATCTGTTGTCGATTACAGTTATTGCAACTGTTTTTGTGTTTGGTCTTTTGGTTTTTGTCCATGAGTTAGGTCATTTTGCAACAGCAAAATGGACGGGAATGCGTGTCGATGAATTTGCTATTGGTTTTGGCAAAAGTATTTTCTCAGTCCGTCGCGGTGAAACTCTCTATTCCTTACGCTTAATTCCGTTAGGCGGATTTAATAAGATTGCCGGAATGGATCCTGATGAAGAGCAAGATGAACGATCTTTTCAGTCTAAGCCGATTTGGGCGAGAATGCTCGTGATTGTAGCAGGTTCAGCTATGAATTTTTTACTGCCTGTGTTGCTCTTTGCGATTGTCTTTTTTTCCGCAGGCATTGATAAAGTTTCACCAGAGCCTGTGATTGGTTCGGTCATGGCGGAACGACCAGCCGAACGGGCTGGATTTTTGCAGGGGGATCGAATTCAGTCGGTAAATGGTACGACAATCGCTACTTGGAGTCAGTTTGTTGCTGCGGTGCAAGGCCAAGCCGGTCAACCCCTTGAAATTACGGTTGTGCGCGATAAAGCTACTGTTACAACAAAAGTTGTGCCAGAGTTCGACCCAAAAGGAAACCGTGGTGTTATTGGCGTAATGCCAATTATTGAAAATCAAAAAGTCGGCATATTTGAAGCGATGGGGCTTTCTGTTAAGCAAACCTATGTTGTGGCGAGCGGCATGCTTGTAGGAATTGGCCAAATGGTATCAGGTCAAATTGCCGCTGAAGTTGCTGGCCCGATTGGTGTCGCGCAAATGACTGGTCAGGTTGCGCAGCTTGGCATTTTACCACTGCTGCAATTTGCTGCTTTTTTAAGTATTAATCTTGGGCTAATCAACTTGTTTCCTGTACCTGTTTTAGATGGTGGTCATATTGTTACTTTGGCGATTGAAGCGCTTCGCGGTAAGCCTTTAGGACGACGTAGCGCTCAAATTGTGCAAATGATCGGTATGGTGTTGTTATTAATGCTTATGGCTCTTGCTACCATGAAAGATATAGCGAGATTGAATTTGTTTTAATTTCACAGATGGATGAGGGATCAGACGATGGAACGAAGAAAAACGAGACAGATTCACATTGGATCTGTTGCTGTAGGCGGTTTTGCCCCTATTTCCGTACAGTCTATGACCAATACGAAAACCGATGATGTGGCGGCGACAGTAGAGCAGATTGAACGACTTGCAGCTGCTGGTTGTGATATTGTTCGTCTGGCCATACCAGACCAGCAGGCAGCCGAGGCGATTTTCGCCATAAAAGAACAGACTGTTTTACCGTTAATTGCTGATATTCATTTTGATCATAAGCTGGCGCTCACTGTCATTGAGCGAGGAATTGACGGTCTAAGAATTAATCCTGGTAACATTGGCGATCAAACGAAGGTCAAAGCAGTTACCAAAGCGGCAAAACAAGCGGGAATCCCCATTCGAATCGGGGTTAATGCTGGATCGCTTGATAAAAAACTCTTAGCAAAGCATGGCGGTCATCCTACAGCTGCAGCGCTAGTTGAGAGCGCTCTAGAACATATTCGTTTGTTGGAACAGGAAGACTTTTACGATATAAAGATATCTTTAAAGGCCCATGATGTTCCGCTGACAATGGCGGCTTACCGTCTAATGGCAGAGACCAGTAGTTATCCGTTGCATCTTGGCGTAACGGAAGCTGGTACGTATCAATCTGGTCTTGTTAAGTCGGCCATCGGTATTGGCGGTCTATTGTCAGAAGGAATTGGTGATACACTTCGTGTCTCCTTAACAGGCGATCCTGTTGTCGAAGTGAAAGCAGGTAATGAAATTTTAAAAGCCCTTGGTCTTAAAGAATATGGACCGACACTGATTTCTTGTCCTACCTGCGGTCGTTGTAATATTGAATTGGCACCGATTGCGGCTCAAGTAGAAGAGTATCTTGCTACAGTGAAAAAACCGCTCAAAGTTGCGGTAATGGGTTGTGTTGTAAATGGTCCGGGTGAAGCCAAAGAAGCTGATATAGGTATTGCTGGCGGTAAAGGCGAAGGGCTGCTGTTTGTAAAAGGCGAGATTGTACGAAAAGTACCGGAAACGGAACTTTTGAGTGCTTTGTTTGCTGAAATAGATAAGATGGTTTAATAGTAGGGAGGATATACGATGTTAGCATCAAGACTTTATGCGCCGACACTTAGAGAAACACCGGCCGAAGCGGAGATTATCAGTCACAAGCTAATGCTGCGGGCTGGCATGATTCGTAAAGCGGCAGGCGGTGTATATACTTATTTGCCTTTAGCGCTTCGCGTGCTAAAAAAAATCGAAGCAATTATTCGGGAAGAAATGGATGAAGCAGGCGGTCAAGAACTCTTAATGCCGATTATTCAACCAGCGGAACTGTGGAAAGAATCGGGCCGTTGGGATGTGTATGGCGATGAGATGTTCCGGTTAAAAGATCGTCATAATCGCGATTTTTGCTTGGGACCAACCCATGAAGAAATTATTACTACATTGGTACGAGCGGAAGTCAAGTCTTATCGACAACTTCCTGTTATGCTCTATCAAATTCAAAATAAATATCGTGATGAAATTCGGCCACGTTTTGGTTTAATGCGGGGACGCGAGTTTATCATGAAGGATCTTTATTCTTTTGATCGTGATGAAGCGGGTCTTGATGTAAGTTATCAGAAAATGTATGATGCTTATACGCGAATTTTCACACGCTGCGGCCTCACTTTCCGTCCGGTTGAGGCTGACTCGGGGCAAATTGGCGGTAGTGGTTCTCACGAATTTATGGTGCTAGCAGAAGCGGGGGAAGCAGCGATTGCTTTTTGTTCTGCCTGCGATTATGCAGCTAATGTAGAAAAAGCCGAGCTGGCGGCGCTATCTGCTCCTGATGAAACAGCTGAAGCACTTGTGGCTGTTGCTACACCGGCGCAAAAAACAATTGCTGAAGTTTGTGCCTTTTTACAGGTTTCACCAGAGCAAACGATTAAGTCGCTTGCTTATCAGACGGAAAAAGGTGAACTAATCGTTGCTTTAGTGCGTGGCGACCATACGGTCAATGAAGTGAAATTGCAAAATGCAGTGGGGTGCATTGATCTTACTTTGGCATCTGACGAGGCGATTGTAAATAAGCTCCATAGTTCAGCGGGCTTTTTAGGACCTGTAGGACTTAAAGATGTAACCATTGTGGCCGATCCTACTGTGATGAACTTGAAAAATGCGGTTTGTGGCGCCAATGAAGTAGATAAACATTATCGAAACGTCAACCCAACACGGGATTTTACGGCAGCTATTGTGAAAGATATTCGTTTGATTGCGGCTGGCGATCCTTGTCCGCGTTGTGGTGCACCGGTGAAAACGGCTCGCGGCATTGAGGCAGGACAGGTGTTCAAGCTCTTTACGAAATACAGTGAGTCCCTTGATG
>URQW01000181.1 GCA_900550105.1 uncultured Pelosinus sp.
TGCTTTGGGAATATCAGCTGTTGCATCAACAACAGCTGGTGGGTTACCAGCTCCGGCGCCAATCGCCTTTTTGCCTGACGATAACACAGCTTTCACTACGCCAGGACCGCCTGTGGCTACAAGCATATTAATGCCGGGATGACTCATCATAGCATTTGTCGTTTCTAATGACGGGTTAGCTACAGCAGTAAGTAAGTTAGCCGGTCCGCCAGCGGCCATAATCGCCTTATTTAAAATTTTAATTGTCGTAAGCGAAGTGTTGCGTGCGGTAGGATGGGGACTGAAAAAAACAGCATTTCCTGCAGCAATCATACCAATTCCGTTACAAATAATAGTTTCTGATGGATTCGTTGTCGGCGTAATTGAACCAATCACGCCGTAAGGTCCCATTTCATAAAGGGTCAGTCCATGGTCGCCCGTCTTTGCTTCTGTCCTCAAATCCTCTGTTCCAGGCGTATTTAATGCGCCCATTTGATTTTTTATAATCTTATCGGCCACTCGGCCCATCCCAGACTCTTCTACCGCCATTTTTGCTAAAAGCTCCGCATTATTATAGGCCGCTTCTCGCATCGCTTTTACTAGATTTTCCCGTTCCCTAATCGATAGGGCTCTTAAACTAAGATAAGCTTCCCGTGCGGCGGCAACACCTTCGTCTACCGTTTCGTACACGCCATAATCACCGCCATGACCTTTGGCAGCTTCAGGCTGTTGGAGCTGCGCCAATACTTCAGCAGTGATCTTTGTAATGAGTGTCTGATCAATGTTCACGTTGTTACCCCCATTCGGTCTCCATAAATATTCTCGTCAGTCCCTTACCATGCGGCAAGGCCAGCTTTAGCTACTGCCATGTCTTCCTCTACCGTTCCGCCGCTCACGCCGATCGCTCCGACAACAACGCCTTGCTCAACAAGAGGGAAGCCTCCGCCAAATACAACAAACCTACCATTCAAATTGCCTTCTAGTCCATAAATTGGCATTCCCGGCTGAACGGCTTTAGCCACTTCATCAGTTGGCATTTTCAAGGAAAGCGCTGTATAAGCCTTATCAAGAGCCAAGGAAATACTTGCTAACAACGAATCATCCATCCGCTCTTGCAAAACAAGATTCCCACCACAATCTACTACAGCAATCACCATAGGAATTCCTAATGTGATCGCTTTTTGTTCAGCGGCTGCTACTATTTTTTTTGCTCTTTCTAACATAGGCATCTTTCTTTCCGTTGGTGTATTTATGTTCGGCGCTGCTTGCAGTGTTTTTATAACTGCTTGAGTCACAGTTGTTATCAGTTCTTCCTGTTCTGCACAGCGAGCTAAAACAAATAAGAAATCAGATAACCTGTTAATATAGAGCGAAACATTTGGCGGAATTTCTTCGCTCCGTCGTGCTTTCACGACAGCTCGCTCGGCTCGCCTAACCATGCTTCTTGCCAAATCAATCGCTGCGCTCACAGCAGAAGTCCCTGGCGTAATAAAATACTTTTGTGGAATACGCTGTTCTTCCAGCTTGTCAATAGCAGCTTCCAACTTCGCTACATGCTGCTCAGTAATGTAGTAAGACTGACCGTTCTGTAGTGTTTCTGTTGCCAAATCGGCATTCAGCCAGATCAGCTCTTCTTGAAGCCTTACGATCGCTTCAATAACCCAGTCCTGTTTGGATAAAGCTCTGGCAAGCCCCAAAGCAGCACTGGCCTCATCAATCGTACCATATGCCTCTACCCGCACATGATCCTTCGGTACGCGCTGACGACTAAATAAACTTGTTTCTCCCTGATCGCCTGTTTTTGTATATACCTTCATTGTACTTACTCCTCAATGAGCGATTGGTTTAGTTCGATTGTATCAATAATTCCAATAATCGCCGCATCTACAGCCGATTGCGGATTTCCCGTCACATGTCTGGCTGAACTGCCTGTAACAACCAAAACGGACTCTCCTGTTCCAGCACCAATCGTGTCAACAGCTACAACAGGGCTAAGACCTTGATTGGAGCAAAGGCGAAGCGGCTGTACAATTAAAAGTTTGCAGCCTGTCAAACTTTCATCCTTTGGCGTTGCTACGACTGTTCCTACTACTTTTCCTAACCACATAACGATCGCTCCTATCGCTTAAGCTTACTCTTGGCTAAAAGTAATCCCATAGTCTCGGGCCATATCACGCGCCAGAGGGGTTATAAGGGCTCCAGGTACAACAGAAATACTAGAAAGCCCTTGGGCGACTGCCGCCTGAACTATTTTAGCATCAAGAACGGCACGTTTCGTCCCGCTTTTCGGGTTCCTGCCAACTACCGCTTCGACTTTTACTGCTTTTGATAAACTGCCGAAGCATACTTTGGCAAGCTCTAAAGCAGGTGTTAAATGAATGCCGAATTGCGCGATGGTTTCTAGATTTTTGGTAAGAGCTGCCATTAAGGCTGGCGAAGCTTTTCCCATATTGCGTTCACGTCGTCCCCAATCGCCTGGATCAGCAGCATTTTGCGCAGCAACAACAGGTTTTCCCATCATCAAAGCTTGCATAATTAAAGTCGTACATAACGTATCAGCTTGCGTATGAGCAATTTTAGCTGCTGTATTTTGTGTTAGCACAGGGACAAGAACTAGGTCAGCATCGCGCAGTTCTTTGCCCGGATAAGGCGAAGCCGCCGTTATAATTTTCACACTAGAACCAAGCTGGGCCGTAATCCGTCCTAAGCCAATAACTTGCTCCGCCGCTTGAGAAAGAACGACTGTGAAGAAAAATCCTTGCTTTTGAAGCTTTGTCAATTCAATAAAACTTTCTTCCATGCCGATTGTTCCGCCTGTAAAAATAGCCAAAGCCCGAACTTTCCTTTCGGGCGGCTGAGGAACTTGCGGCAAAGTTTGCAGGCGGCGCATAACTTCTGTAACCACCTGTTCGACAAGCACATCATAATTCACCTATGATGCACCTCCTAACTTTACAGCAAAGTAACTTTATCACCATTTTTCAAACCGAAGGCATTTGCTTCATCTGTATCAATATGAAGTTCCAACCTAAAGTGATTTTGCACGCGAATCAAAACATGAGTCATCGTACCGCCGCGAACCCCATCAAAGGCAATGGTTTTTAATTCACCATCTTGGACGCCAAACCGCCGTGCATCGTCGCCGCTCATATGGATATGTCTGGTTGCGCAAATAACGCCTTCTTGTAGTGTAATTGCACCGCAGGGACCAACAACCACAATTCCGGCAGAACCTTTAATATCACCGGAATTGCGGAAGGGAACTTTTACACCGAGACTAAAACTGTCGGTAAGCGAAAGCTCTACCTGGGTAGTTTTTCGCAAGGGACCAAGAACTCTTACGCCAGTCATCGCTCCCTTAGGACCTACTAAAGTCACTGTTTCTTCTGCGGCAAATTCCCCAACCTGGCTCAAGTCTTTCTTCTTAGTCAGACTTTTTCCGCAACCAAATAAGACTTCCATATGTTCGGCAGAAAGGTGGATGTGACGATTCGATACGCCCACAGGAATTCCTTCAGGCTCCTTTAAACGACATAGAACTTGCTGTACAATTGCTTGAATCATCGTTTCTTCCAAACTACTCACTCCCACCGTTTCCCTGCCGAATCATGTAGACTAAAAGCCTGATTATTCTTGTCCGTCAACTTTTGGTAGAATTTTTTCTACATCCGTGTGCGGACGAGGAATAACATGAACCGATACAAGTTCTCCGACTTTTCCCGCTGCTGCGGCACCACTATCAGTAGCTGCTTTTACAGCTCCTACGTCACCTCGCACCATAACAGTAACTAAGCCAGAACCGATTTTTTCATACCCAACAAGTATGACATTTGCTGCTTTTACCATAGCATCAGCCGCTTCAATTGCACCGACTAAGCCTTTTGTTTCTACCATTCCTAAAGCTTCTCCCCGCATTATGATTCCTCCCTATTCTTATGTTCGTCGTAATGAATGCAGTTCACTCGCGGTTCTCCTTTACGGCGTTCACAAACCGGATCAGAGCAGAGATTGCAAAGATCTTCCGGTTTTTTTTCAGTCTTTTTCACTTCCGCCTGACTGTCTGCTTCACTTGTTGTCTCATTCATTATTGCTGTTTGTACAGACTCCTTAGACTCTGCTACTACAGCTTCCTCGCTCAAAACAGTGTCAGATGC
>URQW01000182.1 GCA_900550105.1 uncultured Pelosinus sp.
AGAGCACGCCGCATTCGCTCGCTATTTTAAAAGTATGGCCACCCTTTCGGAAGCAGAGCAGCATGTAATAGTTCGGCAGATTCTTCCTGATCTTTTAGGGGATTTGATGGTTACGCCGAAAGAAATTGATCGGATGATTCAAGATATTGCTACCATTGTGGCCGGTGCGATTAATCAAGCACTGCATGAGGGAATCGACTATAAAAATATTCATCGTTATCTGCAATAGAGCATAGGTGCTTCTCCTAGCGCATATATAGTACAGGTAATCTGACGCGGGAGGAGATCAATTTGAGAAGACGAAGCCGCAAAAAGCTACGAAAACCTGACTATCTTTGTATTATAGTACTGTCTTTGCTTACGGCGATTTTTTTAGCTGGCGGCTTTTTCTTTTGGTGTGATTCATTTGCACCGGAAACAGCTTTGGTTCTGGCTCAGGGGCCTTCAATCGGACAAGCAAAGTCTTCCTTTTTTTTCGGAACTCTTGCCTCAGGGCGGGATCTGTTAGGCGCCGGCGTACCTGGGTTTGCTCGAAGTTTGCCCAAGCCTTCGACGGAAGCGGAGAAAAACCATTTTTCACCGACCAAGGGATTGCGTTCGGCGCTGCTCTTATTTACCGATATTGATACAGAAGATATTCGGTCGATTTTGCAGCGGGAAATTCCGCTTTTGGCAGGATTAACCCATAGCGAAGTGGCAACTCTCAGTGCCAACAGTACTGAGACTTTACCTAAATTTGAATTTTCCTTGAGCGGTAAAGAAGGTAAACCGCTTGTTGGTATTTATCATACCCATACTTCGGAATCCTTCATTCCTTCTTCCGGTAGTTCCCATAGCGCGGGCGGTCAAAAAGGCGATATTGTACAAGTTGGCGCTGCTTTAAGTAAACGGCTGGAGAATAGAGGGGTTGGCGTTGTGCAAAGCAGCGCTGTTCATGATTATCCGTCCTTTATGAAGGCTTATAATTTGTCGGAAATCACGTTGCAAAGAATGCTGAATGATCATCCTTCTTTGCAAATGGTTTTCGATATTCATCGTGATGCACAAAAACGAGAAAACGTGACAACGACAATTCAGGGTGTGCCGACAGCCCGTATTTTGATCATTGTTGCTGTAGGACGGCCTGATCTTGTCCAGCCCCACTGGCAGCAGAATCATGCTTTTGCTAAACAGATTGAAGCGAAATTAAACAAGGAGTATCCTGGTCTGTGTCGCGGCATTAAGCTGGAAGACTGGCGATACAACCAGCATCTGCATCCGCGAGCGTTGTTGCTTGAAGTAGGCAGCGAAGAAAGTTCTTTGGAAGAAGCCTCACGCAGTATGGAAATACTAGGAGATGTACTAGCCGATTTAATTGAAGCCGGGGCGAAGCCGTAGATTATAAAGGTTGACAACTAGCAACTAGCAACTAGCAGGAGGCAATCATGAATCAATGGAAACTGCTTTATCGAGGAACCTTTCTTCTTCTGGCAGTCACTTTATGCGGTCTTTGGACTGCTCAAGGGCAGCTAACCCAATTAACGCAGCGCCAGGAAGCGCCGCTTTTTTCTGTGGCGAGCCCGAAGCGAGGCTCTTATGAAATTGTTTGGTTAGGTGATTCTTACGACTGGCGGCAAGCTTATGAAGTTGGTACGTTATGGAGCGATAGGGATTTTCTCTATCTAGGGGATGGTACAAAAAATTTCCGTTTGCCTTTACAGTATGGATTTTTTTTGCAGCCACTTTATGTCGAAATGAACGAATTGATTGCCTCTCTCTCCTTGCCGTAAAGGTAAGACTTGCAGGCGCTTATAGCAAAATGCTATAATTTAATGTACAAATTTGACTGCTTCCTAACAATGGGATGCAGAGAGGAGGACAGCGTGGAGATTTCCAAGATCCGCAATTTTTCGATCATCGCTCATATCGATCACGGTAAGTCCACACTGGCTGACCGCTTGCTTGAGTATACTGGAACACTATCGGCTCGAGAAATGGAGAGTCAGGTTCTTGACCAGATGGAATTGGAGCGAGAACGGGGCATTACGATTAAAGCTCAGGCTGTAAGGCTTTCCTATAAGGCAAAAAATGGCGAAACTTACATGCTTAATCTTATTGACACACCTGGTCATGTGGATTTTACTTACGAAGTTTCGCGTAGCTTGGCTGCCTGTGAAGGCGCACTGCTTGTGGTAGACGCTGCGCAAGGAATTGAGGCGCAGACACTGGCCAATGTTTATTTGGCACTGGAACATAATTTGGAAATCATTCCTGTTATTAATAAGATTGATTTACCAAGCGCTGATCCAGAAAAAGTGAAACAGGAGATTGAAGATGTAATCGGTCTTGATGCTTCGGAAGCGGTATTAACAAGCGCGAAATCGGGAATTGGCATTGAAGAGGTACTAGAAGCGATTGTAGCTAAGATTCCGCCGCCGCAGGGCGAACGCGAAAAGCCTTTGCAGGCGCTGATTTTTGATTCGCATTTCGATGCGTATAAAGGGGTTATTGCCAATATCCGTGTGTTTGACGGCGTGCTAGCCCCTGGTATGAAAATGCATATGATGGCTACGAAGAAAACTTTTGAAGTCACGGAAGTCGGGGTTTTTAAGCCTTACATGGCATTAGTGGACGAGTTGGCGCCTGGTCAAGTTGGTTATGTTGCAGCTGCCATAAAAAATGTAAAGGATACGCGGGTAGGCGATACGATTACTTTGGCCGATAATCCGGCACCGGCGCCTTTAGCTGGCTATCGGACTATTACGCCGATGGTCTATTGCGGACTCTATCCTGTAGAAAGTTCACAGTATGACGCGTTGCGTGACGCTCTTGATAAGTTGAAGCTTAATGATGCTTCTCTTGTCTTTGAACCGGAAACTTCCATTGCCTTGGGTTTTGGCTTTCGTTGCGGCTTTTTAGGCCTTTTGCACATGGATGTCATTCAGGAACGAATTGAACGGGAATATAATATTACGCTCATTACGACAGCGCCAAGCGTTATTTATGAAGTCTATAAAACAGACGGTGAAATGCTTCGGGTGGATAATCCGTCACTGTTGCCGCCTGTTGCGAATATTGATCATATTGAGGAACCTTACGTAAAAGCAACGGTGATTGTACCGAATGATTTTGTCGGGGCCGTTATGGAGCTATCGCAGGACAAACGGGGCGATTTTAAGGATATGAAGTATCTTGATGAGAGTCGCGTTACGATCGAATATCATTTACCGCTCAGTGAAATTATTTACGATTATTTTGACAAGCTGAAATCGTCGACACGGGGTTATGCTTCGCTTGATTATGAATTAATTGGCTACCGCACATCTAAGCTCGTAAAGCTTGATATTCTTTTAAACGGCGAAGCTGTTGACGCCTTAAGTGTGATTGTTCACACTGATAAAGCGGCATCACGTGGACGCGGTTTGGCGGAAAAATTGCGCGGAATCATTCCGCGGCAAATGTTTGAAATTCCTATTCAAGCTGCCATCGGGAATAAAGTTATTGCCAGAGAAACAGTTCGGGCTATGCGTAAAGACGTACTTGCCAAATGTTACGGCGGCGATATTACGCGGAAACGTAAGCTATTGGAAAAGCAAAAAGAAGGCAAAAAGCGCATGAAACAAGTTGGTAGTGTGGAAGTGCCGCAAGAAGCCTTTATGGCAATTTTAAAAATGGATTGATCGATGATGAAACGAAAGACCTTAGGGCTTTATGTTCACATACCTTTTTGCCGCCAGAAGTGTTTTTATTGTGATTTTCCGTCAATGAGCGGGCAGGAGGACTTGTTTGAAGCCTATACGAGAGCATTATTAGCCGAGATTGCTGGGCAAAGCAAAAATTTTTCTGCTTATGAAGTTGATACGGTATTTATTGGCGGCGGTACGCCTACGATACTTCCGGCAGATCAACTACTGGCAATTTGTTACGCCATTGCTGAATCTTTTTCTTTCAGTGAAGGCTATGAGTGGACCTGTGAAGCGAATCCTGGAACCACCAAGGATTCGCTTCTTGTCGCGCTTAAGGACGCCGGTCTGAATCGTATTAGCTTTGGCGTGCAATCTTTTTCCGATCCACTGCTTAGGACGATTGGACGGATTCATTCTGCCCAAGATGCGACTTCTTC
>URQW01000183.1 GCA_900550105.1 uncultured Pelosinus sp.
GATTTTTCATAAAATCATGAATTTAGATCCGCTTGATATTGACAGTATTCCTCAGGATGAAGCTCATAAAAATTATCGCATGGCAGCGATTCATGCTAAAAAAGCCATGGAAGCAGGGAAAAGTTCAGAAGAAGTTCATGAAATTTTTAACAAAATTCGGTCTGGTAATTATGAGACAGGCCATCATAGTAACTGAGAAAAAAGAGCTGCCTCGAATCAGAGAAAAGATGATTCGAGGCGGTTTTTTTCTTGTTTCTATAAGTTTTACTCTTCATATTCAACCATCATTGAAATTTGATTGATATAGGCTGTCGTATCTTCCGTAATCCAATGGTTTTGTAAAGGAAATATATATACATTACTTAAAATCTTTAAGTGATTTCGTTCAATAAAGGCGGTTATTTTTTCCCAGACCACAGGAGCTTTTTCATAATAAGTTCCGTCAAAACAAAGATTCAGATAAAGCCCCGCGGGGCAAGTCGTGTATTTTTTTTCTGGCAGTGATGCTGCAGTAGGCGTGAAATATTGCAGCGTTTTATTAAAAATTTTATGGGAGAAGTCTTCTTTAGCGATAATCCAGCCAGTCGTAAATTCTTTGAAGTGTTTAGGGGAAAAAGCAGCTTGATTGTGGCGAGAAAGAATTTTCATGCGTTCTTTAACTCGTTTTTCCGCAGGTATTGATTCACTGATGAATAGCTTGCGTTCTTGGCAAAAACGCAACTCAATTTGATTTAATGGCATTTTTCGAATTGTATCAAGACTTTTTAGGGAATGCTGCACGCTTTGCCTTAGTTCTTGCATTTCTGCGATGATTTGAGTACATTCGGCTTCTTTATTTCGTAATATCTCTTCGAAATGATCTATATTTCGATTTTTCAAATAAGCTTTAATTGCTTGAATAGAAATATTTAATTTTCTTAAGTTTACAATGATTTCTAGCGTAAGATATTGTGATACTGAGTAAAATCGATAGCCTTTTGAATTGACAAATAACGGAACAAGCAAACCCATTTTATCATAGTAGAGCAGTGTTTGTTTAGGAATGCTGTAAAGCGATGCTAGTTCGCCTGCTGTAATGTATTTTTCTTTTTCTACATTCACGGATGTATTCCTTTCGATTCATCACAAAATTTCATTGATTATCTCCTATTGTAAATATTTTAATTTGGCTGTCAAGAAGTCCCAATAGATTATTGCAATTAATTGAATATTACGATTTGACAAAACAACTTTAAAGTGCTATTGTAAGTACGTGGAAATCAGAGCAAACTGAATAGCGTTAGAATAGGTGCCGTAAGGCTTAATAGGGAAGTCCGGTGAAATACCGGCGCGGTCCCGCCACTGTAATGGGGAGCAAACTCAAGAAATGCCACTGGAACGAACGTTTTGGGAAGGTTTGAGCGAGCTATGATCCAGAGCCAGGAGAACTGCCTGTTTAATAATCACCACTTTTACCTACGAGCGATGGGGAGGGGATTGTAGCAGAGAACTCTTGGTTGTTTAAAAGCCAAGAATCACATTGTTTACTACTTCCTAATTCATTTAGGAAGTTTTTTTATTTTATATTTATTTTATATTTTAGGAGGAGTATTTGTGAAAAATTGGAAAAAAATGCTTGCGGTTTCTTTGGCTTGTGCTACTTTTATGGGAGTAAGTGCTGCACCAACTTATGCCGCCTATGAACTGAATCCGGAAGTAAAGCATGCCACGCCAGCGCTGAAACATGCGGCTCAAATTGGTGTAAATGTAGCGGAAAATCCCGCCTTGCAGAATCTCGAAAATAAAGATGCAATTGTGGTTATGAGTTTCGGTACTACCTATGAGGAATCGCGTAAGCTTACAATTGAACAAACTGTAGCCGATATTCAAGCGGCTCATCCTGGTCAAAAAGTCGTTTTGGCTTTTACTTCTCATATTATTATTGATCGAATTCAGCAAAAAGAAGGAATCAAAATTCCTACACCAGAAGAAGCTTTAGCCGAGTTGAAAGCGGAAGGCTATACACGGATTGCCCTCACTTCACTTGATGTAATTCCTGGCATGGAATATGCTTACGACAAAGCAATTTTTGACATTTATAAAAACCAGTTTAAAAAAATGACTCTCGGAACTTCCTTGATTTACTGGATGGGACAAGAAAAACAGCGTGATGATGTTACCGATGCGTTAAAAGCGATTCAAACTGAGTTTCCTAAGACCGGTAAAAATGATGCCATTTTATTGATGTATCATGGTACGCCTCACCCGGCTAATGCCTACTATTCAGTAATTCAAGCTCGTTTACAAGATATGGGACTCAATAATGTTTATACTTACACGGTTGAAGGCTGGCCTAATCTGGAAACAATCATTCCTAAACTAAAAGAAAATGGAGTGAAGAATGTTACACTGATTCCGATGATGATGGTTGCTGGCGATCATGCGAACAACGATATGGCTGGAGATGAACCAGATTCCCATAAATCCATTTTAAAGAAAGAGGGTTTCTTCGTAACGACTTACATTCATGGTCTCGGTGAGAATGAAAATGTACGGAAACTCTTTGTAGATCGTGCTAATGAAGCTTGGGATGCTTTGCAAAGCGCATCACAGCCTGAAAAAAAACATATGACGAAAAAGTAATTTTAAATAGCATATAGAATCTAATCACCATTTTTGCCTACAAGAGTTAGGGACGGGGATTAAAAGTTATTATTTTGTGATTCCAGAGCCTTTCTATTGCGGAAAGGCTCTTTATTTTGTCATGAAAGGAAGTTTTCATAGATGAAAACAGGAAAAAAACTTACTAGGAAAGCATTTCTTTATACCATAATCAGTAGCGCTATACTAGCGCAAACAACGGGATTTTCTTGGGCCGCTGAAGCGAATGATTATTCCTTGGATCAGGTAGAGGTGACAGCAAATCGCATGCCAGTAAAAGTGGCAGAAACCGCAGCAAATGTTTCTGTAATTACTCATGCCGACATAGAAAAAAATCATTATCGAGATTTAGGTGAAGCGCTACAACAGGTTACCGGCGTGATTGTGACCAAACAAGGAAGTGCTGGTAGTGAGCAATATGTCAGTTTAAATGGTGATCCTCATGTCGTTATTATGATTGATGGGCGTCGGATGAATCTTAGAAAACTGCCGGGAGCTTTTGGGGGGAGAGCAACCTTTGACATGAGCTCTTTTCCTTCGCTGACGATGATTGATAAGATCGAAGTGGTAAAAGGGGCGGCTTCTGCTTTATACGGCTCTGATGCAACTGGCGGGGTCATTAATATTATTACCCGTAAAGGCAGTAAAAGTGAATCAACGCTTGATATCAATACAGGCTCATGGGGAACAAGAAATTATACTTATACCAATCAAGGTGCGGAGCAAGGCTGGAGTTGGTTTTTGACAGCAGGTAAGAGTAATCAGGATCACTTTGCCTATAAAGATTCCATAAGTGGGCAGACAAAAACGATGGAAAACAGTGCTTTTGACCAGAAAAATTTAACTTTCCGGCTCGATAAGGATCTTGATTCAGATCATTCTTTAACGCTTAATTTTGAGCATATGAATAATCATAAAGGACAGCCTTATATGGCAGCCGGACGGACTTTATGGGGAGCTTCACTGCATTATCCCTATGACTATTTGAATACAGTGACCAATAATTGGGCGATTACCTATAATACTAAAAAGGATCAGTTAGCCGATAGTTATGTTCGTATTTATCAAAATTATTACTCCTATAACATGAATCAATATGTTGGTAGTAAATGGTCTGCATCAAAATATAATAATAATCAACAGGGGCTGGAATGGAAAGATGGTTGGCAGCTTGGCGATAATCAGACTTTAGTCGGCGGCGCGGAGTGGATCAAAACAAAAGTGGATTATCCTGGTTACTTCACCAATAAGAGTATCGACAACAAGGCCGTTTATCTAGAAGATCGCGTGGCTTTATCGGATAAGTGGACTTTTACGCCAGGTGTGCGTTATGATCATCAAAATATGT
>URQW01000184.1 GCA_900550105.1 uncultured Pelosinus sp.
AGATGGGAATCTTCTTCTTCCCCAATCGGAGTTTCTAAGGAAACTGGTTCTTGGGCAATTTTCATAATTTCTCGTACGCGCTCAACTGTAATTTCCATCTCTTTAGCAATTTCTTCTGGCGCTGGTTCCCGGCCAAGTTCTTGCAAAAGCTGTCGCGATACGCGAATTAATTTATTAATAGTTTCAACCATATGCACTGGAATACGAATCGTCCGCGCTTGGTCGGCAATGGCCCGCGTAATGGCCTGACGAATCCACCAAGTTGCATAGGTAGAGAACTTGTAGCCTTTATTATAGTCAAACTTTTCCACGGCTTTAATCAAACCAAGGTTTCCCTCTTGAATTAAATCAAGGAATAGCATTCCTCGGCCCACATAGCGTTTGGCAATACTTACAACAAGGCGCAAATTCGCTTCAGCCAAACGACGTTTGGCGTCTTCATCACCTTTTTCCATGCGTTTTGCCAATAAGATTTCCTCATCGGCAGTTAACAGCGGCACACGACCAATTTCCTTCAAATACATGCGCACAGGATCATCAATCGTAACTCCCTCAGGAATTGACAGGTCAATATCAATCTCTTCCGCCTGTTCTTCTTCTATGTCAGCTGTGCCAGGTCCTTCTGCCTCAGGGATTTCATCAACAATTTCAATACCTTTCGTCGTGAACATTTCATACACATCATCAATCTCATCAGGTGTCAAGTCATCGCTCTGAAAAGTATCCATAATTTCTGCATATGTTAGCACACCTCCGCGTTTTTTACCGCGGTGCAGCAATTCATTAACATGATCAGTCGTCTGATTCTTTTTCTCTGTCATTTTATTCCCCCCTCCCCAGGCCGATGGCGGTCAGCATGACCGATTGATACTTATTAAAATTCTCATTGGTATAATTTATTAATTTCATGTTTAATTCGCTGGCTCTCTGCTAATTCCTGCAAAAAGCGACTATCCCCCATGCGTTCTAATTCATCGGCTTTTAACCGATGCTCTTCATATTGATTTTTCAAAAAAGCAAGTTCTATGGCTCGAATATAGTCGTCTACTAGGCGCACCTTATCTTCACAAGGAGTCTCTAGCAGCATAATGCCTGATAATTCAGCTGCCGCTGCCTGACTCAAGCGAAGAGATATCCCTTCAGGATCAATTTTACCTGTAGCACTATAATCAGAACTAAGCGCTGCCATAATTTCCTGTCGAACCGGACTACTAAAATGCCCTATCCCAAGCATTGATTCTACATAAGGTAATATCGACGCATCTTGAAACAAAAAATGCATTAGATGACGTTCTGCCTGTTCTGCCGCGCCTACTTTGGGGCCAGCAAGAGAAAGAACATTACTAGTATATCCGCCTTTTACAGTTTTATCCTTTTTAGCTTGTAAAGGATATTTTCGTAACTCTTCCCGAATTGTTCCTTCGTCAATTGTTAAAACAGCAGCTAATCGTGATATATGAGCATTTATCTCTACGGCATTATGAGCTTGCGCCAAAAATGGAACAACCTGTGAAATCACAGCAGCTTTTCCCTCTAAGTGAGAATGGTCAATGCTGCCAAGCGCCCTTTCCACCTCATAAGCAATAGCCGTTAACGCCTTATCCATAAGTGCGGCAAAAGCTTGTCCACCATGACGTCGCACATATTCATCAGGATCCTTACCCTCGGGAATTTGAATAATTTTTACTTTCGCCCCAGCCTCGCTAGCCGTAATAATAGCTCGACTCGTAGCATTTTGTCCAGCCGCATCGCTGTCATAAGCAAAATAAAATTCATCAGTAAATTTCAGCAACACTTTGGCCTGTTCCGCCGTAAAAGCTGTTCCTAATGATGCTGCAACACAAGTGATCCCAGCGCCATACAGACTCACTGCATCAAAATAACCTTCTACAATAACAACTTTCTTTTGGTCGCGAATCGCTTTGTAGGTTTTATCAAGACCGAACAACTCTCGTCGCTTATTGTAAATTGGCGTTTCCGGTGAATTGAGATATTTAGGTTGACTGTTGTCAAGAACGCGTCCGCCAAATGCAATCGGCTGGCCTCGTAAATTTACAATAGGAAAAATAATGCGGCTACGAAAACGGTCATAGAAGCCATCACCCGACTGTCTCTTAACAGCCAATCCGCTTTCTTCCAAAACTGCCAACGAAACACTTCTCTCAAGCAAGGCCTGACTCAATTTATTCCAGAAAGGCGGCGCAAACCCCAATTGAAAAATCTCGATAATTTCAGGCGTAATTTGACGATCCATCAAATAATCAAGCGCCTCTTTACCATAGTTAGTCCGCGTCAAACAAGAATGATAGAAATCAGCGGCCAACTGATTTGCCTGAACTAAGCGAGCAATTTGCTTTTCTCTCATTCGTTCCGCATCGGTTTTTTCTCGTTCTGGTAAAGGGATATTTAACTTCTGCGCCAGCAGCTTAACGGCATCAAAAAAATCAATGTTTTCAATCTTCATGAGAAAGTTAAAAACATTGCCGCCAGCACCACAGCCAAAACAGTAAAAAAAACCTTTATCAGGCGTAACCGAAAAAGATGGCGTCTTTTCATGATGAAAGGGACAACATCCCCAAAAATTCTTTCCCTTCTTTTTTAAAGGCACATAATCTGATATAACGCTAACTATATCACTTTCGCTTCGCAGACGATCGACGAAATCATCATTTGTACTCTTCATTTAGATCCCCTATCGTGTAAGCGATTCTTCCTTGTAGCCCTTAAGGCATTATTAAGTTTTGAGTATATTCTACAACTCACGTCAAAATCCTGCTTTCTGTCAAGCAGGATTTTAGACTCTTTTTTTATGGATATATTACTATTCCATATAAGTTTTATAAATCCTCTTTTTCCTCTTGACAAAAAATTTTTCTTCGCTCAAAGCAGACAAAATCTTCTACCATTATTGGTACCCCGATTTTTTCGGTAAAAAAAACTCTTCAAATAGTCGAATTGCATATAAGTCTGTCAGACCAGCCACATAGTCGATTACGCTCGTTTTCAATCCCCACTGCGCTTCTCTTGCTAAAAAATCTTCCGGTAATTTGTGTGGATTTTTTAAAAAATGCGATACGAGACTTAAAATAATAAATTTCGCCTTCTCTCGTTCTAGTTGAAGCGCCGGAGAAAAATAAAGTGTTTCGAACATAAATTCGCGAAACTCATCCATGGCCTTTTGCACAGCCGCCGACATGGTAATTTCATCAGCTTTGCTTGACGTTTCTACAATATCAGAAACCATAGCTGTAATCATCTGCGAAGGATTGCGACCAAATAAGCTGGCTACTTGTTGTGGTAAATCAGATGGTTTTAACATTCCAGCACGAATTCCATCATCAAAATCATGGCATAAATAAGCAATACGGTCACCGATTCGAACAATACACCCCTCTAAGGTACTCGGTTTTTGCGGACCAGTATGACACAAAATCCCATCTTCCACTTCCTGAGTAAGATTCAATCCTTGACCATTTTTTTCTAAATATCGTACCACTCTAAGACTTTGCTCATTATGGTTAAAATGGCCGGAAAAATCACGTAGCGCAAATTCACCGGCATGGCCGAACGGAGTATGACCTACGTCATGACCTAAAGCAATCGCCTCCGTTAAATCTTCATTTAAACGAAGACTACGGGCAATAGTGCGAGAAATTTGAGCCACTTCCAAACTATGAGTCATGCGCATGCGATAATGATCGCCCGGCGAAATATAAACTTGCGTTTTATGTTTTAAGCGCCGAAACGATTTCGAATGAATCACGCGATCACGATCTCGTTGGAAGGCGGTGCGAAATGGACAAGGCTCCTCTTGCCGCGCCTTTTGCGACTGGCTGCTTTTTGCCGCTCGTTCCGAAAGAACCGTTAATTCTAGTTTTTCCAGATATTCTCTCACACTCATAACTTTCACCCTTCCCTGCTAATCTTTTCGACTAAAAGACTTGGT
>URQW01000185.1 GCA_900550105.1 uncultured Pelosinus sp.
ATCATTGAACCAACTCCGCGCACATCGCCGATAGCTGGACAGCTTTCCTGCAGTATCTTTAAACGGTCCATTGTCTTTTGGCCGATTTGTATTGCTTTTTCGCAGAGCTTTTCTGTTTCAATATACTTAATTGTTTCAATTCCTGCAGCGCATGCTAAGGGATTTCCGCCATAAGTTCCGCCAATATTGCCGCCATCAGGCGCGTCCATCACTGTTGCTTTACCAGTTACCGCACTTAAGGGAACGCCAGCAGCAATCGATTTCGCTGTTGTCATGAGATCAGGTTCAACGCCCCAATGCTCAATGGCAAACATTTTACCGGAGCGAGCAAAACCAGTCTGAACTTCATCAGCAATAAACAAAATACCGTGTTTTTCACAAATTGTTTTAAGCCCTGGTAAAAATTCCGGCGGTGGTACAATAAAACCGCCTTCGCCCTGAATCGGCTCAATAATCATTGCTGCAATATGCTCCGCATCGATTTCTGCAGCAAAGAAGCGGTCGAAATTCTCTAGACAATGCATTCCGCAACCGGGATAAGAACTTTGATAATGACAGCGATAGCAGTAAGCAGAAGGGACTTTATAAATTTCCGAAGGAAACGGTCCAAAGTCATATTTATAAGGTTTTACCTTACTGGTTAATCCCATAGTCATATAAGTTCGCCCGTGAAAAGCAGCCTCAAAAGCAATAATTCCTTTTCGCTTTGTTGCATGACGAGCAATTTTTACGGCATTTTCTACCGCTTCAGCACCGCTATTAGCGAACATCGTTTTCTTTGGTTCTTTCCCCGGCATTAATTCATTCATTTTTTCCGCTAACGTGATATACGGTTCATACATAGCAATAGCAAAAAAAGAATGGAGCAAGTTTTCCGCCTGATCTTGCACGGCCTTTACGACAGGTGGCGGACAGTGGCCTGCATTGAGAACGCCTACGCCAGCATAAAAATCAAGATACTCTCGACCCTCTACATCAGTAATAACAGCACCTTTTGCCTTTTTTACAAAAATATTCGTTGAGTTGGCAATGCCTCTGGCGACAGCCTGTTGTTTACGCTGCAGTAATGTTTCTGTCTGTCTGTTCATTTGACTCATAAGAACTCCTCCGCACGAAGCAAAAAAAAGCTAAGATCATATCTTCTTTAGATATAATTTTAGCTTCATCGCTTTGTCTGCTTATATGATTGTGTGACTTTCTAGAAGTATGAACTTATTGTAACAAAGAGTGAACGCCAGCGCCATGTGCAATACTCACAAATAGATTGGTTTTGTTTTGTGAATATATACGATATGTTGTTGGAGGTTAAGAAGACTCTGCTCCAAAAAGCTGCCGATGAATCAACGCTCCGACTTGTAAGGTAAGACGCTCATAAGGATTCGCTAAATTGCGGCCTGTCACATCTTCAATTTTCTTCAAACGATAGTCTAGTGTATTGCGATGAACAAAGAGACGTTTTGCAGTCTGCACAGCATTGCCATTTTCCTCAAAAAAAACATATAAACTTGTCACCAAGTCACTTTTATATTTCCGATCATAGGCAAGTAAGGGCTCCATCACTTCTTTATAATAGTTATACAGCGTTTCCTGTGGCAAATCCAGTAACAGCTTAAAAATGCCCAATTGTTCATAAAGATATATTGATTCTGAAGAAGCGCTATATTCGCCAAATAATAAGGCTTTAGAGGCCTCGTGATAACTGCGACGAATTTCGATTGGGCTATCGGCAGATTTGCCTAGGCCAGCAGCAATTTTCACTTGGGGAAATGCTATCCTTAATTCTGCAGCAATCTCAGACAACAAGTCTTCATTGGTCTTATGGAAAGATCCTACTTTTACAGCAGGCAAAAGTAAAACAATCGTATCAAGCCAGGTCATTGATAAAGTCGTACGATTTTGTCGCGTTAAAACGCTTCTCGCAGTCTGTTCTATTTGCATTTTTAGGATAACTCGAGACTGTTCTGCTGCTTCAGTCTGCAGGAAAGAAGTCTCAGCAAGACCCTGCAGACTAATCACACCAACTTGTTGCGGCACCGTCAGATCGTAGTGAAGCGCCGATGATCGCTCAAATAGCTCTTGTACTTGTTCAATCGGTTTTAACAGAAGCTGTTCTAAAAAATCACTGACAGACCGTTCAGCCACATGTTTCGTAACAATCAAACTGCAAATTTCTTGCGTAACTTCTACAAGTCTAACCTCCCAAGGAAGTTCAAAAATAGGGAACCCGGCTTCATCAGCAATCACTAAAATATCTTTAGAAACTGCTTCAATATAAGGACCGACATTGACAATAAGACCAGCAAGATTTTTTTGAATAATACCATGAATTAAATCCTGCAAACGATCTTTATCACCTTGTAAACCAATTCCAGTAATAATTAAAAGTTCGCCGCCCTGAACCCAGGGCAGTACATCAGGAAGATCAATAAAGTGGACCCAGCGTACTAGCTTATTTAGCCCCGCTTCGCCTGCTACAAGCTTCGCTTTCTGCAAAGAACGGAGCTGCAGGATTTTTTGATAGCTAATCAAAAAGAATCGATCCTTTCCTGTCACTAATTATTTCATCGTTCTCACTTGTACATATCTGCTGCCTTTTCTAGTGTAGTCTGCCATATTTCATCATCATAATAGCTCTTCCATTCGCCTTTTGGGCTATAGCGGCGAATCGCCAATCGTTGCCCTAACTTATTAAAATTCTCTCTTTTTACAATACGAAAGGTATGCGAATCAGGCTGGAGCCAAACCTCAAAGATCGTGCACACTAATTCTGGGCCAAAAATCATATCTTCATACTTGTAATCATACTTTACATGAATTTTTAAAATCGCTTTGTCTGAAAAATTCGCTTTGTTTACCGTATTGCGATCAATATATAGTGTTGCTTTGCTATTATCATCGCTGAGCTGCCATGCCGAATTAGAAAGATTCGGCATCGTCTGGCCTTCATCTGTTGCTATTTCACTATTTCTACCAAAATTTTGTGTATCAGGCGTTTGGTGTTCCTGTATTTTATTTTCTTGCACCAAGGCAGTGTCTTGGGCAACTGGAAAAGTGACATACTGATAATAAAGATAGCCTCCTAGCACAGTAAGACCAAGGAACAGTCCGGTGACGATTTTAAACAGACGCATCCCCTGCCTCATAAAATTTTTTCTACTCCCATTCTTGCGACTTTTTAGCGTAATATTCAATAATCTCGCGGCGGCGAATGATGCCAATAAAAATGTCACCGTCATCAACAACAGGGATAAAATTTTGATCAATTGCTAAGGAAAGCAGACTTTCTATTTCGGCGCTCACCTTAACCGGCGTATTCGTCATCCGCCAAGCAATATCTTTAAGCATCACTTTATGGGTGTTTAAAAAAGTCAGTTCAGGCGTGTTTTTCAGTTTCCAAAGTAAATCACCTTCTGTGACGGTCCCCGCGTATTTTCCATTCTCATCGATAACCGGTACTGCTGTATAACGATGATATTCCATTTTTTCCAAAGCTTGCCTCATCGTGCTTGTAATCGGCAAATAAATAACTTCTTCTTTCGGAATCAAGAAAAACGCAATATTCATAGTACATCCACCTTATCTTACTGCATTAATTTTGGTATTTAAGGACGTAACTTCACCTGACCGCTTGCTAAGTGGTAAACACCGCCGGTAATCTGCACTTGTCCACCAGCAATCGCATCTTTTAAAATCGGCTCAGACTGAGAAATTTTTTCGATAATTAAATCCACATTTTTAGCAGTCGCATTATCCATAAGATCACCTTGTTCTGCCCTAGCTTGTACGACAGCAGGCTCAATTTCGGCAATCACAGAATTTAAATGTCCTGGAAACTTGGCGCCAGCAACAGCTGCTTTCACAGCACCACAATCACCATGACCGAGAACAAAAATTAAGGGTACACCTAGCTTGGCAACAGCA
>URQW01000186.1 GCA_900550105.1 uncultured Pelosinus sp.
AATGTTCTAATTATTGCTTAGGACAAGGAATTTGCCGACAAGGAGGTGCCTTATGAAGCAGTTTACGCCGGAACAACAGTTAGCGATCTTAACACTAGATCGAAATGTGGCGGTAAGCGCTGGCGCTGGCGCTGGTAAAACGAGGGTGCTTGTCGAACGGTATATGAATATTCTTAGGCAAAAAAAAGCTTCCTGTGAAGAAATTATTGCCATTACTTTTACGAAAAAAGCGGCCAAGGAAATGCGCGAGCGTTTGCGTGTTTCCTTGATAGAAGAATTGGCTGCCAGTGATGGGGAGGAACGAGCCTATTGGAATACTCAAAAGAGTCGTCTGGAATATGCGCCTATTTCTACTTTTCATAGTCTTTGCGGCCGAATTTTACGGGAAAACCCCGTAGAAGCTTGTCTTGATCCCAATTTTTCCGTTATGGAAGATAGCGAAAATAAAGTCCTGTTACAAAAGACGGTTGAAACAGTCATTTTAGCGGCGGCTGATCGAAAATCACCTTGGTTAGCTAGTTTACTGCAAGAGTTTTCTTTGCGAACTTTATATAAAGAACTGCCGCCTTTATGTGAAGAATTGCAGGCGGCAGGGTGGTTGAATGAAGAGCTGTCAACACAGTTAGCGGCGCCTTATGAAGCAGAAATTGCACAACTGGCAGCTAGAAAAATAGCACTATTGCAAAGCGTTACTGCTTTGGTTGGCTATGCAGGGGAGTTAAAAGCTGGATCAGCCGGGCGCGGCAAGCTGGAATGTCTTGGCGAGAAGCTTGCAATGATTGCACAAAAATTGGAGCTGCTTGACGCCGATTTTTTGTCTTTTTGGCAAAGCGAAGTGAAGGAAACGTTAAAAAACATTCGTTTAAGCGGCGACGCCAAGGCGGCCAAAGAAGAAATGGAAGAGGCGCTAGGACTTTTGGCGGCAACGATGGCTTGTCAAACTGCTTTAATATTAATTCCGTCGCTAGCCGCTTTCTATCAAGAGCTTCATAGTGTATGGAATCAGGCGAAATCGGTGCAGCAAGCTCTTAATTTTGCTGATTTAGAGTTGAAAACTTTACAGCTTTTGAAAGAGTATCCTGATATTTGCCAAAAGTATTGTCAAAAATATCGTTATTTGATGGTCGATGAATTTCAAGATACCAATGATCGGCAGAGAGAATTTGTTTATTTATTGGCTGGCGGAGATTCTAAGATACTTTACGGCCATAAACTGTTTATTGTGGGGGACCCAAAACAGTCGATTTATCGGTTTCGTGGCGCTGACGTACAGGTTTTTGAAAAAGTACGAAAAGAAATCGAAGCGAGTGGTGGTGTCTCGCTGGCTTTGGATACGAATTTTCGATCACAAAGCCGCTTAGTTGCTTTCGGGAATCAGCTTTTTGATCGCCTGTTTGCTGGTGATACCGTCGTTTCTTTTCAGCCGACAAAGGGGCATAAAACTTGTGATGGCCAAGAGAATTTCGTCGAATGGCTGATTGCTTTTAAGCCAACAGAAGAGGGAGAGCTTTCCGACCGGCAGCTAGAGGCGGCTATGATTGCCAAGCGTCTCAAAGAATTGACTAGTGAAAAACGAGTGTATGATGAAGCGGCGCAATGTCTTAGAGCCGCAAAATATGGTGATATGGCGATTTTGCTGCGGGCATTTACGGATATTGCTTTATATGAAGAGGCCTTGCGACAGGCCAAGATTCCTTATTACGTAGTGGGGGGACGCGGCTTTTTTGCGAAACAGGAAGTAATTGACCTCATTCATCTTTTGCGTGTGTTGCAAAATAGCTATGACGAACAAGCGTTTATTGGTTTGCTGCGTTCCCCATTTTTTTGTGTGCAAGATATGACATTGCTTGCCTTGCGTAAGAACCAGTCATCTTTGTGGCAAGGGCTGCTTCATTTTGAGGAGCTTTCCGACTTGCCAAACGAAGAAAAACGTGTTTGTGAAGCAGCCAAAGCGCTATTAGTGAAGCTGAAAAATTCTCGTGACTTTTTGCCTGTACCAGAACTGTTAGAGCAGGCTCTTGCAGCAACTCATTATCGTGAATTTTTATTTAGTCAATTTATGGGACAACAAAAAGCCGCCAATGTCGATAAGTTTTGTTCCTTAGTGGCGACTCAGGCGGCGAAAGGCGCTTGTTTATCAGACTTCTTGCTTTATATTGATGACTTGCTGCGGCAGGAAACACAGGAAGCCGAGGCCCAGATCGAAAGCGAGTCAGGCAATACAGTAAAGCTTTTAACAATTCATAAATCCAAGGGGTTGGAGTATCCGATTGTAATACTGCCTGATTTGCAGCGACGCTTTACAAATTCGGCTTCTAAGCTGTTGTTTACAGCAGATGAACAATTCGCTGTTGCTGCGAAGAGTTCTTGGGGGATGAATAGCTTATATCTTACTTTGCAAGAAAAGATCAGCTTACAGGAAAGATGGGAGCTAAAACGGCTATTTTATGTGGCGCAAACACGGGCCAAAGATTATTTTATTTTATCGTCAGTTCATGATGAAAAAGGTATAAAAGATATTAGTGAAAAAAATTATAGTGAATTGAATAGTTGGCATCAATGGCTGTTAAAAGCTTTGAATCTTGCGGTAATTTCGGTAGATAATAAAGTGATTTCACTTGCCGATGAACTGCTATATCTGCATTTTTATGAACCAGAGGAAATGACTATAGAGGCGGAAGCTATTTCCATTTTGTCTGATAAAACAGTAGATTTAGCCTGGGTCGAACAGAATCTTCAGCTGCTGCACAGTGACAAAGCAGGCATTGAGCCGTTTTTCTCGGCTACGATGTTAGGCCAGTATCAATTTTGCCCGCGGGCTTACTATTACTCTTATATTGCGAAAATTCCTGATCAACGGGAATTCCTGGTTAGCGAAGCTTTCAATATTTCTCTAGGGGGAGAGACGGCGAAACTAGCAGTTCCAGCGGCGTTGCTGGGAAGCTGTGTTCATAAGTTTATCGAACTATATCGTCAAGGGCCACTAGCAGCTTCTTTAAAAAATGCAGTAGAGTTTACAGCGCCAGAAGAGTTGTATGAAGCTTTATTTGAGGCAGCTCTCCCCCTCTGTGAGGCTTACTGCAAAAGCTCTTTTGCTAGGGTGGATTTGGCAAAAACGTATCACAATGAATGGCACTTTACTACGGCGCTTGCTGGTTCACCGCCTTATTATTTTCGTGGTGCCATTGATCGACTAGTTGAAACAGAAACGGCTTTGGAAATTGTCGATTTTAAAACGGATGCTTGCGGTGATACACGGATCACTCCTTGGAACGAACATTATCAATTTCAACTGCAACTTTATAGTTGGGCAGCAGCAAAGCTACGCTGCAAAAACGTCGCAAGCGCTTCCCTTTACTTTTTGCAAACAGATACTGTAGTACAAGTTGATCCCGTCTCAGTCAATAAGTTTGAAGAAAAACTGCGTGAGGATTGTACTTTTCTGCTTCGTCATCGTGAAGAAGCAAAGTATTCTTGTCGGCAGCAAAATTGTCCTTATTGTTTGCATCGGTATTTTTGTCCAAGCGCTGAGTAAAAGATTGAAAGGATAGATACAAGAAGCCTGCACTTAATGAAAGTGCAGGCTTCTTGTTAATCAAGTATAATTTCTTGTCCTGGATTTACGATGCTAACAAGCGATGGCGTTGCTTGTTCTACTTTTTCTTTAAATTCTTCCGGTGATTGGGCAATGACCGGCCAAGTGTTATAATGGATAGGGACAACTTTGCGCGGTTTTAAAAGCTTTACTGCTTCTACTGCATCATCAATGCCCATGGTATAATTATCACCGATTGGTAGAATGGCCCAATCAATTGCTTGCAGACGACCTAAGAGAGCCATATCGCCAAATAGGCCTGTATCGCC
>URQW01000187.1 GCA_900550105.1 uncultured Pelosinus sp.
GCAAACCCTACAAGCGAAGTTAAAACAGTTTGAGCATCCGTCTCAGTCGCTGCAGCAAGCAAGCCATCTTCGCCCATCAAAATACGCGTCGGTCCCTTATAACGCTGGCAAAGCCGTTTTGCTGCCGCTTCATCGGTAAGAACAGCTACTTTAGGCCGAAATATATTGATCTGTTCTTCGAGCAGTCGATCATTGCTTTGCGCCGTCAAGGCAGCAACAGTAAACAACTGCGGAAAATGAGAAATAACTTCTAAAGCCTGAGTCCCAATAGAACCAGTACTTCCCAAAATTGCTATTGTATGCATAGTTTCTCCTCTAGCCTAACAAGGCAATGACATAATAATATACTGCAGGAACAGCAAATAAAATACTATCAAAACGATCTAAAATCCCACCATGCCCCGGCAGAATCGTGCCAGAGTCTTTAATTTGAGCAAATCGTTTTATAGCCGATTCAGCCAAGTCACCTAACGGGGCCATAACACCGACTAAAATCCCCATGGCTAAACTATGTAGCCAGGGAAGGCCAATATAAACACTAAAAGAAAGCACCACTAAGAGACTACCACAAACACCGCCGATAGATCCTTCAATTGTTTTACTAGGACTAATAGCTGGGCAAAGTTTGTGCTTGCCAAACCGAGAGCCAATAAAATAAGCAAAGGTGTCACTAGCCCATGTACCTAAAAATGCAAGCCATAAATAAGCGGTGCTATAGGTCAAACTACCAAAGCAAAGTATCCTCTCGTCATAAAAGCGCAACAAGATAAGGTGAGAAAAAGTGAGCCCAATATAGCTGATTCCTAATATAGTAAAGGCCACATCGGAAATAGCGCACTTTTCACGAAATAATATACAATGAGCCAGTGATAGCAAATTTACGCAAGTTAACAGACCAATCATTTCACTACTATTTCCCAACCAGGCGCAGGCTGGCAACAAGAATACTGTGAAGGCGCCTAGCCAATAATTGCAACGAATCTCTCGCGTAAGCAGCATGCGGCAATATTCATGCCATGCGAGCAGCGTAATAAGTAAAATGGTTAAAACATAAGGCCACTGTCCGTAATTGACTACCCACACAGTATAAGCCATTCCGATCAGGGCCGTAAGAATTCGCTTTCCCAGCATCTTGACACCCACTTTATTTTTTCAATCCGCCAAACCGTCGATCCCTCTTTTGATAGTCAAGAATTGCTTCCACTAACAGTTCTGGCGTAAAATCCGGCCAATTTGTTTTTGTAAACCAAAATTCGGTATAAGCAGACTGCCATAACAAAAAATTACTGATCCGTTGATCGCCGCTTGGCCGAATTAAAAGCTCCGGGTCAGGTAAAGTTTTCGTAAATAAGGCATCACTTATACTCTCTTCCGTAATCGCTTCTATCGCAAGCGTTCCAGCCTGTACCTGACGCGCTAAAATTTGAAAAGCCTGTACAAGTTCAGCCCGACCACCGTAATTCACCGCTAAATTCAAAACAAGCCCTTGATTCTGCGCCGTATACTGAACAGCCTCGTTCATCTTAGTTTGTAATAGAGGCGATAATTTTGATAAATCGCCGCTAAAGATAATACGAACTTGATTTTGATGCAATTCTTCAACCTCATTATCAAGATAAGAAGAAAAAAGTTGCATTAATAAATCAACTTCATCTTTTGGCCGTTTCCAGTTTTCCGTAGAAAACGCATAAGCCGTGATAGCACCTACCCCAATATCGGAAGCAAAACGAACAATCTTTTTTAGTGTTTCCGCTCCGGCCTTATGACCAAAAGAGCGCAACAAACCACGATTTTGTGCCCAGCGACCATTGCCATCCATAATAATGGCAATATGCTTAGGAATCCTATCCATCTTCAATTTTTTCATTGCCGTAGAAAGTTCTGTCGAGGTCTTATTTCGCTTTAAAAACCACTTTAACATGCATAAACCACCCGTCAATAAACTTTTGAATTTTATGATGAGTAGAAAACCCCCTCACACGAGGGGGTTTAAAAGCTACGATAGCACCCTTAAGGGCAAACCGCCACACAGGTACTGCTGCTTGGTTATAAATATGAAGGAACTATCCTTGCAGCAAGAATCAATTCACAATGATTTTCCGTACTCTTACACTGACGTAACACATATAAATCTTCTTTCATTAATTTACTGCGTCCGAGTGGCGGCTCAGTTACGACATAAGAATAAGAAATTCCCGCTTCTTGTAATTTTCGAACAGCTATTGTCATAGGATAGCCAATTAAATTTAAAGAAGACACTGTTTACACTTCCATAATTTCTTTTTCTTTCACTACTGCGGCTTGATCAATTTCTTTAATAAATCGATCAGTCAGCTTCTGCATGTCATCTTGTGCTTTTTTTAATTCGTCTTCAGAAATAGTATGATCTTTTTCCATCTTTTTCAAGGCATCATTTGCGTCACGCCGCACATTTCTTACAACGACACGGCCTTCTTCCGCTTTCTTATGTAACATTTTTACATATTCTGCACGGCGGTCCTGAGTAAGTTGAGGAATGGCCAGTCGAATCACAACGCCATCACTATTAGGCATGAGACCTAAATCAGATTTTAAAATTGCTTTTTCAATAGGAGAAAGCATTGTTTTTTCCCAAGGTTGAATGACAATAATACGCGGTTCCGGCACAGAAATATTGGCAACCTGATTCACAGGTGTAGGCGTACCATAATAATCCACCGTAATTTTGTCAAGCAAAGCAGGCGTAGCACGACCTGTACGAATACTAGCCATATCGCGACGCACAGCTTCCAATGCTTTTTTCATTTTCTCTTCATGGGCAGTATAAACCTCTTTAGTGGTCAATTTTATTACCTCCCACAATTGTTCCAATGTCTTTACCAAGTACAGCCTGCAGTATATTGCCTGGCTCATCAATGCTAAAAACAACCATTGGAATTTCATTATCCATACATAAAGACGTGGCTGTAGAGTCCATAACAGCTAAGCCGCGTTGCAATACTTCAATATATTCTAGTTCTTTAAACTTCTTTGCATCGGGATTATGGCGAGGATCACAGTCATAAACCCCATCAGCATTTTTCTTAGCCATTAAAATAACATCTGCTTCAATCTCAGCAGCACGCAATGCCGCTGTCGTATCGGTCGAAAAGTAAGGATTTCCCGTTCCAGCAGCAAAAATAACAACACGGCCTTTTTCCAAATGACGAATTGCTTTACGACGAATATAAGGTTCAGCAACTTGACGCATCTCAATTGCTGTCTGTACACGCGTATCAACACCGCACTGTTCTAAAGCATCTTGCAAAGCCAATGAATTCATAACCGTAGCTAACATGCCCATATAATCAGCTGTTGCCCGATCCATGCCTTTGGCGCTACCAGCAAGTCCGCGCCAAATATTACCGCCACCAACAACAAGTGCTACTTCTACGCCAGTATCGCGAATTTGTCGAATTTCCTTTGCTATGCTATCAACTGTCACAGGATCAATGCCGTATCCTACATTCCCCGCCATTGCTTCGCCGCTTAGTTTCAAAACAACCCGTTTATATTTCGATTGTTCCAAAAAAAACCCTCCGCCTTTCATCTCAAATCTCTCTTCTTGTAGTAAAGAAGAGAACACAAACGTGTTCTCTTTGTTCTTATTGCTTTACAGCAGCTTGTACTTCAGCAGCAAAATCATTTGATTTTTTTTCTAAACCTTCGCCAAGCTGGAAGCGGCAAAACCGGCGTATCGAAATATTCTCACCGATTTTACTGATTTTTTCATTAATCAACTGCGTAATTGTTACATCAGGATTCTTTATGTAAGTCTGTTCCATCAGACAAATTTCTTTATAGAATTTCTCA
>URQW01000188.1 GCA_900550105.1 uncultured Pelosinus sp.
ATGTATAGGCGGTTTTTTTATTTCCCTTGAGAGGGGGTGAAAGCCATGATCAAGTTGCTCAAAACTGAATACAAAAATCTCCGTAAGTACGGGACCAAAGATCTTAAGCGAACCAAGTACGGTTACTACCTTATGGACGTTTGACGGCGGCTGTCTTGTAAAAGATGACAGTCGCTATTTTTATGCTCAAATTTAAGAGGAGATGATTAATTTTGACTTGGGAAGAATTTCTTGCAGCCCTGGGGCAATTGCCTGAAGGGCAAAAATTAATTGAAGCGATTAAAGCGATTGTAGCTGGTAAAGATGCCGAGATCAAAACAAAAGGTAAAGAAGTTACTACTGCAAAAACTGCGCAAAAGAAGGCCGAGACCGATCTAGCCGCGGCAAATGAACGTCTTGAAATCTTCCAGGATGCGCTTGAAATCGACGGCGACACAGAAGACCTGGACGAAGCCATTGCCGAGGCTAAAACAAAGCTACAAGCGGCGAAAGACGGCGACACAAAAGCTGCTGATCTAGCTCAGGTGCAGTCTGAATTGAAAAAGGTGCAGCGTGAGTATAAGAAGCTTGAAAAAATTAGCGCTGACAATGAAAAGCTTTTAGGCGAAGAGCGAGGCAAGCGCCATACCAGCATGAAAACCCAAGCCTTGTTGACTGCTTTGACGGAAAATAAGGCTATTAAGCCTGATCAGCTCGCGAAGCTTTTGCTCAACAACGTAAAAGTTGGCGATGATGATAAACTGCTTTTTGTGAATGAAGATGGAGACGAAATTAACGTAGGCGAAGGCGTCAAGGGATGGTTAGAAACGAATCAAGAGTTTGTACTCAATAGCCAAAACCCTGGCGGCGGTTCCGGTGGCGGCTTAGGCAACGGCAATCAAGGTAGCTTTGCTAAGTCCATTCTCGAATCTGGTCAACAGTCTGAGCGCATTCAAAAAGGCGCTGAATTTTACTTTGGAAATAATCAATAAAGGATGGTGTCAAAATGAAATTTGTACAAACTGATTATTTAAACACAAAGACGGTTTTGAAATTTCCCGACCATGTCGTATCAATCGCAGTTACAATGGACGATACCGGAGTAACGGCTAATGCCGATGGCAAGAAAATTGTTCCTTGTGGTACGATTATCGGCGGTATTGGCGGTAAGGCCTTAGCAGATGACACATTGCCAGTCGGATTGCAGAATGATACCGATGCCGAAGGGGTTCTCTTAAATGACGTTGATGTTACATATGGTCCGGCTTCTGGCGCCATGGTGATTCACGGTTTTATTGATCTTGGCAAGTTGCCAACGGCTCCCGATCCCGCGGCGGTTACCGCTTTAGCGGGGCGAATTGTGTTTATGAAGTAGAAAAGCATTAGGGCTTTGTTTTTTATAAAAAATTAGGAGAGTGAAGAAAACATGCCAACTATTTTTGATTTGATTAACCCTACTGAAATTGCGACTTACTGGCAAGGGGTTGCGTCTAACGCAATTCCTTATCTTGGCGAGATTCTGTTTCCTGCGCAGAAAAAGGCGGGGCTTACTTTATCGTGGATTAAGGGAAGCCAAGGCCTTCCTGTTGCCTTGATGCCAGCTGAATTCGATGCGGATGCACCGATCAGAGAACGTATTGGTGTATCTCGGATTGAAACTGAAATGGCGTTCTTCCGGGAACGTATGGTAATTAAAGAAAAAGATCGCCAGGATCTACTTCAGGCTTTGGCTGCGCAAAATGGTGCTATGTTGAATACGTTGATTAAACCAATTTATGACGATGCCGGAAATCTTGTTAACGGTGTTGAAGTTCAGGCCGAACGGATGCGCATGCAACTGCTGTCGACTGGGAAAATCGGTATTGAAGCAAATCGCGTAAAATATGACTATAACTACAAATTTAAGGCATCGCATAAGATCAGCCTAACCGGTACAGCTAAATGGAGCGACACTGTGAATTCAAAACCAGTGAAAGATATTATGGATGCGCAGCAATTAGCGGAAGATGATACAGGAAATCGCCCAACACGAGCGATTTGCACACGGAAAACATGGGGCTATCTACTGGAAAATGAAAGTATTAAAAAGGACATGAATGTTCAAAATGGCCAAAATATTATTTTGACGGATAACATGCTGCAGCAGTATTTTATCAATAAGCTGGGGTTGACAATTACTGTTTATACGAAGAAATTCGCTTTGACTGTCAATGGATCAAGCCAGCAGTTCTTTCCTGATGACGTATTTACGTTGCTGCCTTCTGGTAATCTCGGCAATACCTACTACGGCACGACTCCAGAAGAAGCTGATCTGATGACTGGCAATAGCAAGGTGCAGGTGAAAATTGTAAATACTGGTGTTGCTGTGACGAGTTATCTCAAGGAACATCCAGTAAATGTAGTAACCGTCGTATCGGCCATTACGCTGCCGAGCTTTGAGGCGGCTGACTCGGTTATTATCATGAATGTGGCGTAGAGGGGCTTAGGCCTCTCTTTTCTGTTTAACTGGAGGCGATAGGATTGGATATTCATTTTCAAGTCCCTGATATCGGTAAATTTAATCAGGCTGCAGATAAGGCACCAAACGTACTTTTGAAAAACATGCGGCTTGCGATGAATATATCTTGCCGTGATGTTCAGTCTGAAGCACGCGCCGTTCACATGTTTAGATCGAGAACAGGAAATCTTGAACGAGCCGTTGATTTCAATGTTAACGATAAAGGCGACAATGGAGTTGAAGGTAAAGTTCTTATTGATGAAAACGTTGCTCCGTACGGAAAGTTTGTTCATCCTGGTACCGGTATTTATGCCGGGCGTAGTGCATGGCAAGTTAGGCCGAGACAGAAAAAATCTTTACGATGGGTTGGTTCTGATGGGAGATTTCGATTTTCAAAAGGTAACACAATTCGAGGCCAGCGGCCGGATCCGTTTCTCTATAAATCTGCTGAAAAAAATCGCCAACACGTTAATGATGTATTTAGTAGTTATACCAATCGCGCAATCAAGGAGGCGGGGCTATGATCTATTGTGAACTCACCGATCTGCGTGATGAGCTTCTAAAAAAGGATGCCACGCAGGATGATATCGACGAGGCAACGGCTTATATTGATGATCTTGCCGAGTCTCTTGGTGTTGCTCCTACAAGAATTCTTTCGCCGCCACCATATAAGGTGAAGAAGCTTGCCATGGCCTACGCTTTAATGACTACGGCAAGTAATAAGTCACGGATGAATCAAAAAGGTGTTGATGGTGTCGATGCTTGGGAACTAAAGCGAAAGGTCTTTGCTGCAGAAGTTGATAGACTTACGAGCGAAATAAAGGAAACGCCAAGCATTTTAACAGGCAAAAAGAAAAGATCAAATCTTTTTCAGACGATTGATCTGGTTAGGAGGTAGCCATGTATTGGTGGCCAATTATTCAAAACCTTAAAGAGTTTCTAGAGCAGCAACCTGAAATGGCAGACATTATGGTTGTAGAAGGCGCCATTGACGACACTGTTTATCCCAGGATTGAGATTCTTTGGGACGATGAAGGCGGTATGTACCCTCATACATTACGAACTGGCACTGTAGTGCTTTGGGTTGATACCTGGGTGGAAAATACTGCACCCGGTGATGCATCGGCATACGGCCTGCTACATCCACTGCAGATAGCCTTTAACGGTCTTTTGGACAAGTGGACGAATCATGCTCTTAAAAACTTAGGATTGTCCATGAATGTAAAAATAGTGAAGACTGCTTCTGACGGCGGCACTAGCCGACCAATAGCTGGCAGCCGCACAATATTAGAAATAGAATGGAGACGATAAAATGCCAAAACCAGTATCAATTCCGAGCGCAAGTAA
>URQW01000189.1 GCA_900550105.1 uncultured Pelosinus sp.
CGTGGAGAATACTTGGCTTTTCGACGTAGGAATTGTCGTATTTCTATCAATAATTTTCGTGAAAACGCCGCCCAGTGTTTCAATGCCCAGAGACAGTGGCGTTACATCAAGCAGTAACACGTCTTTTACTTCACCGACAAGAACGCCAGCCTGAATCGCCGCACCAACGGCTACGCATTCGTCAGGATTTACGCCGCGATGCAGATCTTTGCCAATAAATTTCTTCAAAGCTTCTTGTACAGCAGGAATACGAGAAGACCCGCCTACCAAAATAACTTTATCAATATCTTTCGGGGAAAGACCAGCGTCAGACAGAGCTTGACGAGTTGGCCCCATAGTGGATTCTACCAAGTCAGCCGTTAATTCTTCGAATTTAGCGCGGGTCAAGTTAAGATCCATATGTTTCGGACCGGATTGGTCGGCTGTAATAAAGGGAAGATTAATATTGGTGGAAAGTACACCGGAAAGCTCAATTTTCGCTTTTTCCGCAGCTTCCAACAAACGCTGCGAAGCCATTTTATCATTGGCCAAATCAATGCCTTGTTCTTTTTTGAACTCTTCAATCAGCCATTGTTTTACCCGCATATCAAAATCATCGCCGCCAAGACGGTTATTACCGCTTGTTGCTTTTACTTCAAAGACGCCATCGCCTAATTCCAAGATGGATACGTCAAAAGTACCGCCACCAAGGTCATAAACAAGTACTGTATGATCATTACCTTTATCCATACCATAAGCAAGGGCTGCTGCAGTCGGTTCATTAATAATACGAAGAACTTCTAACCCAGCAATTGTTCCAGCATCTTTTGTAGCTTGACGCTGCGCATCTGTAAAGTAAGCCGGAACTGTAATAACGGCTTGCGTAACAGTTTCACCAAGATAGGCTTCTGCATCTTGCTTCAGTTTTTGCAAAATCATTGCAGAAATTTCTTGCGGCGAATAGCCTTTATCGTCAATATTTACTTTGTGATTCGTACCCATATGACGTTTAATGGAGCTAATCGTTCTATCAGAGTTAGAAACAGCCTGGCGTTTTGCGAGCTGTCCAACTAATCTTTCACCCGTTTTAGAAAAGCCTACAACCGAAGGAGTTAAGCGACTGCCTTCTGTATTTGCAATAACGACAGGTTCGCCGCCTTCCATGACTGCTACAACTGAGTTTGTCGTACCAAGGTCTATACCAATTACTTTTGCCATAATTTATTCATCCTCCTTAAATAACTCACAACTTAACCATTATGAAATCAACCGTTATTGACAACTTTCACCATGCTCGGCCGAATCACGCGATTTTTCAAACGATAGCCTTTTTGTAGTTCTTGTACAATCGTGCCATCTTCTTTTTCAGCATCTTCCACACGCATAACGGCCTGATGTTCATTCGGATCAAACATCTGATCCATCGCGGCAATAGCCGAGAGACCGAGTTTTTCAAAAGCGCCCGTCATCTGACGGAAAATCATTTCTACGCCAGAATGAAACGCTTCCGCATCTTTACTGCCATCAGAAGCCAAGGCTCGTTCAAAGTTATCTACCACAGGCAAAAGCTCTGTAATAATTCCTTCTGCAACTAAAGTAGACAACTCTTCTTTTTCCTTGGTGGTCCGACGACGAAAATTTTCAAAATCTGCTTGCAAACGTTGATACTTGCGGACAGCTTCTTCCAAAGCGCTATCCTTTGCTTGCAAAGCGGCAGCAAGTTGGTCTACTGAAAGCTCCCCTTGTACGCCTTCGCTAACTTCATTGTCTTGTGTTCCCTCTGCTGTTTTCACGGCTTCGTCTTGAGAGCTTTCTGGATCTTGTGCCGGAAACGGTTTTTCATTATCAGCCATACAGTCACCTCATTGCTATTCTCTTTCTTATCTATAGATACGGAATGTTTCTTTAGAAAAACTTAAGAAACAGGATTTCCGTGTTTATCAACCAATTCGATATTTTTTGATAAGCTCACCTAAATGAGTATGCATAAACTCTAGTATAGCCATGGTTTTCCCATATTCCATACGCGTTGGGCCTAAAATCGCTACAGAACCAACAACTTGACCATCAATTCGATAAGTAGCCTGTACCACGCTGCAATCCTGTATGCCGCTATACTTGTTTTCCTGACCGATGGTTACAACAACACCATCTTGATTTTGCATGTGCAAAATATCGTAAAGTAGCCTTTTTTCTTCCAACATGGTTAAAATCTTTTTTATTTTGTCCACATCACGAAACTCAGGTTGATTCAGTAGATGGGTCGTTCCACCTAAAAAAACTTTTTCCCCTTTATCTTGGGTTAAAGCCTGTGTAATCGCAGTAAAAGCATACTCAACCACATCAGAATCAAGAATCAAGTCTTGCTTAATATCCTGTACTGTATCGCCGCCAATTTCTGTAAATCCTAATCCAGTCAAGCGATTATTTACTTGCTGGGCAATTTGCTGCAAATCGTCCTGTGTCGTTCCTTCCGGAATATCAATAATTTTATTTTCAACAATTCCTTTATCAGTTACGACAACAGCAATAACGCGCTGTTCATCAAGCGGCAGAAACTGCAAATATTTGAATTTTGCCGGAGCACTCTGCGGCGCCATCACCAACGAAACATTGTTGGTGACTTTCGAAAGCAGCTTAGCTGTCTCTTGAAACAATTCGTCAATTCGCCTGACTTTGGCTTCATACCACTGTTTGATCAAATGCAGATCTCGCTCGGAAATACTATGCGGCGCAAGTAAACAGTCTACATAAAAACGATATCCCTTGGCTGAAGGAATCCGTCCTGCCGATGTGTGCGGCTGTTCTAAAAAACCTAAGAGCTCTAAGTCGGCCATTTCATTACGAATCGTTGCCGGACTTACCCCCAAGTCATATTTGCGGGCAATAGTTCTTGAGCCAATTGGTTCGGCGGTAGAGACATAATCGTCAATGATGGCTTGTAAAATCCGACGTTTCCTATCATCTAACAAGATCTCCGCCTCCCTTGTTAGCACTCTTCCTGATAGAGTGCTAATATCTAATAAAAAAATACCACTCATTTTCTAGTCTGTCAAGAACGTAGTAGAAAATTTCAAGGTAAAAAAGCGCAAAAAACTACATTGCCTAATAATTTTCCTTGGTCGGTTAAAAAGATTCTAGTTTGCCTATGGTTAAGAAGTCCTTGGTTTGCCAAAGTTTCAAAAACCTTGCCATAATCTGCAAAAAAGGAAGTATGAAAAATCGCTTCATACTCGTTTATATCTAACCCTCGCATTGTGCGCAACGCTAAAAAAGCAAACTCCGCTTTCGCTGTCGCTTCGTCAAGCGTCTCCTCATAGGCAATAACCGATTCTCCTTTAGCTATAGCGGCAATATAACGCTTCGGATCGGTTTCATTCGACCAACGTTTCCCTGGGAAAAAAGAAGCCGCTGCCGCCCCAAGGCCTAAGTAAGGCTCGTAGTGCCAATACTTTAAATTATGACGGCAAGCATGACTAGGTTTCGCATAATTTGAAATTTCATAGCGGGAAAAACCCTTCTCAGCTAAAAAAGCAGGCGCAAAAGCGTCAAACTTTGCCTCTTCCGCTTCGTCAGGCAAGGCAAGCCTCCCCTGCTCTTGCCAACAGTCGAAGACCGTTCCCTCCTCTATTTTCAAACTATAAAGCGAAATATGCGATAAGGGTAATTGTACTGCTTTGGCTAAAGTGGTTTGTAAATCGATCAGCTTCTGGCCAGGTAACCCAGTCATCAAATCAATACTTAA
>URQW01000190.1 GCA_900550105.1 uncultured Pelosinus sp.
TGCTTGATCGTGCTGTGTATAAGCCAGACGAGTCACGCCTTCTCCCGGTTCACTAAAACCAGCCAAAGCCTCTATGCGTTCTTCTACCCAAGCTTTATCCATATAAGCGCCTCCTTGCGTTAATGCCTTTCTTTTATTATAAACTGAGAAACATAGTATAAGCAAAATAAAAGATACCGATTAAGCCAAATGCGCCGCCCATATACCAATAAGCAGCCGTCTTATTGATGGACGCCAGTGATGTTAATAAAATTCCGACTTGCAAAAAAATCAAAGCTTGTCCAAACATACTGTTAAAAACTTTGGCCTGATCGCGCTCTTGTTCAAACTTTTTGGCATCAGCCATGATCTCGTCTTTTTCTTTTGAATAACGCTGAACTGTCTTATCATATTCAGCTATTTTTTGCTGCAGTGCTTCATTCGAAAATTGCCCCGACACTAACAGCATCATATCACGTTGTGTCTGGTATTCCGTCTCTTTAATTCCCTTAGCTTGATAAAAATTCCACTGATCTGACGCTTGATTTTGCATGAGAACCATTTTATTACCATACCCAGCCGCTTTGAACGATGCCAGAGTAGCTACTACGGCTAATATAACGGTAGTAATAGCAATAAGCGTTGTCAGTTTCTCTTTTACATAATACTGATGCCATTTTCCTAGGTTCATACCTATCGCCCCTTTCTACCACTTTTATTTATTCTACCATAGCTAAAGCGCTTCTTTAAGCGCATGAAGCTGACTTTGATGGAGCCGTGCATAAAAACCTTCTAGTTGCAACAATTCTTGATGCGAGCCGGATTCTACAATCTCCCCTTGGTCCATAACGAGGATTTTATCAGCTTGTTCAATCGTAGATAGTCGATGCGCCACTACGAGCATCGTCCGTTCCTTCGACAACCGCGCAAAAGCTTCTTGGACTAGTTTTTCTGTTTCACTATCAATACTTGATGTCGCTTCATCAAGAGCTAAAATTTGAATTGGCCGCAATAAAACCCTTGCTAGCGATATAAGCTGTCGCTGGCCTGCTGATAACAACGCGCCTTGATAACCAATCAACGTTTCATAAGAATCGGGCAGTCGTGCAATAAAGGCATGGGCATTGGCCTGTTTCGCCGCTTCGACAGCTGCCTCGCGGGAAATCGCATTATCATATAGCGCAAGATTTTCATAAACAGTTCCTTTAAATAACCGAACTTCTTGAAAGACAATACCAATCGTTCTTCTGAGCACTGCCAAGGGAATATGGCGAATATCCACATCATCCAAGTAAATAGCGCCTCGCTGCGGTTCATAAAAGCGAGCCAGCAAGTTAACTAAAGTTGATTTGCCGGAACCGGAAAACCCGGCAATACCGACAAACTCTCCTGCTTCCAGTGAAAAGCTCACATCTTTTAACACCCACTCTTCGCCCTCGTAAGCGAACCATACATTTTCAAAGCGAATGCGTCCTTGAAAATAACAATCCGGAGACTCATCTTCATGATTTTCTGCCGTTTTATCCCCTTCAAGCAAAGCCGCAACTCGCTCTGCCGCCGCTAACGCCGATTGCAACAGATTATATTTTTCCGCAATATCTTTTATCGGCCAGAAAAACATTTCCACATAGCGTAAAAAAGCAACAAGAACTCCCACTTCCAGAGGACCTTGCTTATGGAGGAAGCCGCCATAAGCCAACACACATAAGACAACAGCCGTATAAATGAGATCAACTAACGGACGAAACAAGGCAAACGTGCGAACTTCCTGCAATCCAGCCTGTACATACTCTTCACTAACAGACTCAAATTCCTGCTTCGTGCGTCGGAAGCGGGCAAAAGCCTTCACGATCATAATATTGGCGCTATATTCCTGCAAAAAACCATTTAACGCTCCGGTTTTCGCTCGTACCTGGCGATAGGCGGCCCTGGCATACTTTTGATAAGTTAGCGCCAACACAGCCATAATTGGCAGGGCAATCACAGCTACACTAGCAAGCTGCCAATTCATCCAGAACATAGCAATTAAGATACCAACTAAAATCAATATATCGCTGATAAACGCAACAATAACGTCCGTGTAGAGATCACGAATGGCATCGGTATCATTTGTAACTCGCGTTACAAGTTGCCCCACCTTTTGTCGTTCTAGTTCACTAAACTTCTCATAAATCAGATGACAGAATACTTTTTGCCTGATCTGATAAATAATAAGCTGACCAATATACTGCAAAATATAGTTTTCACCATAGGAAAGAATCACACTACCAACAATTGTCAAACCATAAAGCAGTGCGGTTTCCTGTAAACCAGCCAAATTCAGACTCGTAATTTGACTATCAATCGCTAATTTCAGTAAGTAAGGGCGGTAAAGTTCTAAGGCTGTTCCCGCCAAAATCAACAAAACAGCTAAAATAATCCAGCCAGTATAGGGCGCGGCAAAACGCGACAAAATGGCAATCATTTTTCGATCGCTAAAGGTCTTCACAGACTTTCACCATCCCCGGCAGCGATTTCTTCCGCTAACAGCTGCTGCTCATAAATTTCATAGTAAAGACCGCGCCGCGCCACAAGTTCCTCGTGCGTTCCTTGCTCTTTAATTTCACCTTGGTCCAAAACTACAATACGGTCACAGCGTCTTACAGCGGCAATCCGCTGCGAAACAATCAAGGTAGTCCTGCCCGCTGTAAACAAGTTCATATTTTTCAGCAGTCTGGCCTCGTGTTCATAGTCAAGCGCTGAAAAAGCGTCATCTAAAAGTAAGAAAGGCGCATCCTTAATAATAGCTCTAGCAATTGCCACCCGCTGTTGCTGTCCGCCTGAAAGCTGCTTTCCTCTTTCACCAAGCTCTGTATCGACGCCTTCTGGCTTGCTGTCAATATCCTCGGTAACGACAGCTAACTCGGCAGCGCGCAAAATATCAGCTTTGCCATGTTGTCGATCAAAAGCAATATTTTCGCCGATCGTTTTAGAAAAGAGGCTATTGTCTTGTGGTACATAAGCATAAAAATTTCTAAGATCACTAAAAGAATAACTATGAATTTCTTTGTCGCCCAAAAATATAGTTTCTGCTGGCGGCTCGTAAAGGCGAAGCAGCAGACGAAATAAGGTGGACTTTCCCGCACCAGTCCGACCAACTATTCCTACCTTCTCACCAGGCAGGATCGTAAGATTTACATTTTTCAAAATAAGATGCGGCGATTGTTCATAGGCAAAGCTTACATTTTGCAAGGTAAGAATGGGCACCGAACGATTCTCACTTGCGCCAGAACTTGTTGGTAATGGTGGTTCCGTTTCCATCTGGCCCACTGCCTCTAAGAGACACTTTTCTTCTGCTTCATAGACTGGCTGATCTAAAAAATCACTAATTCTTTCCATGGAAGCCAACCCGCGTTGCGCCATATTAATCAAAAATCCCAAGCCCATAACTGGCCAGATAATAAGTCCAAGATACCCAATAAAGGCTGTCAAATCACCGACAGTGAGCTCACCCGCCATAATTAGACGTCCGCCAAAATACAAGGCAATAGCAAAACAGACAAAAGGCAGAACATGCGTAACAGGCACATAGGCTGCCTGAATATTTGTTAAGCTCATACTGGCGGCAACAAACGAACGATTCTTGTCAGCAAACC
>URQW01000191.1 GCA_900550105.1 uncultured Pelosinus sp.
TACTGACAAGAGGCATACTGTTCGTATAAATAAATCCCTATTGACCTTCATCATGGCGGTGAACGCCGCTATATTACAGAATATCGCCAAGGAAATCCCGGTAATTGACACTTCTTTGATATGGTAAATCAAAACAAACCCTAGGACCGTAGCCGCTATTTCCGAAATGAGGGTTGCTGTTGCCACACCATCGGCAGCCATGCCCCCTATCCGAACAAACAGCAATACCAGTAAAATATTTAAGATGTTCATGAAGATCTGTAAACACAGCGACAGTTTGACTTTAGACATGCCTGCTAGCCAACCATTCATTACATAGCCAATCAATACAAAAGGCGCTCCCCAAATTCGAATATCATAATAGGTTTCTGCTAATGTCCTAACAGAATCACTCGGTGTCACTAGCATAAAAGCGGCAATTTTGATTGGATACTGCAAGACTACAAGTAGTACGCCCAAAATAAAAGCAATCGCCATAGGCCGCAACAGCGCAGAGGTAATAGTCTTTTTATCTCCTGTCCCACTAGCCTGCGCACTAAACCCAGAAGTACTAATCCTAAGAAAGCCAAGCAGCCAATACATAGTATTGAAAATCAAAGTAGCAATTGCTACGCCGCCAATATAAGCCGCCTGAGGGAATCGCCCCATGACAGCCGTATCAACTACGCCAAGGAGTGGTGTTGAAATGGAAGAAATAATCAATGGAACAGCCAAGCTGAGAAATTTTTTATTATCACTACTCATTGCTGCAGCAAAAATGGTCACGATACCTCCATAATATTTTCATAATTTACACAAGAGACTGTACATTTGGTAAAACACACAAAAAAATCTCCTGACGTAAAGTCAAGAGATTTGAAAAATAATTAAAATGTTTGCTAAAAAGCATCTGTCAATTATCCAAATCCCCTCCCCGTCGCTCGCAGGTATAGCGGTGATTATAAAATAGGCAGTTCTCCTGGCTCTAGATCATAGTTTATCCAAACCTTCCCAAGACGTTTGTCTCAGTGGTATTTTTTTGGACTCACTCCCTATTACAGTGGCGGGACCGCGCCGGTACTTCACCGGACTTCCCTATTAAGCCCTTGCGGGCACCTATCCCAAACTATGCAATTTTCATTATACATCATTTTACATTTCATAATTAGTATACCATTTATCACAATATATGTCAAACCTTTCAAAATATTGCGTGTTTAATTTATAATAGTATCAAGATAAACTCAAAAACAAAAACGCTTAAATCCTTTACATTCCAAGGGATTTAAGCGTTTTTCATTTTATAAATAGTAAACAGGAACATATCACCGTTAAGAAATTTAGCAGCCTTTTAAAGCGCGAATCACTGCTGCTTGATCTTTCGCGGAAAAAACAGCTGATCCAGCGACTAAAACCGTAGCGCCTGCTGCAGTAACAATATTGGCATTAGCAGGGCTGATGCCACCATCGACTTCAATTTCCGTTTTGAGATCCCGCTCTTCAATCATGCGGCGCAAACGTGCAATCTTATCGGTTACTGCTGGAATAAAGGCCTGACCGCCAAAACCAGGATTTACACTCATTAATAATACCATATCAATATCTGGCAAAACCTCTTCAATCAGGGAAAGCGGCGTTGCCGGGTTCAGCGAAACACCTGTTTTCATATTTTCTTTATGGATTTCCTGTAAGAGCTTATGAAGATGCACTGTCGCTTCGGCATGAACTGTTAGAATATCGGCGCCAGCTTTCGCAAAAGGAATTACATATTCCTCAGGCTTTTCTACCATCAAATGCACATCAAAAGGCAGCTTAGTAAAAGAACGAATAGCAGCCACAACAGGCGCCCCAAAGGTCAAATTCGGAACAAAATGACCATCCATAACATCAATGTGAATATAGTCGGCTCCCACTTCCTCCAGCTTCGCTACTTCAGCGCCAAGCTGAGAAAAATCTGCCGATAAAATTGAAGGAGCTACTTTTATTGTACTCATTTTCCATATCCCTTCTTATTAGCCTGCGCTTCATGCAGAATTGTCACATAGTTTTCATAGCGGCTCGACGAAATTCTGCCTTGAGCCACAGCTTCCTTCACTTGACACTGCGGCTCTTTATCATGAAGACAGGAACTAAATTTACATGCTTGTGGTAACTCATAAAACTCGGGAAAGCAGGTTTTCACAGTATCCTCCGGCAAAGTGATTTCCGTAAAGGAAAATCCTGGTGTATCAACAACAAAGCCGCCTGACTTCAACGGAAGCAGTTCTGCGTGACGCGTTGTATGGCGTCCCCGACCAATTTTATCACTTACCTGCCCCGTTTTAAGCAGTAAGCCTGATTCAATGGCATTAAGCAACGTAGACTTTCCGGCACCGCTTGGTCCTGAAAAGACAGTGATTTCACCATCAAGCAAAGCACGTAATTCGCTAATTCCTGCTTCGGATTTTGCATCGGTAAAAAACACTTTATAACCGATACGGCGATAAATTTCTGCTACGGCTTCCATCTCATCGCGGTCAGCTAGATCCACTTTATTAAAGCAAAGAATAGGCTGCAGTGCACTCGATTCCACAAGAACTAAGAAACGATCAATCAAATCAAGGGAATAGTCAGGATTACAACAGGCAAAGGTTACGACAACTTGACTGATATTAGCAACAAGCGGACGCTTTAATAGCGAAGTGCGGGGATGAATTTTCTCGATGATTCCCTTGCCTTCCCCTGTTACCTTATAATCTACTTGATCGCCGACAACTAAGGTAAACCGTTCTTGTTTCATTCGTCCCTTCACTGTACATAAAATTACCTTTTGATTTGTCTGGACACTGTAATAGTCGCCATAAGCCTTTACAACAACACCTGTCATTACCATAGATATCTTCTGAGCACCAGCATCTCTCCTTATAAATTTTGTTCCTGTGACAAGCTACCATTAATATAAAGCTGAACCCGAACTGTTCCGGTTCCTTCTAACTGCTTTTCAATCTTATCGCCTGGTTTATGAACATTTTCATAGACAACGCGCCGTCCATTGCTATCGGTAACAACAATTTGAACCGTCTGGCGTGCTGGCCCTTCCGGCACAGTCACCGACAGACTTCCGTGTTTTACCCCACCGCCTCCGCCGCCTTTCGCAACAGTAAAATCAACGGCAGTTCCTTCCGCAATTTCAGCACCTGCGGCAGGTCTCTGTTCCAAAATCGTACCAGCAGGATATTTATCACTGACCGTCTCAGTCACTGAGCCAGCCTTTAATTTAAGATTTTCCAGCTGCGCTGTCACAGTGGAAAGCAGAGCGCCCTTAAAATCAGGCAATGTCACTTTTTTGACAGCACTTTTATTGACTACAAGATCCACTGCTGTTCCCTTAGCGACTTGTGCCGGTGGTCGCGGATTCTGACTGATAACTGCATCAGCCGGCACCTCGGAAGAACTCTGCTCATCAACCCGTCCGACTTTAAGACCGGCATTTCTGAGCGCGGCTTCCGCATCTTTACGATTTAAGCCGCGTAAATCAGGAACTGTAGCAATTTCCCCACCACGACTGACAATCAAATTAATCGTTCTTTGTTCCTTTACAACACTTCCAGCTTCCGGCGACTGTGAAATGACCT
>URQW01000192.1 GCA_900550105.1 uncultured Pelosinus sp.
TTATTTATCGGCACAAAACGAGGGTTAGAATCTAATATTATTCCTCAGGAGGGCTATGAACTTGCGACAATTGAAGTAGCAGGTTTTGAACGGCGGTTGTCGCTGCATAACCTGACGGTGGCTGCTAAAGCGATGTATAGTGTTGTGGCTGCTGCGAAGCTGATTCGTCGTTTTGGCGCCGATATGATTATAGGTACGGGCGGTTATGTTTGCGGACCAGTCTTGCTGGCTGGGGCGCTGCTCCAAAAGCCCACATTGATTCAGGAGCAAAATGTCGTCGGCGGTGTTACGAATAAGATTTTATCGCGATTTGTTGATCGCGTTGCTGTAGGTTATGAGGAAGCGGCGGCATCATTTAATCATTCTTCAAAGGTTTTTGTTACAGGAAATCCCATTCGTCCGAATGTCCTGACGGCTGACCGTGAGGCCGCTTATCGCTCTTTAGGTCTTGATCCACAGAAAAAAACGATTTTAGTTTCTGGCGGCAGTCGTGGCGCTCGTACGATTAATCTTGCTGTGCTTGCGTTACATGAAGCGCTGCAGCACGATAAGGACAAGCAAATCTTGCACGTAACAGGTCAGAGCGAGTATAATAACATAGCTGGAATTTTAGCAGAAAAAGGCATAGGCACGGAAGGAACTGGAAATATTAAGGTCGTGCCCTATTTGCACAATATGCCGGAAGCTCTTGCTTGTGCTGATTTAGCGATTTTTCGTGCTGGCGCTATTGGTCTTGCAGAACTTACAGCGAAGGGAATTCCGGCTATTTTAGTTCCCTATCCTTATGCCGCTGAAAATCATCAAGAGTTTAACGCACGAATTTTAGAAAAACGTGGCGCTGCTGTGGTGATTCGCGATAAGGAGTTATCGGGAGAAAAACTGCTTAAGGCAGTAGACGCGTTGTTTGCTGAACCAAACAAACTTGCTCTTATGGCGCAAAAAAGCAAAGAGTTAGGACGGCCGCAGGCAGCCTATGTCATTGCCGATGAGGCATTGCAGCTAACGGGTAGAGGTCGGAACGGCTCTAAGTAAAAGAGCATATTATAAGGTATCTGACAGCGCGTAGGAAAGGGGATAAAATTTTGCTCACATCGTTAAAGAAAATACACTTTGTAGGAATTGGCGGTTCGGGGATGAGCGCTATTGCTACAGTTTTGCTGCAGCTTGGCTATACGGTTTCCGGCTCTGATATAAGTCAATCGTCGACTACTGAAAAATTAGTTAAGCTAGGAGCTATTGTCCATACCGACCATAAAGAAGAACATGTTGCCTCGGTAGACGCGATTGTTGTATCTACAGCGATTGCACAAACAAACCCGGAAGTTGTGGCAGCTTCTGAACGGAAAATTCCGATTTTCCATCGTTCTGAAATTGTAGCATTTTTGATGAAATCTCGTTATGGGATTGCTGTTGCTGGCGCCCATGGCAAAACAACGACTACATCGATGATTGGCCTAATGGTTGAAAAAGCGGGCCTAGATCCCACTATTTTGATCGGCGGCGAGTTGGAATACATAGGCGGCAATGCCAAGCTGGGGCAGGGTGCTTCGTTAGTAGCTGAAGCGGATGAAAGCGATGGATCTTTTTTGAAATTGTCCCCTAAAATTGCTGTAGTGACGAATATTGAAAATGACCATATGGATTATTACGGTACCATGGAGAATATTTTAGAAGCTTTCCGTCAATTCATGCTGCGTCTTCCGAAAGAAGAAGGCCTGGCAGTGTTGTGTTTTGATAATGCTCATATTCGTGCGCTAGCAGCTGGAATCGAGCGTCCCATTATTAGCTATGGGATTGAACAGAAGGCCGATATGATGGCAAAAAATATTCGCACGCAAGGTGCGACAACTCATTATGATGTTTATGAACAAGAGGCTTATTTGGGAACCATTACTTTGAATGTACCAGGCCGTCATAATGTTTATAATTCGCTGGCAGCTGTTGCCGTAGGGCTGAAGCTAGGTCTTACTTTCGAGCAAATTGCTGCAGGACTTGCAGAATTTCGCGGTGCGAAACGGCGTTTCCAGACCAAAGCGAGAACTGGCGGGATTTGGATTGTCGATGATTATGCCCATCATCCGACGGAAATTACAACGACACTCTTAGCCGCGCGGCAAACAGAGCCTAAACGGCTTATTTGTGTGTTCCAGCCCCATCGCTATTCACGGACGCAGCTGCTGCAGGAGCAATTTGGCGCTGCATTTGGACCTGCCGACGTATTAATTTTAACGGATATATACGCTGCTGGCGAAGAGCCAATTCCTGGCATAAGCGGCGAAACAATCAAAGCACAAGTGGAACAACAGACAAAGCGCTCTGTTGTCTATATTGCTGATTGGCAAAAAGTAGCTCGTTATTTAGCTGAGATTGTAGAACCAGGCGATCTTGTCATGACTATGGGAGCAGGCAATATTTATAAAGCCGGTGAAGAACTTGTAGAAAAATTAGTTCCTTAAAAACCGGTTAGATTTAAAAAGGGTGGTTGTACTTTTTCCGGGAGGGGAGACGATGGAGAAATTTATCGTCACAGGAGAAGTACAATTAAGCGGCAGGATTGCTGTAAGCGGCGCTAAAAATGCAACATTGCCGATTATGGCAGCCGCTCTCTTGTGTGAAGGAAAATCCGTACTTTATCAGGTTCCTAATTTGCGTGATATTGCGATGATGCAAAAAATTATGGAACTACTTGGCGCTAAGATCGTTCGCGATGGCGCCAAGATGCTCATTGACACCTATTCGGTCAGTAAAACGGAAATTCCGGAGTTGCTCATGCGTGAGATGCGAGCGTCGGTCTTTTTGATGGGACCGCTCTTAGCACGGTTTCGCCGAGTTCGCTTGTCTTATCCAGGGGGCTGTGCCATTGGTCCGCGCCCAATCAATTTGCATTTAAAGGCTTTAGAGCATTTGGGCGCGCAGATTGAAGAATCCTGTGGTTTTATTGATGCGAAGGCCGACCAGCTTAAGGGCAATGAGATTACCTTTGACTTTCCCAGCGTAGGCGCTACCGAAAATGCCATGATGGCTGCTGTGTTGGCTAAAGGAACAACGATTTTGCATAATGCAGCGCGCGAGCCGGAAATTGTCGACCTAGAACGATTTTTAAATTCTATGGGCGCCAAGGTGAGTGGCGCTGGCACTGATAGCATTGCCATTGACGGTGTGACCAAGCTGCATGGGGCTGAGCATCGGATTATGCCGGATCGCATTGAAGCAGGCACGTTGTTGTTAGCGGGAGCCGTTACGCAAGGCGATGTAGAAGTGACAAATATTCATCATTCCTATTTATTTTCTGTGATTGATAAACTGCGCGAACTAGGCGCTCGAATTTCCTATTATTCCGACTCGATTCGCTTGCAGGCAGGAATGCTTAGCGGGATCGATGTAAAAACGCTGCCTTACCCTGGCTTTCCTACGGATTTACAGGCGCCGATGTTGTCGGT
>URQW01000193.1 GCA_900550105.1 uncultured Pelosinus sp.
TTTCCGATATGCGTATTGAAAATTTATTCAATTTCATTAGAAGGCAAATGAAGCTGTTCTGCCATATCATTGTAATGGTGACGAATTTTTTTGAAGACGAACATCATGATCGGAATAAACACAATGACCATCCAGGCGCCATAGAAGAATTTTGTCACTAAGATAATCAGTACGACGATACCGGTGATTATGGCGCCAAAGGCATTTAAAATAGCTCTCACAATCCAGCCGGAGTCCTGTTCATGTTTCCAATGAACGACCATGCCGCTTTGCGCAATGGTAAAGGAGAGAAATACGCCGATAGCATAAAGTGAAATCAGATCTTCTGTATTGCCATTAAAGATGACAATAAGCAGGCCAGCTACGATGCTTAACAGAATAATGCCATTGCTGAAACTGAGCCTTTCACCGCGTGTTCCCAGATAGCGGGGCATGTAGCCATCTTTAGCGAGAATCGATAACAGTGGCGGCAGACCATTAAAGGAAGTATTCGCAGCAAGATAAAGAACGAGCATCGTTGTAATTTGAATATAATAGTAGAAAAAGCCGCGCCCAAAGGTTTTTTCCGCAATCTGTGATAAAGCGGTTACGTCATCAAGGGGTAGGATATGAAAATGCATTAATAAATAAGAAATTCCAAGAAACATGACACCAAGAATCAGTGACATCCAATACGTCGTTTTAGCGGAATTTTTTACTTCAGGCTCTTTAAACATCGGAACGCCGTTGGAAATAGCCTCTAAACCAGTCATCGAACTACAGCCGTTAGCAAAGGCTCGTAGTAGCAAATAAAATACAGGGAAGTTGAGCTGTCTTTCCAAGGATTCTGGCGGAATTGTTGGGCCAAGGCCGGAAAGAGATTGCCAGATGCCAGCGCCAATTAAAATAAAAATACCCATAATGAAGGCGTAAGTCGGAATGACGAAGGCACTGGAAGATTCACGGACTCCCCGAAGATTCACAAGCATGAGAATAAAAAATAATACAAATAAGTCAATTGAAATTTCGTGGGCTGAAAGTTCCGGAAAGGCAGAAATGATGGCCGCTGTTCCGGCTGAAACACTTACGGCTACAGTTAGCGTATAATCGGCAAAGAGCGCTGCCGCTGCGGTAAGAGCCGGCCATTCGCCAAGATTATGGATCGCTACGGAATAGGAGCCGCCGCCGCCAGGATTGGCTTTTGCCACTTGGACATAGGATAATGTTACGATTGCTAGTAAGACTAAAATAGCGATAGATACGGGCCCGATGAAGCCGTAAGCCATCATGCCAGGCAAAGCTAAGATCAACATAATCTGTTCTGGCCCGTATGCCACGGAAGACAAGGCGTCAGAAGAGAAGATTGCCAAGGCCTTCCATTTTGGCATTTTTTCATGCACCATTTCTTGATTGTGCAGTGGTCGACCAATAAGCAGGCGACGCAAAAAGTGCATCATAAGTGAATCATCCTCCAAGAAAAATATAACTCAGAACTTAATTATACAAGGCCTGCTGTAGAATGAAAGCTTTGTTTTAGACGGATTTGCTATTATTTATTCGCAAATAAGAAGCATTTTAGCCTAAAAGGTTCCTATGACATTTCTTTTAACGCATTCGCTACCAATCTCTTACTTTTTCTTGAAAAATGCACCAGCTCAGCTGGTGCATTTTCCTGTATCTGTATTTAACGTCTGGGATAGCAGCTGTTGGGGTAGCAATAGCGAGGATTGCAGCCGTGATTCGGCCAGCAAGTCATCCGTGGTGAACAGTAGCGGTTCGGATAGCAATAGGTATTGGGTGAACAAGGTGTGTTGGGGAAACAGTAGGTATTAGGGTAACAAGGGCGGCGCGGATAACAAGAACGGGGGTAACAAGGCCGGGGATAGCAATTGTGGGGATAACAGATGCGAAGCGGTTCATCATAGAAATCAGCAGGCGATTCAAAACGATCATCTAGTTCTTTTAGATCTTCAATTTCCAGTTCGCCTTCTTGCCAAAAATCTCGTTCGTCAGACATTTATTTCTCCTCCCAAATCCCCAATGCGGGGTTGTATAGGCAGTTCTTAGGTGCGGCAAGCCAATGGGGAGTGGCAGCTGTAGCTTGCGCTAGTGGGCGGCAGTCATGGCAGGCATAGCGGTATTCGCAGCCGCAGCATTTTTCAATTTTGTCTTTGGTGAGACGCCAACAGGATTGTAGTTTTTCGCCAGCAAGTATCGATGAGAGGGATTCTGAATGGATATTGCCTAAAATTTGTTCACGAGCAAAAATACAGGGAATTACATCACCTGTGGCGGTAATAGCTACTTTTCCGGCTAGACAGCTATGGTAAGATTGGTTGCGGCTAAAAGCTAAGGGGTCCGTAAAAAACGGCGGCTGAATAGGCGGCGTTGTGAGATGGTTCGGGCGTATAGTTTGATCATTGCCGCGGCCTGTCGGGCGAATTACGTCAGGTGGCGAGGGGGGTAAGCCAAGGCTGGCACAAAGCTTCATAATATTTTCTCCCTCTGTTTCATTCTGTTTCATTAAGATAGAGGCAATACGTAGGGGCACATGGGCGGCTAGTAAGCTCTTTATTGCGGCGAGAGTTTGTTCAAAACTGCCTGGGTTTTGAGTAATTAGATCATGAATAGCAGCTTTATCGCTATAGAGTGTTGTGGCGATTTGCAACTTATGTTCTTGGATAAAAGCAATCTCTTTTTCCGTAATTAGCGTAGCGTTTGTAAATATTTCAATTATTTCAAAGCCGAGTTCTTTAGCATACAGAGCTAGTTCGCGCCAGTGGGGATAAAGCAAGGGCTCACCGCCAATCAATTGAACGGAACGAGCGCCGGCTGCAAAAGCCTCTCTTAATATTTGTTCACAACAATTGAGCGGAAGTTCTGTGATTGTTTCGGGTGAACTATCGGCATAGCAGTGCAAACAGCGATTATTGCACATTCCCGTTAGTTCTAGCCAGATAAAATCAAGAGTTTGCGCCTGAACTGGCTTCGTGCTTGGCTGGTCGAGGGCAGGCTGCTGATAGTAAAAGGAGCCGAGGCCCAGTGAAATGAGATGGTCAAGAAACTGGAGTTCGTTTTCTTTTAGTAAGTCCGCAGATAAAACCATAGTTTGAGATGAGCCTTCACTACCTGTTAAGAGCGATACGGCGGCAGGGCTAATAGAATGAACCTTGCCAGATTTGACGTTATAGATGGCGCCGCGCCGCTGACCGACCACGAGATGACAATCTTTATTTAAGCAAAAGAACAAGAAGAACCACTCCTTTGGTTTTGCCTTTAAGCTGGGTTATTTATTTTTATTCGGCCAATCTACTAGAGGTGCAGCCAATTAGATACTTTTTTTCAACATTATGTTGACAAAGTGTAGCTTTATAGCTATAATAAAAAAGTCGTCAGAAAAAATTGTGCGGAAGTAGCTCAGTGGTAGAGCATCGCCTTGCCAAGGCGAGGGTCG
>URQW01000194.1 GCA_900550105.1 uncultured Pelosinus sp.
GTCGTGAACTCAAAGCCATTCTTTGGTGTATTACCAAAACTATTCTCTATGACAATATGCGAACCGTTGTAAAATACCTGCTCAGCAATTTTGACTCAAACTCAACCGATTAAATGGGGAGTTTTTGCTTTTCCAGTAAGCAGTATTTTGGTTATTGCATTGTGATCTTCATCCTCCCTGTTACCAGCTGCCGCCTCCGCCGCCAGAACCACCACTGCCTCCGCCACCGTCGCCGCTGGAAGAATCGTAATAAGTCATGCTACTTTCAAACGTGTTCATGTTCTCACTCACCAAATTTGTAAAATATAAAGTGGAAAATAGATTGATCAGTCGGCCACGAAACCATTGAGGAGGTTCAAATTCCAGATTTTCGAAAGCGTGAGCCCATTTTTTCTCCAAACCAAAAGCGAACGCGTAGGGCAGTAAGGGATAAAATCGGTTAGATTCATTCCCCTTTGCTTGAGCCATCGTTTCTATCTGCCGCTTTAAAGCAATAACCTGTCCTAGCAGCCGATTTCCCGCCGAAGTGCGCTGCCTGGTAAATGCCGCGGCAAAACCGCATACTCCTATCGCTAAAATAACAACATAAGTTACGCTATCAAGTGTATCAGCGAACTGAGCTAGCCCTAACAACAAACCTAGCGCCAATAAAAAACAAATACTATTGGCGATTATCCCTCTTGGCGAACCTACGCCGTTTTTGCGGATAAAATAATCAATACCGATTACAAAAGGAAAAATGAGAAGAGAAAAAGCAAGCATCACAACAGGAATCAGAAAATAATCGGTCCATGAGTAAAAATCATTGACCATTCTCACAGAAAACAATGCCAAACATACAATCACAGACAAGTAACAAACTATTCGTGACTTAGCACTTACCGACGTATAAATTTGCCCAGAAGGATCATCAAAAGAATCTTTAACACCGCTGGCCACCTTATTCATCACGCCGATAAACTGGTCTTTTACCGCATTCGGAGTAACGCTGTTCCCGTTTGCAAACAAAGCATTAAACATGATTTGTTCATAGGATTTCAGTTGATCATCGGCATCTTTGAGCTTGATCAGTCTAAGACTATCCTGTGTGTCAGCTTCCAATGCGAGATAGCCTTGATTAGCCCAGTGGATAATAAGTGCCATCCTTCCTTTATTCTTAGAGTCACCACCTAGAAGATAGCCAACCTCAGCCGGATTTAACGTTAGCCCAGCAAAGTAGTTAGCATCTGTCTGCAATTTCGGGTTGCGTCCGAACAAGAAATATAAAAGCAGGCAGCATATTGTCAGCCCCGCCGGAACTCCCAGCCAAATCCATTCCCCTTTTGCTTCCACACTATTAAAATATCCCTCGGGCAAATCTATCCTGACCGTCAGCCCTCGTCCATTGCCCAATACATCTTCCACTCTACCTGTAATGGTATTTCCTTTTACCTCAAAAGGTACCAGTATACCCGTTTCGGCACTGCCTAGCATAAACCGGATTGCGTTAGGATCGAAAGCCTTAGGCATTTCAATGGTAAAAGTAATATTGCCAATCTGAGTATCCCATTGATCGCCGATTAAATAATAATATAGTTCATCAAACGCTTTGGTCCCATCATCACCAAGCTCATAGCGATACTGAATAACATAGGTTTTTTCTCCTATGACGGTCTTACCGTTCTCACCGATTTTAAGCACCAAACCTGATTTTGTTTCCTTATCGACAGGAATCTCTTGACCAGTGCTACCATCAGTTACAGAAATATTGCTTATCTTATTTTTTTGAACATATGTTATATTCTCTTGTTGTATAAGCCGCTGCATTTTATGAATAAGCGGAATAGTCCTGTAAATGCCGTGCTTTGGCTCATCAAACTGAGCCGTAATCCGTTCAGTAACGTCTAAAGCATTATTTTCATGTACTTTCACATTTACATCGTACGCTGTGATTTTGTAACCGTGAAAAGATAAGATCATTTTTCCCATCAAAGGAGTGTTTATTTCCGGCGCCGCTTGTGTTAAAGGCAGAAAGCAAAACATAGCCAGCAACACCCTAGCTATCAGCCAAGCAATTTTTTTGCATTGTAAGCTAATCATTTCTTGTCGCTTCTCCCTCACAAGTTTGTTATATATTTTATTCTGCCGTCTCGCCTAATTCCCCTTGCTAGCAAGAGCAAACGATAGGATACGTCAAAAGGTTTTGGTACTCCTATCAATATTTTAGCTTTTTTTCCATTTTGAGTATTGTAAAAAAGCGACATCTGAGTTTTAGATGTCGCTTTTTACAATACTTACTTCTTAACAATCAAATTGAAATCATTCTCGGTAAAAAACATAGCTGTCACTTTTAGAGCATATTGTAGCTTAAAAACATATTCTTTTGCTCTAAACACTTGTATTTTATTTATTTTTCTCTTGTAGGTTTTTTATATCCTCTTTATATTCTTTGGCAACTTGTTGCAATTCTTGTCGTTTTTTATTGATATCATTAATGGTTGTCTGATCGAACGTATCTGATTGCACAGCCTGCATAATTTTATTCAATTCTTCCAAAGTCATATCCACTTGCTTTATGGCTTTATTATGAACCTCTTGTACTTCCTTAGTTTTTGGTTTATAAGCTTTTTGTTTTTCTGCTAATACCGTGAATTTTTGCACGATATCGTTTAGTGTCTTGACTTTTTCTTCTTTATTGTCAATCACTAGACGATTGGACATGATTTGGTTGACTTTACTGTTGAAATCAGCCATCATTGGCGCTACTTCAACACTCATACCCTGTTGAAATTTTAAGTATTCGTCTAAATCACTTTTGACTGATGTGCCACAACCAGCAGAAATTAATAAGCCGATAATGGCAAATGTAATCAATATTTTTTTATTTAACATTTTTCCTCCAATCGTGCTAAATTATCTATTCTCTATACATGATTGCATTATTTATTCCGGTGGAATGATCCTATATTGAAACCGGCGAGATAATTCCACCATTTGTGCCGGAGTTTCCTTCATACCGCCGCGCAGCCAAGTTTTTAAAACAGAAATATAGCCGTCGATTATAAAAGCGCCGCAATAATGGCGCTCCTGCTCTGTCAAATACTCTAGCTGCTGTGCCCATAAAAGCCCATATTCCTCTTTAACGGCCCCACTAATCCGCTCCCAAAAACTACTACCTGTATTGGGATTCATTAAAATTGTGAGTAACTCACTATTATCAGCTAAGAACTTGTAAAGCGATAGCAAAAAATCATACTGGTCTAAAATATCGTGATTTTTATACTCTAGAATGATGTTATCTAGCAACTTTTTTTCTAGTTGAACTAATAATTCATAAGGTGTCTTATAGTGTAAATAAAAAGTTGCCCGGCTTATATCGGCAGCCTCCGCAAGCTCCGGTATGGAAATATCGTAGATGCTTTTCACTTTCAGCAATTCAAGCAGCGCTTT
>URQW01000195.1 GCA_900550105.1 uncultured Pelosinus sp.
GAAAAAGAAAGTCAATATTATACAGAATATGAACGAGAAGGAAAGCGCTATCGAATTTGGCTGGAAGAGGAACGATCTATCGGCTTAAAGGCTGCTTTAGTCGATGAGTATAAATTGGCTGGCGTTGCTTCTTGGCGCAAGGGTTTTGAAAAAAAATCAATTTGGCAGGTATTACAAACTAAGTTGGGGCAGTAAACTTTACTAGGAGGCGAGACAAGATGGAGCAGATTAAGCGAAAAAAATACTGGATTATAGCTTTGCTTGTTGTTCTTGTTCTTGCGAAGGCTGCTTATTCCTATTATCAAGAGCGCAATAAGCCAAGCGTAACTGTTCAGGTCGTACGAGTAGAGCAGGGAACAATTCATTCTTATGTAAAGGCTTCTGGCGCCCTTTATGCGCGCGATACTACACGAGTTTATGCAAAAAGCGCTGGCGTAGTCAAAGAAGTAGCTGTTAAAGAAAATGATTTTGTCAAAGAAGGCCAGATATTATTGAAGCTTGATGATAGTCTTTTGGCAAAACAGGTACAGGAGCATCAACAGAAACTGCAGGAAGCCGTTCAAAAGCTCGAGCAGATGAGCAGTTTAGTGAAAGACGGATCCGTTTCCGCGCAGCAATTTGCGGCTGCTCAGTTGGAGCGCGATACGGCCCAGAAAACCTATGATTTAGCTGTGGGAGCTTTGCAGCAGGCTACAGTCTCTTCGCCGGTAAATGGCATGGTCATCGGTAAACCGATTGCTGCTGGCCAAAGCATTTTGCCAGGGCAAGAGAATTTGCTGGCATTAGTGACGATTGCCGACTTATCAGAACTGGAAGTAGAAGCGAAGGTTGAGGAAAAAGAAATTAGCAAAATTTTTCCTGGCCAGGAAGTTTCTTTTTCAGTTAATGATTTAGGACAGCAGACTTTTGCGGGAACGGTAAATCGTGTTTTGGCCAAAGCGGAGCTGCGTGATGAAAAGGTCTATTACACTGTTTTAATTACGGTAGATCCTATTCAGGAAGTACTGCGGCCTGGGATGGCGGCAACAATTTCGTTTTTAGCAGGAACCAAAGAAAATGTCTTGCTTGTTCCCAAAGCTGCGTTGAAAGAAAATAACGGCATTTTTTATGTCCAGATGATTGTAAAGGGGCAACCTGTCAATCAAGCGGTTAAAGTGGGGCTGATCTCTGATCGGATGGCCGAGATTACCAGTGGCGTTGAAAAAGGCGATGAAATTCTTGTTACGGAGTCTGTTAAGAATCGGGCGACTCCATGAGAAAATGGCAGAAGACTGCTGCGCTTTGGGATTATTTTATCTATGGTAAAGGTCGTCGCGATGGCCTTGATTATTTAAAGGCAGGGCTTATTATCGTCTTTGTCATGGTTCTTTGCTTTTATTTATTTCGATTATTTGGTGTATAGGACGTCAGGGAGGAACGCAGCTATGAATAGGCCAAAGCAGCGAATTGGATTGATGGGAGGAACTTTTGATCCGATTCATATGGGTCACCTAGTGACGGCTGAGGCGGTACGCAATCAGTTTGATTTAGAAAAAGTCATTTTTATTCCGGCAGGATCGCCGCCGCATAAGCTAGGCAGTGAGATTACTTCGGCAAGTGATCGATTGTTTATGACCCAATTAGCGGTGGAGTCAAATCCCTACTTTATGGTATCAACTATGGAGCTGGAACGAAGCGGCCCGTCCTTTACGATTGATACATTGCGTCAGTTTGTCGCTGAATACGGTGAGCGAGCAGAATTTTATTTTATAATTGGCGCAGATTCTTTGGTGGAGCTTCATACTTGGAGTCATGCCGAAGAATTACTAAGGCTTTGTCATTTCGTTGCCGCGGCAAGGCCTGGAACGATTTATTCTCTAAGCGATACTTTGACACATTTTCCAGTAGAATTGCAAAGCCGAATTCATCAGTTGGCTACGCCAGAGTTGGCCATTTCTTCTACAGAAATTCGCCAGAGAATGGAACAAGGACTCTCACTGCGCTATATTGTGCCTGATCCAGTGCGTCAGTACATAATATATAATCGTTTATATGAGAAGTAGTAGTTTCTTAGGGAAATAAAGGTAGGCATGAATCTTGGCAAAAAAGTCAATAATGTGAAGGTACTAAGTTTTGACCTTTTGCGAAAGAGAGGTGACGCTTTATGGGAACCACAACTCTTTATGTAGGAAATCTGCCATGGTCTACTACTGAGGGAATTCTGGCAGACGCTTTTCGTCCTCATGGGGCTGTAATTTCCAGCCGAATCATTACTGACAAAGAGACAGGACGCTCACGCGGCTTTGGCTTTGTGGAAGTATCAACAGATGATGCTTCTAATATGGTTGACGCGATGAACGGCTCTGATTTTTCCGGACGACAAATTGTTGTAAATGAAGCAAAACCCCGCCAGGGATGAGAAGGCAGCCTCCTTACTTGTAAGGAGGCTTTTATAATGGCAGGATATTTACGACCGTTAGCGAAATACAAACACGAGGTGAACTTATTTGTTAATGGAAAAATATGAAGCCCTGCTTAAGGAAAGACTGTCGCCCAAACGGTTTCGTCATTCGCTCGGCGTACGAGATACTGCACTATTTTTAGCGAAAAAATTTGATGTTGATGAACAGGCTGCGGCTCTAGCTGGTCTGCTCCATGATTATGCTCGCGAAATACCTGCTCGGGACCTATTGCAAAAAGCAGAGGCTTTTGGTATAGTGATTAGTGCTGCTGATCGAAAAAGTCCGATTTTACTTCATTCTCCTGTCGGTGCCGCTTTGATTGCAGCAGAGCTCAAAGTGACAGATCCGGTTATTGCCCGGGCAATCTCTGTTCATACAACAGGCATGCCCCATATGACAAAACTTGACAAGATTATTTATTTGGCAGACTGTATTGAACCAAATCGAAAATATTCCGGCGTAGATAAACTGCGTAAGAAAGTAGAACGCGGGCTTGATGCCGCGGTTTTGGCGGCGATGAACCATTCCTTAATTTTTTTAATTGAACATGACGCCTGGATTCATGAAAATACGATTTTAGCGCGTAACGAATTATTGGAAGAAATTGCACCTTTGCAAGGCGCAGATTGAAGGAGAGGTCTAGAAGAGCAACGATGCGTAAATCTTTATCAAGGCAGCCGCGGCGTAAAATTCGTTGGGGGCGCGTTTACTTATTATTGCTGATTTTTGTCGTTATACTAGGCAGTGCCGTCCATGCAGCCTATCAGACGATTCATCGCTTTTTAGATTCCCCAGTGACTGCTACTGCTTCAAGTAATCCTACAGCACCTGTAGTTGATTCATCACGCATTAATATTTTATTATTA
>URQW01000196.1 GCA_900550105.1 uncultured Pelosinus sp.
TAAAATTTTGAACTTTCTTTCCAGGTATTTCTTGTAACTGGCAATGAAGCTGACAAGATACAACAAACTGTTTTAAATATTTCGGAAGTTGACACTGCGCAAGTTTTGGTATGCGAAATGAAAGTACCTGAAGTCAAAGCGGCTCCAGTGGCAGCCGCTACGAGTGCTAGTACTCCGCAAAATGCTGCACCAGCACCTAAAAAGCCAGCTGGTGCGCCTAAAGGAAATGATAATTCACAAAAACTCAAAAGTGGCCAGTCAGTTCGTGTCGATATTGATAAATTAGATAGCTTATTGAATTTAGTAGGCGAACTTGTTATTAATAAAACACGTCTTGAACAAATTGGAATCACGCATAAATTAACAGATCTTGTCGAAACGATTGAACAAATGGATCGTGTAACAACAGATTTGCAGAATGTTGTTATGAAAGTCCGTATGGTGCCAGTTGGCCAAGTTTTTAATCGGTTTCCTCGTATGGTTCGCGATTTATCCCATGAGTTAAATAAAGAAATTAATTTGATTATTCAAGGGGAAGAAACAGAACTTGATCGTACGGTTATTGACGAAATTGGCGATCCTCTTGTCCATTTGCTCCGTAACTCCATCGATCATGGAATTGAGCATCCAGAGGAACGGGAAGCTCAGGGGAAAAATCCGGTAGGCGAAGTTCGTTTGATTGCCAGCCATGAGGGCAATAATGTAATTATTATGGTTGAAGACGATGGCAAGGGAATTAATCCAGAAGTGATTAAGCGTAAGGCCGTAGAAAAGGGCCTAGTTACGCAAGCTGATGTTGATAAAATGGATCCTAATGAAGCAGTTCGTATGGTTTTTTATCCTGGGTTTTCAACAGCAGAAGTACTGACAGACGTATCTGGACGCGGTGTTGGTATGGATGTTGTTAAAACGAAAATAGAGTCGCTTGGCGGCATGGTTGATGTGGAAACAAAAGTAGGCGAAGGTAGTAAGTTTAAAATTCGTTTGCCTTTGACATTAGCGATTATTCAAGCACTGTTAGTCAATGTTAGTGAAGAAATTTATGCAATTCCGTTAGGGGCTATTGATAGTACGATTAATATTACTCATGACGATATCAAAACAGTACAAAATCAAGAAGTTATTTTACTGCGCGGCCAGATTATTCCAATTGTTCGTTTGGCGGAATCTTTAGAAGTTCCAACCAAAGAAAAAAATGAACAGGAAGAACTTTTCGTTGTTATTGTTCATTTAGGCGACCGTCGTGCTGGTATTATTGTCGATACGCTGATTGGTCAGCAGGAAATTGTTATTAAATCTTTAGGTAAATTGCTTGCAGGAATTAAAGTAATTGCTGGCGCTACTATTTTAGGGAACGGCCAAGTTGCCTTGATCTTAGATGTCGGCTCATTAATGCAATAAGGGAGGTGCAAAAAATGGCAGAACAGACGTTTACGGAAAATGAACTTCAACTTGTTGTTTTTAAATTAGGCAGAGAAGAATATGCCATTAGTATTTTGCAAGTTCAGGAGATTAAGCGCATGACCGATATCACTCGTGTACCTTATACTCCTGACTATATTCGCGGCGTGATGAATCTAAGAGGGAGTGTTCTTCCCGTTCTTGATTTGAAGCGTCGTCTGAGTCTACAAGCTGGCGAGTTTACTGATGATACACGTATTGTGATTGTAAAAATACAAGAAATTACTGTTGGCTTAATTGTTGATGCTGTATCGGAAGTTATGGCGATTTCTCATGAGAATATTGAGTCTTCCCAGTCTGTTGTTACTGACGTAGCAGCGAATTATCTAGATGGTGTTGGCAAGCTTGATAATCGTCTGCTGATCTTATTGAATTTAGAAGCGATTATTGGTATGAATCAAGAAAATGCTAAAGTAGGTTAGTGAATACGCAAGTAATGAGGTGGAAATCTTGTCTGAAGAAATTTTAAAGTTGTCAACTATGCAGCTTGATGCTTTGCGAGAAATTGGCAATGTAGGAGCTGGTAATGCCGCCACTGCCTTATCGCAGATTATTAATCGCAAAATTGACATGACTGTGCCGCAAGTTTCCATTCTTCCTCTTGGCGATGTTCCCGATGTTGTTGGCGGTCCTGATGCTATGGTAGCTGGCGTGTATTTGCGTGTATTTGGTCCGGCGCCAGGCAGTATTTTGTTCTTGCTGCCACGTGATAGTGCGTTTTATCTCGTAGACATGTTGATGGGACGTGAGCAAGGCTATACAACTTCATTGAACTCCATGGATGAATCGGCTTTGATGGAAATTGGCAATATTTTAGCAGGCGCTTACCTGAATGCTTTATCCTTTTTTACAAAATTGACACTTTTACCATCTATTCCCGCTTTGGCAATTGATATGGCTGGCGCTATTTTGAGTGTTATTTTGAGCCAAATTGGTCAAATGGGAGATCATGCCCTCGTTATTGAAACGGAATTTACGACTGAATTCGAAGGTGTAAAAGGCCACTTCTTTTTGATTCCCGATCCCGGATCCTTGAGCACGATTCTTTCGGCAATAGGGGTGAAGGAATAATGGCTGAATTGATTAAAGTCGGAATGGCTGATTATAAAATCGGTTCCAATCCAGCCAGTATTATCAGCTATGGGCTAGGTTCCTGTGTAGGAATTGCGTTATATGACCCTATTACTAAAATTGGCGGTCTTGCCCACATTATGCTTCCAGATAGTACCCAAGCTCGTTCTACAGAAAATCCAGCCAAATTCGCTGATACGGCAATTCCGCTAATGTTAGAAGAAATGATCAAAAGCGGCGCCTCTCGCAGTCGAATTACAGCGAAAATTGCTGGTGGTGCACAAATGTTTACTTTTACTAATGCGACAGACATTATGCGCGTCGGTGAACGTAACTCCGAGGCAGTAAAAGTTGTTTTGAAAAAGCTAGCAATTCGATTAGTTGCTGAAGATACTGGAGGAAATTACGGACGTACTGTAGAAATAAAACTTGATACAGGTATGTATCGAGTAAAAACAATTGATAAAGGAGAGAAGGAGCTATAGAGAGGAGTTGCAATGGTGTGAATCAATTTATTCCAGCCTTAGCACTTGCAGCAGTTGCATCAGTTCTTACTGCTTTTTGTGCCTTTTCCCAGCAAGTGCGACCTATGGCTATTTTGTTTCGATCCTCTATCTCTTTATTGTTTTTTGCTTCTCTCGGGCTGGTTCTTACCTTGTGGGTCAAACGAACTTTTAAAAGTCTTATTGCAAATAGTGAAGAAATAAAAAAAGACTTAGCTTCGAATCAAGAACCCCTTGAGAATGAAAGAGAAGAGCAGAATGTGAATTC
>URQW01000197.1 GCA_900550105.1 uncultured Pelosinus sp.
TTTTATTATTAAAAAACGCCTGTAACCAGAGACGTTGCAGGCGCTTTTTTAAGTATTAGATTGCTTCTTCCACTTTGTAGACACTGACTTGTCTATTCAAGCGGCCTTTGCGTTCAAAAGCAACTTTTCCTTCAATCAATGAATAAAGCGTATCATCGCTGCCGATTCCCACATTCTTACCAGGGTAGAAATGAGTTCCTCTTTGACGAACGAGAATGCTTCCTGCCGTAACAACTTCACCAGCCTGACGTTTTACACCCAAGCGTTTTGCTTCACTGTCACGACCATTACGGGTACTACCTACCCCTTTTTTATGAGCAAATAACTGTAAGTCAAAAGTAAACATGTCTTCACCTCCTGTGTTCTATAATTCGAACACTTTTGGGAGAAATTTTTGCAATTTCTTTCAATCCCAAAAGCATAGTCTGGCAAACCGCTTCTGTCAGATCATCAGGAACTTCTCGTAAAGTACAGTCAAGCTGCCCTTCCGCCACTTGCAAATCAAGCTCGCGCTCCAAGTGATTCATAAGTCCAAGTACGGCTGACTGCGTTAAAGCCGATACACCGGCACAAACAATATCTTTCCCGCGAGTCGCTACATTAGCATGCCCCGCTACAGAAAATCGTTTGATTTGACCAGCTAAATAAAATATTTCTATCGAAATCATTATGCTTCAATCTTTTCAATAACAACCTTAGTAAAAGGTTGACGATGACCTTGACGACGACGATAGTTTGATTTTGCTTTGTATTTGAAAACAAGAATCTTTTTATCTTTGCCATGATCAACAACTTTAGCCGATACTTTTGCACCAGCTACGAAAGGTTTGCCGATCAAAACTTCGCCTTCTTTAACAACTGTTAAAACAGAATCAAAAGCAACAGTTTCGCCTGCAGCTACGTCCAATTTTTCAATTGTTACAACATCACCTTCAGCAACGCGATACTGCTTGCCACCAGTTTTGATAATTGCGTACATCCATTACACCTCCCTTATATTCGACTCGCCGAGTAGGGTACCTTAACGGATTTATAACCTTTGTCGAGCGGTTTAGGAAGAACGACTACAAAACAGCCGTCTACAGAATTAAATTTTAACACAAGCCCCTTTTCTTGTCAAACAAAAGTCTACGTTTCATCATAAAGGAGCGAAAAGGAAGCAAAATCAAAAGAATCTACCGTTTCCAGCAAAACTTTGCGACAAATCGCCGTCTCCAGTTCAGTTAAGGCTTCTTTTTCTGATAAGATGGCTGCTACCGCTGGATGAACTTGAATTCTCACATTTCCCGCTAAAACAGATTGTGCAGCCAAATTACGCAATTTCCGCTTAATGCGAAGCGCCACTGTTTCCGGCGAAGGAATGCGGCCACGGCCCTTGCAGCAAGGACAAGGCGTAAACAACGTCGATTCCACATTCTGCCGCGTCTTTTTTCGGGTCATTTCCACAAGGCCTAGCTGCGTCAGACCTAAAATATTCGTCTTGGTCCGATCTTGCTTTAAATGCTGCTCTAACGCACTAAGAACTTGTTGCTGATCTTCGGTCTTATCCATATCAATAAAATCAATAATAATAATGCCGCCAATATCACGCAGCCTTAGCTGCCTGGCAATTTCCGCCGCCGCTTCTAAATTCGTTGTCAACACTGTATCGGCTAAACTTGTCCGTCCAATAAATCGACCGGTATTTACATCAATTACAGTAAGAGCTTCCGTCTTATCAATGACAATATAACCGCCTGACGGCAATTCTACAGTTCTTTGCCCGATTCGTTCCATGGACTCTTCAACACCATAGACGTTAAACAGACTCTGATTGCCTTCGTGATAGTGAATTCGATCCAGTAAATTGGGCGACATAAATCGAACAAGATCAATGACTCGTTCATAAGCCTGCTTGTGGTTCACTACAAAGGCTTCAATTGTGTCATCAAGGGAATCCCGCACCAGACGAATCACGAGATCCGCGTCGTGATACAACAGCGCCGGTGACTTAGTAATTTTAGCCCGCGCCGAAATTGCATGCCACAAACTCGTCAAATAGGCAATATCTTTGGCAAGTACGGCTTCACTTTGACCTGCTGCTACGGTTCGAACAATAAGCCCCATGTCAGCAGGTTTTAATTGCTCTGCCAGTCCCCGTAGCCGTTCTTTTTCTGCCGCATCTTCAATGCGACGGGATATTCCGATATAAGAAACCGTCGGCATCAGTACTACATAACGCCCTGGCAACGAAATATGAGTTGTCGCCCGCGGCCCTTTCGTCCCAATTTCATCTTTTAAGATTTGAATCAAAAGATCTTGACCGACTGTAGGCTTTAAAACCCGGCTGCCGTATTCTTGCGGCGCCTTATTTGGTTCACCTACATAGAGAAAAGCGTTTTTTTCACGGCCAATATCAATAAAAGCCGCCTGCATGCCTGGTAAGACATTCTTCACTTTTCCCTTATATACATTGCCCACAAGATGACTAAAAGAAACTCTTTCAATCACCGCTTCCGCCAGTTGTCCGGCTTCCAGTAGGGCCATACGCGTTTCTTCCGGCCAAATATCCACAAGGATCTGCTTTTTCACAGGTCCTTCACCTCCTTTACAAATCTAAAGGGGTCAGTTTCTGGCCCTTGTCCAAAATAAAGAGTCCCTGACGATGAATTAATGCTTGTTTTTCTTCAGCTGGAAAACCGTACTGAGCAATTAGCGCAGCTAAAACCTCTTCCGCTTTTACGCTGCCAGTCGGTTTAATATGGAGTGCTAGTGTTAAAATCACCTTGTCCGCTTCCCTTGTTAAGCGTGGCTTTGCGGCAATAAATTCTTTTAAGTCTATCTCCTTGGCGGGCCCTTTATTCTTTAGCTTCGTATAAAAAACAATAGGATCTTTCGTAAAAGCTTCTACCGCTTGCTGTGCTGCTTCCCAAGGAAAATCTAGGTCTACGGAAGACGGAATAACGATATCATAAACAGCCAAATTAACGACAGCCATAAGGGCCCGCACGGGCGGCTTCATCGCCTTTCCTTGAAGGAGAGAAATGCCGCGCGGCAAAGCGTTTTGCAAAGCAGCAACAACATCTCGTAACGGTAACTCTTTCGTTAATTCAATATCAAGATACTCGCCGCTGCTTGTCGTTCCCACAGCGAGAGCGGATGCAAAAGAAAATTTCATATGCGGATTGAAGCCTTCTGAATAAGCCATAGGCAGTTTTGCCCGATGCAGCGCTCGTTCGACCGTACGCGTATAA
>URQW01000198.1 GCA_900550105.1 uncultured Pelosinus sp.
AAATAAAATTTCGCAAGACTCACCGCGCTCTGCCAGCCGTTCCTCAAGAGCTTTGGCAATCGTAACAGCCGGATAAATATGACCGCCTGTCCCACCGCCTGATAAGATAATACGCATACTATAACCTCCAGCTCACAAGCTGACATATCTTGATATATTTAGTAAAACCCCAACGCCAGCCAACGTGAAAATCAACGCTGACCCGCCAAAACTAATAAACGGAAGTGGAATCCCAGTGACAGGCATGGATGCTGTAACAACCGCCATATTCATTAGCGCCTGTAAGACAATCATCGTCGTAAGGCCGGCAGCAAGCAGACTCCCATACAAATCTGGTGCGGCCATAGCAATACGAAAGCCACGCCAGGCAAATAAAAAGAACAAGACGAGTACAGTAACCGTACCGATAAATCCCAACTCTTCGCCTAAAATGGCAAAAATAAAGTCAGTATGAGGCTCCGGCAAATATAAAAATTTTTCCCGACTGCGCCCAAGGCCTACGCCAAATAAACCGCCTGAACCGATTGCATACAAGGATTGAATAATATGATATCCCGTATTTAATGGATCAGCCCAGGGATCGCTAAAAGCTAAAAGGCGTTTTAAGCGATAAGGCTCAAGCAATATAGCTGTAATAATTCCAGCTACCCCAGTAATTCCTAGTGAAACAAGATGGGACAGCTTTGCCCCAGCGGCAAACAGTAGAATAAAAACCGTTCCGCCAATGGAAAGAGCTGTGCCAAGATCCGGTTCTTTTAGAATTAACCCAAAAACAAGCAGTAAAATCAGTAATTGCCCTAAAAGTCCGTGGCGAAAACTACTTATTTTATCTTGCACCTTTGTTAAACTATGAGCGCAAAAGAAAACCATACTGAGTTTTGCTATTTCTGAAGGTTGTAGATAGACCGAACCAAAACCGAGCCAGCGTCGTGCGCCATTGACGACGCGGCCCAACCCAGGAACAAGCACCAAAACCAGCAGCAAAATGGTCACAACCAGCAAAGGCACCGCTAATTTGCGCCAATTATGATACTCTATGTTCATGGTAAAAACAAGCATCACAAGTCCCAAAAAAGCCCAGATAATCTGTCGCTTTAAGAAATAATAACTGTCATGAAAATTGGCATAGGCCGAAATGGCGCTAGAACTATAAACCATAACAATTCCCATAGCGAGTAAAGCGATAACAGAAAAAAACAGAATCCCGTCAGGCGATTTGTGTCGAGTGACCAAAGAGACCGTCCTCCTTATTGTTTGGAGCGTACAAGCTCCTTAAAGACCCTGCCTCTTTCTTCATAGCTTTTAAACATATCATAGCTAGCACAGGCAGGTGATAATAATACAATATGCGGCGGACGAGCAATTTTATGCGCTAAATCTACAGCTTCTGCAAAAGAACCAGCTTCATGAATGGAGGAAATACCCTGCGCCACAGCAGCCGCTTTAAAGCGATCCTTAGCTTCTCCGAGCAGAATCAAATGCTCTACCTTTTCTTTAATTAAGGTCATAAATTCTGTAAGATCTGTATTTTTATCACGACCGCCTGCCAGTAAAATAATATGGCCGTCAAAAGCTTCTAGCGCTTTTATAGACGATTCTGGATTTGTCGCTTTCGAATCATTGTAGTAAGGAACGCCTTGAATTGTCACTACAGGCTCAATGCGATGCTCTACCCCTTCGAAGCTTTCTAGTACATCCACAATATCGCCAATCGAAACACCCGCCAAATAAGAAACAGCAGTCGCAGCTAAAACATTTTCTACATTATGGGCGCCGGGAATTTTCAAGACCGACAGCGAGCAAAACTGCAGTTCTTGCCCCTGCCAGGAAATATGCATCTGATTATTTTTTACATAAATCCCCTGTGATAAAATTTCCTTGCGACTAAAAAAGCAAACTTGCCCTTTCGCTTTATCAGCCATCTTGCGCACAATCGGATCATCATAATTTAAGACCAAGAAATCTTTGTCGCTTTGATTGGCAAAGAGTTTTTCTTTCATGGCAATATAATTATCCATCGTTTTATGACGATCGATATGATCTGGCGTAACATTTAAAATGGCCGCTATATGGGGCTTAAAATCTTTAGCCGCTTCCATCTGAAAGCTTGAGATTTCAGCTACAACAAGGCCTTCTTTACTAATTCCTTCAACTTCAGCCGACAGGGCCTGACCGATGTTTCCCCCTACAACCACTTCTTGCTTATGTTTTTTTAGCATTTCGCCAATGAGAGTCGTTGTCGTTGTTTTACCATTCGTACCTGTAATCGCCAGAATCGGCGCCGGACAAAGCTGGTAGGCAATTTCCACTTCGCTTAACACAGGAATCTGCCGCTTTTGTGCTGCCGCTACAAAAGGAATATAGATAGATACGCCTGGTGAAATAACGACAAAGTCTACATCATCTAACAGCGCTTCCTCTTGATTGCCAATGGCAAGTTTGATGCCTAACTCTTGTAAAAAAGTAGGATCTTTCTTTAATTTTTCCAAAGGGCTGCTATCGCTTAAGGTTACATGAGCGCCCTGATGATGTAAAACTTGCGCTACAGAGATACCACTGATTCCTGAACCGAGCACAATTACTTTCTTATCCTTAAAATCCATTGTTATTTACCTCCTTGACTTAAAAGCAATATAGTTAAGGCAATTACACTAAAAATAAGCCCTGCCGTCCAAAAAACGGTTACTACTTTCTGCTCAGACCAGCCAGACAACTCAAAATGATGGTGAATCGGGCTCATCTTAAACACACGACGACCCGTAGTTTTAAAGGAAGCGACTTGAATCATCACGGAAAGTGTTTCAATTACGTATACACCGCCCACTAGAACAAGCAAAAACTCGGTTTTTGTCATGACAGCCATAGCCGCCAAAGCTCCGCCTAAGGCCAGAGACCCCGTATCGCCCATAAACACTTTTGCCGGATGCGCATTATACTTTAAAAAGCCGAGACAAGCGCCAGCTACGGCCAAAGCAAACGCGGCCAGGGATATTTCGAAAAAATAATAGCAGATAAAAGCGTAAGCAGCCGCTGCTATTACTGTCGTTCCGGCAGCTAGCCCATCAAGCCCATCCGTTAAATTTACGGCATTGGTCGTTCCTACCAGCACTAAAAAAATAAGTACGTAATAAAACGGTCCAAAGTCGAGATCGGTTCCTAAGAAAGGAATCCAAATATCGGTGCCGCGACCAAAAAACGCCGTAGCTACATAGCAGAGGGCAAAAGCCATA
>URQW01000199.1 GCA_900550105.1 uncultured Pelosinus sp.
GTAAATAAAAAGAATGATGAGTACAGCAAAGCCGTAGGTCAACAAAACACCTAGCCAGGAATGACGATCTTTTATATCGTAGGGTTCCTTAAAAATCCCGGCAAAAATACTTCCGCCAGCCATACCAGCTGTAGTCGTAGAGGCAATGCCTGAAAACAAGAGAGCTACAGCAAAAATAATGGCCGCATGATTCCCTAAAAGAGGCTTCAACATTTCCTGAGCTTGCTCTAATTCAGTGACTTCCACGTGATTTGTAAAAAAAACAGCTGCAGCAATCAAAATCATGGCACTATTAATTGCCCAACCAATGCCCATCGAGGCTAGCGTATCAATAAATTCATAACGAAGCTGTCTTTTAATTACAGCTCGATCTGCCAAGTTCCATTGTCGGCTCTGAATAATTTCCGAATGTAAAAACAAATTATGAGGCATAACAACGGCACCTAAAACGCTCATAACTACAGTCATAGCCCCTTCGGGAACAGCTGGTGTTACCCAGCCCACAGCAGCCTGCGGCCAATCAAGATTTACCAAGCTTACTTCAAACAAAAAAGAAAAGCCAATAATTGAAACAAAGCCAATAATAAGTGTTTCTAGTTTTTTATAAGAATTAGACCAAAGCAGCCAGCCGCATAAAAGAGCTGAAAGTACAGCGGCAACCTTTATGGGCAGATGAAATAAAATATGTATCGCAATGGCGCCACCTAAAATTTCAGCTAGACTTGTAGCAATAGAGGCGCCAACAGCGGAAATCAGCAAGGATCGTGATATCCATGGCCTTAAATATATCGTGGCGGCTTCCGATAGACAAAGTCCTGTAACAATCCCCAAATGAGCCACATTATGCTGCAAAAAAATCAGCATAATTGTTGATATAGTAACCATCCATAATAATGCATAACCGTAATCAGCACCTGCCGCCATATTGGCAGCCCAATTGCCAGGGTCAATAAATCCTACCGTTACCAATATTCCCGGTCCGATATAGCGCAAAAACTCTCGTGATTTCTGGCTCATAATATGAGTATCTCGAAAATAACAGATTAATCGCTTCACAGCTTTTCCTCCCACCATCTTGTCTTTTAACTATTCTAGCGTATAAGGCAATTGAATTACAAAGCTGCTACCACTCCCCGGTTCGCTCGTAACAAGTAATCGTCCCTGATGTTTATTAACAATAATATCACGTGAAATACTAAGCCCCAGACCAATTTCTGTTTTTGTTAACTTGGTTGTATAAAACGGATTAAAAATTTCCTTTAAAACAGTCTCATCGATACCAATCCCAGAATCATGAATGGAACAACAAACCCACCCGGATTCTTCATAAGTTCGAATACGAATAGATCCCTTTTTTTCAGACTTTTGACAAGCAATAGCCTGCGCAGCATTCGTTAAAAGATGAAAAATCGCCTGATTAATCTGGCGTTCTCTGGCGTACAAGGAAGGCACACTTCCCAATTCAACAACAAGATCAGCCACAGCTTGAATCTCATGTGCAACGACACTTAACGCCGCCTTTACCCCTTCATTTATTTGATACTCCGACAAAGTTTCTTCTTGTTCGGCTCTAGCAAAAAGCTTCAAAGCTCGTACAATATTTACCACATGATTTAAACGTTGATCCGTTTCCGCCAAAGTCATATCTAAATCAACCAAGCCATAATCAAGCTTCTGCTTCTTGATTAGTTCTGTAATTGCGTCCGCTTTTGTTTGCAGTAATATCATTTTTTCTCGTAAAGAAAATTCATGCAACGCCTGAAAAATATGGATTATAGCAACAATACGCTCCAAATATTGTTGCAGCATAGAAAAATCATCTAAACCCCAATAAAATCGCGAATGTTTCTTGATATGTTTCAGATTTAGAAATTCCTGCTGTTGTATTCTAATTTTTTCTAAAATGTTGGTAAATTCAAAGGGCTCAGTCTGTAATATTTCTTCAAATACATGTTGTTCAGTAATATCTTGCTCTACTTCCAAAGCATAGGCCCTATGGCCCTGCTCAGTACTGATAGGTGAAATGGAAATCAAGGCCCAATGGCGTTGACCATCTTTTTTCCAATTATAAACTTCTCCATGCCATTTTTCGCCCTGTGAAACAGTCTCTAGTATAGCCTGATACAATTCTTCGCAATAGGTTTCACCATTTACCGCTTTTGTCAATTGCTTAAAATGAGAACTGGCATAAGTAACACAACTATCTAAGTCAGTAATAATCGTAACACCCGAGCTTTGCTCCAACGCCGCTGCAACCTGTCGTATTTCTTCCTGTACAACAGCCCATGCGGCAATATCCCCAGCCATATCAAGATCCTTAGAACATACCAAGGTATTAGCAAAGGCAATACTAGCTACTTCGGCAAAACGAGCTAGCCATAATAAGCCATAATTAGCCATTTCAATGCGAACTTCATCAAAAGCCAGTCCTAAAACCCCTTGTATCTTTCCATCTATAAGCAAAGGAACACCAATGATCGTCTTAAAATCGACTGTAAAAATCCGCTTCTCCCATACAGAATAATCCTCTACAAAAAAGGGCTGTCCCGTATGCCAGATTTCACCGATAAATCCTTCATTAACTCGAACTGACCGTCCTGTGAACTGTCGAAAGAACCCAAAACCTTGTTTCAAAATAAATTCTCGACGTTTTTCCCAAAAAAAGAAAAATCCATGAGATGCTTGAAATAATTGTACCGCTTTATCAAGAATTTGTGCAGCAACCTCATTCGTTTCAGAAATTTCTAAAAGTCCTAAAACATTGTCACACTCAGCCGAAGAGCCATTACTTATTTTTTGTTGCTGCCCTTCCTGTTCTTTCACATCGCTCAATTGTGATAAAAATTCCATAACAGAAGTCATCTTATTTGTTAAATGAACATCAGCACGACACCGCTCTTTAAAATCGCACAAATCTCGCTGCATACTTTCTAGGAGCAACATACAAGTTTTATTATTCTTCATAAATTCGCCCTCCGCTCCACAACCACGAGCATCGCAATCTTCCTTGAATATACGAAAATACAGCGACTAAAAATACTATATACATAAAAATTCAAGAGTTAAGGCAACTTTCCTGCTAGAAACTATAAAACAAGCCCCTGTTAAACACAGGGGCTTGTTTTATAGTTTAAATGGTTGCGGGGACAGGACTTGAACCTGTGACCTTCGGGTTATGAGCCCGACGAGCTGCCAGCTGCTCCACCCCGCG
>URQW01000200.1 GCA_900550105.1 uncultured Pelosinus sp.
GGCAATAATTAATTCAATCATTTGTTTTAACATATCGTTGCTCAAACGTTCTCCACCTTTACTTTAGGCAATATTATATCTTGCTATAGTTTCGCTGAAGAGTTTTAAAATCCCTGCCAAAAATTAAAGCTATTTCAATGTCTAGTAAAATAGAATCATTGAAATAGCTTTATAAAAATTTATTAATTATACCATTTGCTTGCCAATATATTCGGCGCCTTTTTCTAAAGCAATTTTGTTAATTTCTAAAAGCTCCGGTTTTTTAGCAAACATTTTGGCAAAAGCACCTAGAACTGATTCAGGAGCAACGGCTCCGGAAGCTTTTACAATTGCACCCAAAACGATCATATTTGCTACTTTTGGATTCCCAATTTCCTGCGCAAGCTCATTCGCCGGAATTTTATAAACCTTAATATCCTGACGGGAAGCTTCTTTTTCAATTAAAGAACTGTTTATGATTAAAATACCACCTGACTGAAGCTGCGGCTCAAATTTATCTAAAGAAGGTAAATTCATGGCTACAAGCACATTCGGCTCAGTAACGATCGGCGAGCCGACTTTTTCATTACGGATAATAACAGAACAGTTTGCAGTGCCGCCGCGCATTTCCGGTCCATAAGAAGGAATCCAAGAAACTTCACGATTTTCAATCATGCCAGCGTACGTCATAAGCTGACCCATTAACAGGACGCCTTGTCCGCCAAAACCAGCCATAATCATATCATGGGACATCATTCTTTCACCTCCTTATAAACACCTAAAGGAAAGACTTTCATCATGTTTTCTTCTAACCACTTGGAGGCCTTTAGCGGAGTCATACGCCAGTTCGTTGGACAAGTAGACAGAACTTCTACCATAGCGAAGCCATCGCCCTTAAGCTGATGTTCAAAAGCGGTTTTAATTGCAGCTTTGGCTTTGGCCATATTCGCGGGATTATTGACAGCTACTCTGGCAATGTAGACAGCGCCATCTAGAGTCGAAAGCATTTCCGATACTCGAATAGGATTTCCTGTATTAGCTAAAGAACGGCCATAAGGCGAAGTATTTGTCACCTGATCAATCAAAGTGGTTGGCGCCATTTGTCCTCCGGTCATGCCATAAATTGCGTTATTAACAAAAATAGTTGTGATTTTCTCACCACGTGCTGCAGCATGAACAATTTCAGCACAACCAATAGCAGCCAGATCGCCGTCACCTTGATAAGTAAATACAACAGCATCAGGATGAACTCGTTTTACACCGGTAGCAACAGCAGGTGCGCGACCATGAGCTGCTTCCAGCATATCTATATTAAAATATTCGTAAGCTAACACAGAACATCCCACTGGGGCTACGCCAATCGTGTTTTCTCGAATTTTTAGCTCATCAATAACCTCACCAACTAGACGGTGAATGATACCATGATGGCAGCCGGGGCAATAGTGAAAAGGTACATCCAGAAGTGATTCCGGTCTTTTAAAGAGAACTTCAGCCATTTTATTTCCCCCCCACAGTACTGAGAAGTTTTTTGATTTCCGCCACCACTTCTTTCGGTGACATAATCATACCTCCTGTTCGTCCGTAAAAAGCGACTGGACGAGCTCCATTCACAGCGAGCCTTACGTCTTCCACCATTTGTCCAGCGCTTAATTCTAGCGTTAAGAACGCTTTCGGCGTTTGCGCTAATGCTCCTAATGCTTCACTGGGGAAAGGCCATAAGGTTCTCGGACGGAATAAACCTACTTTATAGCCTTCGGCGCGAACTGTATCTATTGCCGAGCGGGCGATACGCGATGTAATACCGTAAGCTACGATAATTAGATCGGCATCTTCTGTATATAAGCTTTCATAACGCACTTCGTTAGTAGAAATCATTTGATAACTATTCTGTAATAAATGATTATGTTCTTCCAAATGTTCTGGCTTTAAAAATAGCGAGTTAATTACATTGGGAGTTGTTCGTTTATGCATGCCAACAGCAGCCCAAGGTTTTGCCACTGTTTCCTTAATAGCTTCAGGGAATATGATCGGTTCCATCATCTGTCCCAAAGCACCATCACCAAGCAGCATAACCGGATTACGATATTGGTCGGCTAAGTCAAAAGCAAGTACTGTCATATCCACAAGCTCTTGTACTGAATTTGGCGCAAGCACGATCAAACGATAGTCCCCATGACCGCCGCCTTTTGTCGCTTGAAAATAATCAGCCTGCGAAGGTTGAATACTGCCAAGTCCTGGGCCGCCGCGCATCATATTGACAATAACGCAAGGAAGCTGTGCCCCAGCTATATAAGATATGCCTTCCATTTTCAAGCTAATTCCCGGGCTGGAAGAAGAAGTCATAGCTCTGGCGCCAGCGCCAGCAGCACCATAAACCATATTAATGGCGGCAATTTCACTTTCCGCCTGAAGAAAAGTCCCTTCTACCTGAGGCATACGCCGCGACATATATTCTGTTAATTCCGTCTGGGGGGTAATCGGATAGCCGAAATAATGACGACATCCGGCCACGATTGCTGCTTCCCCAATTGCTTCATTCCCTTTCATTAGAACCTTTTCAGCCAATGTAATTCACTCCTATCTTTACTTGTGAATTTCAATTACCATATCAGGACAGGTTTTTGCACAAAGCATACAGCCAATACACTTACTTTCATCAATGCACATAGAAGGCCGATACCCTTTACTGTTAATTCGGTCAGAAAGTTGAATAATTTTTTTCGGGCAAACGGCGGTACATAGTTCACAGCCTTTGCACCGTTCTTCATAGAATACAGGTTTTGGCATAACTATACCTCCCTTGAAAAAAAATTGTGAATTTTTTTGTAGTTTCTTTCTATGCAAAACACTTCCACAAATTTTAATAAATTCCTCTTCATTTTACAATGTATACAAAGAAAATGTTCAATAATCGCGCGGGTTGTAAACATGTAAAGACAAAAAAGAAAGACTCTGCACTTTTATGCAGAGTCTTTCTAAAACAGACAAATTATTTAATAATTTCGCCTAAATCATCATTGGCGATTTGTCCGGCGTTACCTTCATCTGTATCAATATGCATTTCTAGTGCAAAATCTTCCCGCACGCGAATAATAACATTTTCGAAAATTACGCCGCGGTCGCCGCCGAAACGAACTTTCACACAGTCTTTATCTTTTACGCCGAATTTCTCAGCATCAGCTGGCGTCATGTGAATATCTCTTGCTGCCACAATAACCCCTTTATC
>URQW01000201.1 GCA_900550105.1 uncultured Pelosinus sp.
AATAAAGGATGAACTACATAAAAGCTATTATTATTATTGTCATTTTCTTTACAAATCATTTTATCGGCCTCCTAATTAAACCATTCTGGTAATATAACTTGCACTGCTAAAGTTAAAGACAACCCAAATAGAACAAAAATCACCAGCCAGTTAATACAATTATTCCAACGTTTATTGACAAACTGTTCACCTAAGAGTTCTTTGTCATTTAAGAGCAGCTGTAAAAATACGATGGCCGAAGGAAGCATCAAGCCAGCTAACACCTGCACACTCACAATGATCATTTGCAAAGGTGCGTTGGGGATTAAAACAATGACTGCCGCTGCCAACACACAAAAGCCATAGACTAGATAAAAACCAGGTGCCTCGCTAAAAGGTTTTTGTAAGCTATGGGCTAAACCTTTCACTTCGCCATAAGCCCAGGCACTAGAAAGAGAAATGGTCGTTGCTCCTAATACAGCGGCATTAACCATTAAGACGAGTAAGCCATTTTTAAAAAGATCACCCAGAAATGGCGCTAACGCAATAGCCATTTTCGCTGGATCTTCAAAGGCAATCCCATTTTCTAAGGCAAAGTTTCCCACAATCATCATGCAAGCAGCAATAAAAATGGTGCAGCACGCACCAATAAAGGTATCAACGCGAGCATGCTTTAAATCAGAAAACCGCAATTTCTTATCAGCAATACAACTTTGCTGAAAGAACAGCTGCCATGGTGCAATCGTTGTTCCGACAATTGCAATAACTAAAAAAATATAATCAGATGTAATCGGCCCTGGCGGCAAAGTTGGTATGACCGTATGGTAAGCAACTACAGTCCATCCAGGCGACACCACTTTCGCCAAAAACACCCAGGATAGATCAAGTAAGCAGAGAACAATGGTAGCTCGCTCCCAATGCAAATAACTTCCCGTAAGTACTAAAACAATAAGAGCAATAGCTGTGACAGGCACTCCCCACAAAGGATTAACACCTAATCCTTCGAGCCCGAGATAAATAGCGGCAAATTCCGTAACTAACGTAAAAAAATTAACGAGTAAAAGATCAAATAAGGAAAAGGCGCCCCACCATTTACCAAACCGCTTATAAATCATCGCAGCATGGCCCTGACCTGTAGCTATGCCTAAACGAACAACCATTTCTTGCGTAAAGTAAGTAATTGGCAGTAATAAAACTAACAGCCACATCAGATGCAGTCCATAGTTCGCCCCAGCCTGTATATACGTCGATACAGCGCCAGCATCATTATCCGCAACCATTACAATAATTCCGGGTCCCATCACCATCAAAAATGTCATGAGCCTTTGGGCCCACTGACTTTTTACATTTATGCCAATTGAGCCGTTTATAACTTTTCCGTTTTGCATGGTATCCTCCTTGCGCCCTACTGTAAAAGAACTGGACGACTTATTAAATCATCATATTTTGTTTTTCCTGGGTAAACCGTTCTCTTGCTAAACCTAGGTCCACTCTCGCCATCCATTGTCGTCCACCTCCTTATTACAGAAAAAGCAAAGCACTTCTTTAAAAAGAAGGCTTTGCTTTTCATTGCGCAAATAGAATAAAAGCCTCCCTAATGGAAGGCTTTTTAAGCAACATAAATAAACAGATTCCTTCCCCACTCGTTGAGTTTTAGCACTAAATAACGTAGAGCAAAATACAAAAACGCTCAGCCACATTATGTAAAACCTTAATCCGGTAATACCTGTTCTACCCATTGGCGTCTCTCGACATTTTTGGGCAGTGGCTTATGTTCATTTAGGAGCCTCACCTAACGAAGCTATTTAATTCTTGTTTAGACTAGCATAAACAAGTCCTCTTGTCAATCAATTACGATTTTTCAATGTATAACTATATCTTAGCCAACAAAATTCCCGAAATCAGCAGCGTATTTTGTTGGGTAAAATTCTGTAATTTTATAATCGGCAATATTTTCTTTGTAACATCTTGCATCTCCCCTTTACCTATTATTATAACACGAAAATGTATCTCCATATAAAATAGCCAATGCCAGTTCCTGTTCTATAAAGCTTTATTCGAATTTAACGCTCGGAAACATGAGCTGAATAAACCGTCTTGCTGGTAAAGACAGGGCTCGTTTTTCGAGCCAAATCAGGGATCGTTCAATCCGTAGCAAGGAATCTGTGACTTCCCAATATTGCAAGTTAGAAACTGCTATTAGTTTTAATGCTGATCGGGGAACCACTGCATAACCAAGGCCTTGCTCAGCCCAAACAAGCAAAGATCTCACATCATCACCCCGGCAAAGAATATTAGGTATAAAGCCATAGCGTCTACAACTTTTCACAATCATGGTTTCGTTACTAGAGTGAAGCAATAGAGGCTTATTCTTTAAATATTCAAGCTCAATTGGTGAAAGCACTGTACTTTCCTGGTCCTTTCGGCAAACAACAACCATTGGATCAGACGGTAAAGTCATATATACATAGTTCATTTTATTAAAATTGGAGCGAACTAGAGCAATTTCGATCATGCCTCGATTTAATAAATCTAAAATTCTTTGTGTATTTCCTTCATAACACCGAAATGTTACCTTCGGATATTTCTCGTTGAATTTTTTAAAAAAGCTTGGCAAAAGTGTGACCCCAGCTGAAGCAATCATTCCGATTGACAAAGTGCCCTCTTCGCCATTCTGCAACGCTTTTAAGTCTGCTGAAGTTGCACGTAAAAACTCTAAAATGACTTCTGATCGTTTCTGTAATAGTTCCCCAGCGGCAGTCACCCTAACTGATCTGCTACCTCTTTCAAAGAGCTTAACGCCAAGCTCTGTTTCCAACGCTTTCACTTGCTGACTCAACGAGGGCTGCGTCATAAATAAACGTTGCGCTGCCTTCGTAATATTTTTCTCTTCCACAATGGCCTGAAAATATTTCAACTGTTTTATATCCATAAAGCTCCCACCCATAAAAATAGCCTATACTAAAAGGCTGTTTTTTCTATTTTTAGATTGCGCTTTTCTTCATTATAATAAAAATAAAGAGTAAAACTAGCTCCTTAAGTATAAGTAATTTTACTATTTTTACTGATTTTTATAAGAAAGGGGAATTGATTATGCTATTAAACTATCTAAAATCAATTGAAGAAAAAGAAAATTTTTCTGCCCTGGCATTATATCTCATGAAATCAGAAGGACATTTTAATTACCCCCAAAAACTACTATTTGATTTGTATCTA
>URQW01000202.1 GCA_900550105.1 uncultured Pelosinus sp.
AATAATTTCGCCATAGGCGATACCAAGCAAGAATATTGGTCGTTCCGCCACTTGCTTTTGTACACGGATAACCGTTCCTGTTGCCATAACCAGTTCGCCATCGCCTAAATCTATCGTCAAAACCACTTCTGTTTGCAATAAAAAGGGTTTTGATGCAATTAAACAAACACCGCCACCGCTAAGATCGCGGGTAATCATTTGTTCACTTTGTTCACCGGCTTCATTCTGCCACTTTACTATAACAGATACTCCTATATCTAAACGGACAAAAGATCGTTGCTGTATCTTTTGTATTTCTGTCGGCATCGTTACAAGCCATACAGGAATTGGACGTAGCCTTTTGTCTTGGTAAACGCTCTTAAATTGATAACGTCCCGTTTCATTTAAAATACTGCCATAAAAAGAAGTTCCTGAAAGAGGAATGACTGGCATTTGCTGCTTCATCGGCATAGCTAAAACTAACTGATTCTTTCCTACTTCCTCAATTCGACTACGATGATATTCGGTTTCTCGCCCACTCACGAGAATAATTTCTACCCGTTGATTGACTTGTAAAATTTGATGACTAATGAAAAATCCCCCCTATGAAAACCACTTAACGCAATATATCTAAAAACTTCGAAAAAAATCCGCGAATTCCTTTCGGCACCAATATTTTTTCTTCTAAAGTAATCTTATAAGCAATTTCTTCAATACATTGAGAGGAGATTGAGTTCGGATATGACAAAAGAAGGGGTTTTTGTTTTTTCACTGCTTCCATCATAGAGCGATCTTCATAAATAAAGCCTAACTGTGCTAGGGGAATTTTTAAAAATTTCTGAGCTACATGACCCAATTTATCAAAAACAAATTGTCCTTCTGTAACATCTAGAACACGATTCACGACTAAATGCAACGGTGCTGTTACTTGATGACTGGCAATCGTTTTAACCATAGCATACGCATCGGTGATCGCCGTTGGCTCCGGTGTTGTAATTAAAATCACTTCATCTGCAGCCATCACAAAATTAATAACATTACGATGAATGCCAGCTCCTGTATCAATCAATATAATATCAGCCCAGCTATCAAAAAGAGTAATTTTACGAACAAGCCTTTCTAACGCTTCGTTTGACAAGTTCGCTAATTCATGAATCCCAGAACCACCTGATAAAAATTTAATTCCACACGGCCCCTCCGTAATAACATCGTTTACATCCATATCGCTAGAAAGAAGATGCATCAGCGTATAAGGAACATGACAGCCTAAAACAATATCAATATTAGCCATACCAAGATCGGCATCAATCACTAAAACCTTTTTTTGATAAGCAGCTAAAGCCAACGCTAAATTAATTGTAAAATTAGTTTTGCCTACGCCGCCTTTACCACTTGTCACTGTAATAACACGAGATTTTGCTAGTTGCTGTTGTTTAATAATTTTGCCACGAGGAGGCTGCGGCAAAGCTGTCGAAGAGTTTTTCGCCATAAGGCGCAGTTTTTCTGCTTGATCTTTCATAGGCTATTCCTTTAAAAGAAGATTTGCTAATTTAGCCGGATCGGCTAACTCAATATCATCAGGCACATTCTGTCCTGTTGTAATATAAGACAGTCTTGCCGGAAAATGATACAACAAATTAAAAATGGTTCCTATATTCGTAGATTCATCAGCTTTTGTAAACAAAAACTTTTGTGGTGAACAAGCTGAAAACTTATTTACAATCTCTAATGCATCGCGATATTTTGTATTTGTTCCCAAAACCAAATGTTTTTCAATCGAAGCGTCTACCGAAAGTAGTGTTTGCAATTCAACTAAATGTTGTTGATTCGAAGGACTTCTTCCGGCGGTATCTACTAAAACCAAATTTTTATCGCGATACCGATTAATCGCTGCTTTTAGCTCTTCTGGCGTATACACAATATCTAAGGGAACGCCAATAATATCAGCATACGTTTTAAGCTGGTCTACTGCGGCAATCCGATATGTATCAGCCGTAACAAGTGCGACTTTATAGCCTTGCTTTAAAGCAAAATTAGCAGCTAATTTTGCAATTGTCGTTGTTTTACCGACACCAGTTGGACCAATAAGCGCTACAACTTTGCACTGATTGTCAAGAAATTCGATCCCATTAATATTAGCAAAATACTGGTGAATTTTATGATAAAGCTGTCTTTTTACCATTTGCAGTTCTTGTTTAGATGGCGTCGAACTCACTAGAACATTTTTTAACAGTTCTTCGGCAATAGGTAAATCTACATCATTATTCAAAAGCAATTGCAAATAAGGAAAAAGTGGATTTTCCGTGGGAGCTTTTGTTCCCCCTTGCGGAACTTTATCTAGCACTTGCTCCATAAGATTCTTCATCGTAGCTAATTCTTCTTGCATTGCTACTATCTTAGTTTCCGCTTCAGTGGGTTTTATCGGTACAATCGATTTTACATCTGCCGCTTTTACAGCATTTGATTCAATTGCCGCCATAACTTCGACCATATCTTTGGCGAAAAACCCCAAAAAACCGCCTTTTTTAAACCGTCTAGTATGAAGTATAACAGCATCACGGCCTAACTCTGTTTTCACCTGTGCCATTGCTTCCTGCATAGAACTGGCTGTATAAGATTTCACTTTCAATTATACTCTCACCATCCCTACTGCTTGGACTTCTACTTTTGCATCAATCTCAGCATACGATAATACCACCAAATTTGGCGCAGCCCGTTCCGTTAATTTCCTAAAATAGAGCCGAGCTCCGGGACTTGTCAAAACAATGGGTTGATATCCCAAGTTCGTAAGCTTAGGAATTTCTTCAGTCAGACTATTAATAAGTTCTTGCATCTTCTGAGGCTCTAAAGCGACAAAAGAACCTTGTTCTGTTCGCTGCACCGAATTAGTGATTATACTTTCTAACTGCGGATCAACAGTCAAACAAGTCAGCGTATTATTTATGACAAAACTGCTGCAAATTTGTCGCGACAAAGAATGACGAACGTACTCTGTTAAAACTTCCATGTCTTTTGTCAAAGTCGCATAATCAGCAAGTGTTTCCAGTATTGTAACCATATCTCGAATCGAAACTCGTTCGCGTAAAAGATTAGATAAAACCTTTTGAATATCGCCATAAGCGAGAAGGTTTGGCACC
>URQW01000203.1 GCA_900550105.1 uncultured Pelosinus sp.
GTACCTATCGCAGCGCGTGTTGCTCACGTAGTTGCTTTAAAAGAAAATCCATACAACTTCTTGATTATGCATGCTATGGGACCAAACCTTGCTGGTGTATTTGGTACGGCTATTTCCGGTGGTATCATGCTGGCGCTCCTAGGCGTTCACTAATTAAAGGAGGAAATACCTCATGTTGACATTTTTTATAGCCTTGATTGTGATTCTTATCGTTTGCTATATTTGGAAAGTAACATCAGAAGCGCAAGAAAAAAAGGAAGAGCAGAATCAGCCGACTACTCCTGCAGCTATGGTGGCAACGCCTGCAACTCCAGCAGTTGCTACGGCTTCTGTACAGCAAGAAGATGATAGTGAGCTGGTTGCCGTGATTACGGCAGCGATTGCCGCTATTTCTGGTAGCGCTTCTGTAACTATCGTAAGTATTCGGCGTGGCAGCGATGCGTGGGTAACCGCTGGCCGTCAGGATGTTATGAACGGTTTTTGAGCAGTAAACAATGATTGTATGACACCAAAGGGGGATTTATCATGAAAAACTATTCAATTACAGTAAATGGTCAGACCTATGAAGTTGCTGTAGAAGAAATCGGCGGCGTGGCAGCACCTGCAGCTCCGAAAGCAGCAGCTCCTGTAGCAGCACCGAAAGCAGCTCCTGCTCCTGTAGCAGCAGCTCCTGCACCAGCACCGAAAGCTGCTCCAAAGGCTGGCGGCCCTGGCACGAAAGTTGCTTCGCCTATGCCTGGTAAAATTATTAGTGTTAAAGTCAATGTTGGCGATGCTGTAAAAAATGGTCAGGAACTGATCGTTATGGAAGCTATGAAAATGCATAATCCTGTTCTTTCCAGCGCTGATGGCGTGGTAAAAGAAATTCTAGTCAAAGCTGGCGATCCTGTACAGGCTGGTACTCCGCTTGTTGTAGTCGGCTAAGCAAGGTTATAATATAGGCAAAAGAAACAGGCTAGGTTCTGCGGAATCTAGCCTGTTTGCGATAGTTTCCTCTAGTAATAAAAAGGACGCTAGGACTATTTTTATCAATTTGACAAAAATGGTTAATGTTGTTATTATTATAAAATAAAGAATTTATTAATTAATTAAATAATTTTTAGGATAGGTGCCGCAAGGCTTAATAGGGAAGACCGGTGAAATACCGGCGCGGTCCCGCCACTGTAATGGGGAGCAAGCTCAAGATATGCCACTGGAACATATTGTTCTGGGAAGGTTTGAGGGCGCGATGATCCAGAGCCAGGAGAACTGCCTGTTCAATAATCACCATTTTTACCTACGAACGATAGGGAGGGGATTTTGCTACAATAACTTAGCTGCTTTTTTTGCTATGGCTATGACTTGAGCGCTTACACTTCCTAATCTCATTAGGAAGTGTTTTATTTTTTCTCACCCACGAGTGATGGGGAGGTGATTGCGCTCTGTTCTTGCCCTAAGCAGTATAGAGGATTTTGCGCTAGCTCCTGCCCTTTTGGCAGGAGCTTTTTTATTGCGGCGGCATGAGTATATTAAACAATTTAGTACAGGGGGAGTTTAAAGGGTGGAAGAAAAGCAAATTTTAGTACGACCAGTTTTAGCGGAAGAAATTTTAAAGGTACAGAGCTTTTTGGAAAGTCAGCTAGTAGAACTGTTTTGTCATAAGGGGAAACGTGTAAATATGACTGATGTAGCAGCTTTGCAGCGCACTTATATTCAACCTGAAGATTGTAATTTATGGGGAGCTTTTTTGTCGACAGGAGAATTGATTGGCACCGGGGCTGTATGTAGGTATAATGATCGAATTGCCTTATTGAAAAATTTGTATCATTTACCGACAACTGCTGAGTTTGGTCGTTGCTATGTATCACAAAATTTTCGACGCCAAGGGATTGGTGCGCAATTGGTACAGACTATGTCATCTTTTGCAAGTGACCAAAACTATACAAAAGTTTACCTTCATACACATCATTTTTTGCCAGGCGGTTTTAATTTTTGGAAAAAACAGGGGTTCAAGATTATCTTAGAAGAAGATGGGCCTGAACAGATTGTACATATGGAAAAAGGACTAGCATAATCTTGAAACGATACTTGAGGAGGATTTTCGTTTGAAGCAAAAGATATTAGGAATTACAACTTTCACTTTATTATTGGCTATGAACCAAGCGGCTGCTGCCGCCCAACCAGATGGTGTGCAATTTGACGGAAATCTAGTGGTGCATGCTCGTTCTCAGCATGATGAAAATCCAGGGAATCGGAGTCGCACTGGCATAAAAACAACTTTGACCTTAAATGCGACTCTTCCGGTTGCAGAAAATGTATCGGCTTATACACGGTTTACTTATCAGAGATTAAATAATAATTATGGCGTCTTTTCAGCTGACTATTTTTGCAATACGAAGCAAGAGAATAGTGCTTTAGATGCTTTCGGTATCAAATATCAAAATGCTGGTTATAAATATGTGCTCGGGTTGCAAGCCCTTACTTTAGGCGGCGGTCTTGTTTATGACAATACGTATATTGGCCGTCATGCTTTACCTTATGCTATGTCTGTTTCGAAACAAGTTGGTGCAGTGAATCTGAATTTTATTGGTGCAAAGACGAACTATCAAGGCAATCTTTCGAATGATAACTTTTATGTATTGCAAGGGACCTATGCGCCAGATGGACAATCTTCTCTTGGGGTGATGTTGGCAAGAACTTCTTACGGGAGTGATACGCGATCACGCTATGCTTTCGCAGATAGTACGGTTAATTATGTGAGCGTTTATGGCAGTAGAGCTGTGAATGATAAAGTGGGAATTTCGGCAGAACTTTTGAAATCAAGTGCTAAGACTGAAAATCAGGCAATGCAAATGTCGCTGAAGTATACATTAGATGCTAAAAATACCTTGACTGCCAGCTATTATTACGTGGAAGATCAGGCAGTTATGACGGATTATAATGCTACAGAAATGAGCGCCTATCCTAATAGCAATGCTCAGGGTTATTCGATTGCCTGGATTCATAAATTCGATAAGAATATTTCGCTGAAGATTGGCGATTATGATTATAAAAAAATTAAAGCGGTGAATCATTCCGGGGCGTCTACTGAC
>URQW01000204.1 GCA_900550105.1 uncultured Pelosinus sp.
ATAAAAGAAGGCTGTCTCTGCTTAAGCGGCAGTCTTTTTTATTGCGATTTTTAGTTTCAATGGCTAGTCTAGTATAAAACTTTTTTTTTCGGGTATGGTAAACAAAAAGGGGGAGAAAGAATGACGCTTTTTCTAGCCCTTATGCTAATAATTCTACTCTGTTTTGTTGTATGGAATCTGAAACTTTATGTGTCAATTACTTATCGCGATCAAGGTCAGACGCAAAGCTTAACAATTACTGTGGCTACTTGGAAAAATATATTCCATTATGCGTTTACCGTTCCGCTTAAGGTGGTTTTGAAGGAAGGCCGAGTTTGGGTTGTTGCGAATGAACCGAAAGAAAAGCACCGGTTTGCCGCTTGGATCAGACGTTATTTGCTGCATCCGCGTGAATTGCTTCGATTCGTGCATCTACTAGAAAATATAGTAGATGATTATAAAAATTTAGTTTTGCTTTTATTGCGACGCGGCAAGTGCGAAAAATTGTTTTGGAAGACTCATGTGGGACGAAAAGATGCGGCCGAGACTGGTTTAGTAAGCGGACTATTGTGGACAATGAAATATTCTTTTATTGCCTATCTATTACGCTATATGCCCTTTAGACATAAGCCCTTGGTGCAGGTAGAACCTCACTTTCAGGAAGAGCGTTTTTCGATGGAACTGGAATGTATATTTTCCCTGCCATTAGGCAATCTTATGAACGTTCTGCTTACTCGTTTTACAAAACGTTCTAAGGAGGTAGGATAAATGGGCGATAATCCAATTGAAGGGCTTTTGAAAACAGCGATGGAAAGTATTAAAGAAATGGTCGATGTAAATACTATTGTGGGCGATGCTGTTGAAACACCAGATGGAACGGTTATTATTCCTATATCGCGTGTCGCTTTTGGTTTTGCTGCAGGTGGTGGCAACGGTTTGCCTGCCGGTGAAACCGAAAGAATAGGGGAAAATTTATCGTTCGGCGGTGGCAGCGGCGCTGGCGTCAGTGTAAAACCTGTAGGATTTCTCGTGTGTTCTCCTGTAAGCGGTATTCGCTTTTTACAGGTAGACGGTCATTTAATTTATGACAGAGTGGTCGATCTTGTGCCGCAGGTTTTTGATAAAATTCAAGAGCTTTTACAGGCAAAAGGGTGCCGAACCCATAAAATATCGCCGCAATCTCAGCTAAACGATCAGGAAACAGAAGACGAGTAAAAAAACTGTCGCGCCAAAAAAATTGGCAGCGACAGTTTTTTTACTGTGACAACTTATCAAGTTCATCTTTAATAGTAGCAGCGGCATAGCCTTCTTGTTCAGCAAACTCTCGATAGAGCGCGGCTACTTTTTCGTTATTAATGGTTTCGGCAAAGCTTTGATAGTCTCTTACCAGCTCTTGTTTTTGTGTCAGCGTAGTGCGAAGCGCCGTACGAACGTCAATTGTTTCCATTGTTTCACCTCCTCGTTTATTCTTTCCGATAGATTCCTTGATCATGTATGGTAAGAAGTATTTTGACGTTTGCAAGAAAAGTGGCTATAATAAATAGGTATTTTACTCTCAATTGTCTCTAGAAAGGATTTTTACTCATGCGACTGATCGCACTGCTATGTACTGTGTTTTGTTTGGTTGTAGCAATGCCCACACCTCTTTATGCAGCTGCTGAGCCTGTAATTACAGCGAAGTCGGCTATTGTGATTGAAGCGTCTACCGGAAAAGTTTTATATGAAAAAAATGCTGATGAACGGCGCTATCCTGCCAGTACAACAAAAGTCATGACACTGATTACGGCGTTAGAAGCAGGCAAGATGGATGACATTGTTACGACGAGCGCCAATGCCGCTCAAACGGAAGGTTCTTCTTTATCGCTTACGGTAGGCGAGCAGCTTTCTATGTTGAATATGCTTTATGGTATGATGATGATTTCTGGCAATGATGCGACCGTCGCCGTAGCGGAACATATTTCCGGGTCGGTAGGAGCCTTTGCTCATCTGATGACGGAAAAGGCGCAGAAAATCGGCGCAACCCATACTCATTTTACCAATACCAGCGGTCTGCCTGATCCCAATCATTATACAACGGTAGCCGATATGGCGAAAATTACAGCTTATGGTTATCGCCTTCCTTTGTTTGAAGACATTGTATCAACTAAGGTCAAACAGCTGCCTTGGCAAGGAAAACCTTATAATCGTGAACTTTTCAATGAAAATCGCATGTTGTGGTTGTATGATGGCGCTAATGGTGTTAAGACAGGCTATACGGATGCAGCCGGTCGTTGTCTCATATCCGGTGCGAAACGAGATGGCGTACAGCTTATTGTCGTTGTTTTTGACAGCGAACGCATGTGGGATGATTCGATTGCCTTGCTAAATTATGCTTTTTTAAAAGTCCAGGCTGAGCCTTTGCTGAAACAAGGCGATATTGTAAAGACCGTTAAAGTCGAAGCAGGAAAAGAAGAGAATGCTGTAGCGCTTTATGCTAGCAAGGATTTGTTTATGGCCGTATCACAGGGAGATCAAAAAGAATTTAAGACGCAGATTGATGCCCCTGATACGATTACAGCCCCTGTCGTTAAAGATCAAAAGATCGGTGAAGTCAGGCTGCTATATAAGGGGAAAGTGATTGATTCGGCTGATCTTTTAGCCCAAGATACTGTTGAAAAAAAATCGCTCTTTAAGACGATGTGGAGTTCTGTTTGGGGCGTATTCATGTTTTTAATTCGCAACTTTGCCTAACCTGTTTTGGTTAGGCTTTTTTGTTCTAGCTTTTCCCTTTCCCCGCATAAAATCATAGGGGGGAGGGCTGTCATGATTAATATAATTTGGTTTTTTTTAATTATTATAGGAATTCTTTACGCCGCGGCAACGGGACGTATCGAGACAATTACTAACAGTGCAATCAGCGGAGCCGAATCTGCGGTTGTACTTGCTTTTAAATTGATTGGCGTCATGTCATTATGGCTGGGAATTATGAAAATTGCGGAACGAGCTGGTGTAGTTAAAGCCCTTTCGCGCTTTATGCATCCCTTGATTTGCTGGTTATTGCCAGGCGTGCCTAAGTCGCATC
>URQW01000205.1 GCA_900550105.1 uncultured Pelosinus sp.
TTTCATGGTGAAGAGCGGCGCCTAGAAGTATTTTTGCTGGATTTTTCGGGAAGTTTGTACGGGCAGGAAGTTTCTGTATTTATGCAGGAACATTTACGCCAAGAAATCACTTTTTCAGATGTTAATGCTTTAATTGCGCAAATGGAAATAGATATACAAAAGGCTCGCAAATTTTTCTCTAAGGGCTAGCTTTACTTTTGCAAAGACCTATGCTAAAATAAGCAAGGATTCGAAGGAAACCATAGCGAGGGTCGTCGATTCTCCAGCGATGTTCTTGGCTATTGGCGATTCTAATGACTTTAAGGAGGCTTTTTTATTATGTTAACACCAGAATTAAAACAACAGCTAATTGAAACCTATCGTGTTCATGAAAGTGACACGGGATCACCGGAAGTACAAATTGCAATTCTTACGGAAAGAATTAACTACTTGACGAATCATTTGAAAGAACATAAGAAAGATCATCATTCTCGTCGTGGTCTTTTGAAAATGGTTGGTCAGCGTCGTGGTTTGCTGAACTATCTTCGCAAAACTGAAATCGAACGTTACCGCACCATTATTGAAAAATTACATCTTCGCAAGTAAAAAAAAGCGGCTTAGACCGCTTTTTTATTATATGGGAAAGAATATGGCCTGTTTCCTTTTTCTCTTGTTTAATTTCTTGGAAACAGGAAATAATAAGAAAAATGTCGAAGAGATTATCTTTGGATAAAGAAATGGGTTAGAAAAAGAGGAGGATTATCGGGTATGCATAGTTTTTCTATTGAAATAGGTGGGCGTGAGCTGACCGTAGAGACAGGCAAGATGGCAAAACAAGCAAACGGCGCCGTTCTTGTCCGTTATGGCGATACGGCTGTTCTTGTTACAGCTACTGCTTCAGCAGCGCCGCGCGAAGGCGTTGACTTTTTTCCTTTGACAGTGGATTATGAGGAAAAACTTTATTCTGTAGGGAAAATTCCTGGAGGATTTATTAAACGGGAAGGGCGTCCTAGTGAGTCGGCAATCTTAACTTGCCGCTTGATTGACCGCCCCATTCGTCCCTTATTTGCGGAAGGTTTCCGTAATGACGTACAAATCATTGCAACAGTTTTATCAGTTGAACAGGATAATCCGCCAGATATGGCCGCGATGATCGGTGCTTCCTGCGCCTTAAGTATTTCGGATATTCCCTTTAATGGTCCGATCGGTGGGGTGCGTATTGGTCTGATTGATGGCGAATATATTGTGAATCCTAGTGTGGATCAGCAAGCGAAAAGCGAATTAAATCTGGCTGTAGCTGGTACGAAAGATGCCGTGTTGATGGTAGAAGCCGGCGCTCATGAACTCAGCGAAGAAACCGTGTTAGAAGCAATTATGTTTGGCCATAAAGTCATTCAAGAACTCGTGGCATTCCAGGAGAAAATGATGGCCGAAGTGGGCAAAGAAAAAATGGAAGTAAAACTCTTTGCTGTAGATCCTGAAATAGATGCGGCTGTACGTGCCTATTTGACAGATCCGTTAACAGAGGCTGTAAAGCATCCTGATAAACAGATCCGCGAAGAACAGATTCAGACAGTGAAAAGTCAGGCAGCGGAACACTTTGCCGAAGTCTATCCGGAAAACGGCAAGGCTGTAAGCTATGTAATGCAAAAACTCTTAAAACAAATTGTACGCCGCATGATTACTGTTGATAAAATTCGTCCTGATGGTCGTGCGCTAGAAGAAGTTCGTCCAATTACTTGCGAAGTTGGCTTACTCGCGAGAACGCATGGTTCAGCGCTCTTTACGCGTGGGCAAACGCAAGCCTTAACTTTGACTACTCTCGGCGCTTTAGGCGACGCTCAGATTTTAGACGGTGTTGGCGTGGAAGATTCGAAGCGCTACATGCATCACTACAACTTCCCACCTTATAGCACTGGCGAAACACGACCGCAGCGTAGTCCTGGTCGTCGTGAAATCGGTCATGGCGCCTTGGCAGAACGAGCCTTGTTACCAGTTATTCCATCAGAAACTGAGTTTCCTTATGCGATTCGACTTGTATCAGAAATTTTAGAATCAAATGGTTCTAGTTCTATGGCCAGTGTCTGCGGCAGCAGTTTGTCATTGATGGATGCTGGTGTTCCTATTAAACGGCCTGTAGCCGGTGTGGCGATGGGGCTTGTAAAAGACGGTGAGCACTTCACTATTTTGACAGATATTCAAGGGATGGAAGATGCGCTCGGCGATATGGACTTTAAGGTAGCTGGCACAGATCAAGGGATTACAGCGATTCAGATGGATATTAAAATTGCTGGTATTACGCGAGAAATTCTTCAAGCGGCTTTGGAACAAGCCAAACGAGGCCGTATGCATATTCGCGGGAAAATGCTTGAAGCGCTTTCTGTACCACGCAGTGAGCTTTCTGCTTACGCGCCACGCATTATTACTATGCAGATTCATCCCGATAAAATTCGCGATGTAATTGGGCCAGGCGGTAAGATTATCAAAAAGATTATTGAAGAAACAGGCGTTACCATTGATATTGAAGATGACGGTAAAGTCTTTATTGCTGCTGTGCAGCGCGAAGCTGGCGATAAGGCTGTTGCTTGGATTGAGAATCTCGTACGCGATGTAGAAGTTGGCGGTATTTATAATGGCAAGGTAACACGTCTCATGAATTTCGGCGCTTTTGTGGAAATTTTGCCAGGGAAAGAAGGACTTGTTCATATTTCCCAATTAGCCAAGGAACGAGTGGCTAAGGTTGAAGATGTTGTTGCTGTCGGTGATGAAATTCAGGTTAAAGTCACTGAAATTGATCGTCAGGGCCGTGTAAATCTTTCACATAAAGAGCTTTTATTGCAGCAAGAAAAAGAACAAAGTAGTGATAAAGCCGAATAATAACAGAAGAATCAGCTGATAGCTGGTTCTTTTTTTATATA
>URQW01000206.1 GCA_900550105.1 uncultured Pelosinus sp.
GGAAGGCTTTTTTAATATGGTTATGATTGTCGATGTAACAGAAATGGTTGGCAGTCTAGTGGAATTAAGAGATATCCTAGCGGCAGAAGGCAAGGCTATGTCCCTTGATATTCGGACGCAGCATGAGGATATTTTTAAAAGCATGCATACTATTTAAGGCGAGAGATAAGAGGTGCTATTGTGCTTACCATACAGAAAATTTTAGAAACGAATCGTATGATTCAAGAAAATAATCTTGATGTAAGAACGATTACTATGGGCATTAGTCTGCGTGACTGCTGTTCCAGTGATTTAAAGGTTTTTTGTCAAAATATTTATGATAAAATTACGACCCGGGCGGAGCATTTAGTCAAAACGGGTGAAGCGATTGAAGCGGAATATGGCGTACCAATTATTAATAAGCGTATTTCTGTTACGCCGATTGCGATTGTGGCTGAAGGCTGCAAAGCCGATTCCTATGTTGCTGTGGCACAGGCTCTTGACCGGGCGGCGAAAGAAGTCGGCGTTAATTTTATCGGCGGTTTTTCGGCCCTTGTTGATAAAGGCTATACGCCGGGGGATCGCAAGCTGATTGCTTCCATTCCCGAAGCCTTAAGTATTACGGATCGTGTTTGTTCTTCCGTAAATCTTGCTTCGACGAAAGCCGGTATTAATATGGACTGCGTGAAGCAAATGGGAGAAATTATTAAAGAAACAGCTGAAAGAACAAAAGACCGTGACGCTCTTGGCTGTGCTAAGCTTGTGGTCTTCTCGAATGCTGTAGAAGATAATCCCTTTATGGCCGGAGCCTTCCATGGCGTGTCCGAGCCAGATATGGTAGTCAGCGTAGGGGTTAGCGGTCCTGGCGTTGTGAAACGAGCTTTGGAAGAAGTGAAAGGCTGTGATTTCGGCGTTGTCGCGGAAACTGTTAAAGAGACAGCTTTTAAAATTACTCGTGTGGGACAGCTTGTGGCGCAGGAAGCCTCACGTCGTCTCGGCGTTCCCTTTGGCATTATTGACTTGTCCTTAGCGCCGACGCCAGCGGTAGGGGACAGCGTAGCGCATATTCTCGAAGAAATGGGCTTGGAGAGTTGTGGCGCTCCTGGTACGACAGCAGCTTTGGCCTTATTAAATGATGCTGTAAAAAAAGGTGGCTTGATGGCATCTTCTTATGTTGGCGGTTTGAGTGGCGCTTTCATTCCGGTTAGTGAAGACGCCGGTATGATTGACGCCGTAGAAAAAGGCAGTTTATCGCTAGAAAAGCTAGAGGCTATGACTTGTGTTTGTTCGGTCGGTCTTGATATGATTGCTGTTCCTGGTGATACGACGGCAGCGACTATATCGGCGATTATTGCCGATGAAGCTGCGATTGGCATGATTAATAATAAAACAACGGCTGTCCGGTTGATTCCTGTTCCTGGCAAGGGTGTAGGCGATCATGTGGAATTTGGCGGTCTGCTTGGCCATAGTCCGATCTTAAAAGTGAATACCTTTAAGAGCGATGAATTTATTGCGAGAGGCGGCCGCATACCGGCACCTGTACGGAGTCTGACGAACTAACCAGCTGTGGTAAAAACTGCTTCCCTCTCGAGGTGGAGCAGTTTTTATTTCTGTAGTTGACATCAGATAAAGGAGAAAGGCAGTGGGAAAATGAATAAAAAGATTCGCAGTGAAATCTTAGAGCGGCTTGAGAATGTTTATGGCCATACTGAAACGGCTTTAGAATATTCCACGCCATTTGAGCTGCTTATTGCTGTTATCTTATCAGCACAGTGTACCGATGTGCGCGTCAATATGATTACAAAACGACTATTTCCCGCTTATAGCTCACCGGAAAAAATCTTAAGTTTAACACAAAGCGAGTTGGAAGAAAAAATTCGCGACTGCGGTCTCTTTCATAGTAAAGCAAAAAACATATTAGCTGCTTGTCAGCTCTTATGTCAGAAGCATCAAGGTCAGGTGCCAGATCAGTTTGACGAACTGCTTGCTTTACCCGGCGTTGGCCGAAAAACGGCGAATGTGATGCTGAGTGTCGCTTTTGGTAAAGCGGCAATTGCTGTAGATACCCATGTGTTTCGTGTGGCAAATCGCTTAAAACTAGCTGTAGGAGATACGCCACTGGTTGTCGAACAAGGTCTTATGAAAGCAATTCCTAAGGAGAAATGGGGCGATGCGCATCACTGGTTGATTTGGCATGGCCGTAAGGTTTGTAAGGCTCGTCAACCACTATGTGCGGCTTGTCCCTTAACAGATTTATGTCCGAGTAGTATGCGTTAAGATGAGAAAGGCAAATCACTTTGCCGCTATAAAGGGGGAGTTTCCATGTTGTATCGCAAAGCCGCTTTTGGTGATGTGGAACAAATGCATAAGTTGATTAATGAGTATGCCGAACAGGGTCTTATGTTAGGACGAAGCCGCAATGTTCTCTATGAAACACTGCGTGATTTTATTGTAGCAGAGGAGAACGGTCAAGTTGTTGGCGTGGGGGCATTGCTCATGGTTTGGGATGCCTTAGCAGAAGTAAGAGCCTTAGCTGTATCGCCTGATGTGAAAAAACAGGGAATTGGTCGCGAAATTGTTCAGCGTTTAGTAGCAGAGGCCAGAGAGTATGGCGTAAAAACAGTATTTACTTTAACCTATCAACCGGGATTTTTCGGTAAACTTGGTTTTACCGAGGTGACGAAAGAAAGTCTTTCCCATAAGGTTTGGAAGGACTGTATCAACTGTCCTAAATTTCCTAACTGTGATGAAGTTGCTATGGTTTTACCATTAGAATAAAATGAAATACGAAGCATAAACAAACGAAAAATCCTGCCAGCAACAAGGCAGGTTTTTTTCGCGAGAGGAGCTGGGCTTTGTGCATACCTTATACTGTCTGCCTATCGGGCAATCCTACCGCCAGCGTATGTTGCAAGA
>URQW01000207.1 GCA_900550105.1 uncultured Pelosinus sp.
AGCACTTTTAAATGCTCGCAAGCTGCCAGTTGACCACCGTATTCGCTCACAGTAGATGCAAGGATTTCTTCTTTTTGCTGCAACGCAAGCTTCGCAGCAATTTCACGCCCATCCTGCGTGCCAGCTAAAACTAAAATCACAGCTGATAACCACGAGGCGTAATCATGCGGCCTGCTTCCACATAAGTTTGACTATTGCCAATAATGACAAGAGAAAACATATCAATCTCTTCTTGCGTAAAATGTTCTAAGTCAGAGATGGTCATCTGCTGTTCACTTCGTCCAGCTTGACGAACAATACCAACAGGCGTCTCTTTTTTCCGATGCTTTAAGAGGATTTCTCTAACTGTTTCAATTTGTTTTACCCGTTTTTTGCTGCGCGGATTATAAAGGGCAATTACAAAATCACCTTCAGCAGCCATCTCCGCCCGCTTCATAATGAGCGGCCAAGGCGTCAATAAATCGCTTAGACTGATCACGGCAAAATCATGCATGAGCGGCGCACCGAGAATCGCAGCAGAAGCTGATACAGCGCTAATCCCAGCAATAATTTCTACTTCGGGACGATAAGGCTCAGGCACTTTCATCGCTAGCTCTAAAACTAAGCCTGCCATTCCATAAATTCCAGAGTCGCCACTTGATACGACGGCTATTTTTTTCCCAGCTGCAGCTCGATCAACTGCGGCCTGGCAACGATCTACTTCCTGCATCATTCCCGTGCCGAAAGTTTCCTTCTCGGTAATTAATTCGGCAATGAGTTTAAGATACGTATCATATCCTACAACCACATCGGCTTCGACAATCGCTTCTTTCGCCCGTGGCGTTAAATCAAGCAAACTTCCTGGTCCTATTCCGACAACAAAGAGTTTACCTCGCTGATAGCAATCGTGACCTTCTGATATTTTGTTTTGGGTAAGAGTAGCTTGTGACTCTTCCCCCCAAGTATTGCTGCTGCTTCGCATACATTTCCCACTCCTATTTGTTCTTTTACAAAATCTGATTCTGTTAACTTATATTGATTGACACAAGCCTGCAATGTTTTACTATTATAGTATTTCACTGGCAAAGCTAGTTGCTGCGAGGCTGATAAGAGGCCGATTTCATCCTTTTTGATATCAACGGTAGCCAAAGCAGCAATACTTTTCATACTGCGACCAATCTTTTTACAAGATTGGGTCAGCGCTTCGTAAATCATAGCGCTTGACGTCCCGCGACGACAGCCGATTCCGACAAAAAGAGTTGCCGGTCTGAGATATACATGAGGCTTTGTCATATACAGATCTTTATCAGTAATCACTACAGCACTGTCGTAACTATCGGTATCGCCAAGACGATCCATCGTTTCAAGATTTACGCCCATTTCTTCAGCAAGACGATGATACGTAGCCGCCTCTGGCAATTGCCCATCTAAACAAAATAACACACGGTCTTCATTCACGATGGATGCATTCAAAACTTTTAATTGATCAAAGGGCTCTATGGCCAAATTCAGTTTGACAGCCAAAGTATCAGCTGCTACTTTTTGCGCTGTATCTGATGCGGTCGTAATAACAGGAACGGCATCAATCGCTTTAGCCACTGTTAGCGTAAGTTCATTGGCGCCGCCTAAATGACCGCTGAGTAAACTAATGGCGTGTTTTCCCATATCATCAAGCACTACCACAGCGGGGTCAAACCGCTTATCGGTAATATGAGGCGCAATTACCCTTACTACTATACCTGTAGCCATAATGAAAATCAGACCATCGTAAACAGCAAAGATTTCATCGATAACTGTACTGACTTTTTCATATGTATGGTGTAAGCGATTCGTTGTTCTCCCTTGTTTTGCATAAACAGTGACATCCAGTTTAAGCGACTGCGCTAACTGATCAGCAAGGTTCGCCCCCTTGCTGGTAACTGCAATAATTGCCAGTCTCATCGGCTATCCCTGTACATATGAGCAAAGTTGGGCGAATAGAGACAAGACAAATCATAGTCACTGTTAAGTACTTTTCCCACGACAATCATCGCTGTTCGATCAATTTTTTCGTTAGCCGCAATTTCGGCAATAGTTGTAAGCGTTCCACGGATAATTTTTTGTTCCGGCCAAGAGGCTTTTTGCACAATTGCTACCGGCGTTTTGGCATCATAACCGCCGTCGATAAGCTCTTGCGCTACATGATCCAGCATGTGAACACTAAGAAAGATACACATTGTTGCTTCATGGGAAGCTAGTAAAGCAAGCTTTTCTTTAGGCGGTACTGGAGTTCTGCCTTCTAAACGCGTAATAATAACAGTTTGCGACACATTCGGCAGAGTATACTCTTGCCGCAAAGCAGCCGCAGTAGCTAAGAAAGAGCTTACACCAGGAATTACGGAAAATTCAATATTTTTTTCTTTCAGACGATCCATTTGTTCTTGTATCGCGCCATAAATAGCCGGGTCGCCAGTATGCAGGCGTACAACCATTTTCTCTTGCGCCACGGCCGCTTCCATCACAGCAATCACTTCGTCAAGTGTCATTGTAGCACTATTATAAATTTCAGCTTCCTTTTTAGTCATATCCAGCAATGCCGGATTGACAAGCGAACCGGCGTAAATTACTACATCGGCCTGGCTTAACAGTTTTTGTCCCTTTACAGTAATGAGCTCCGGATCTCCCGGACCAGCTCCAACAATATATACTAACACTTATAATCCTCCCTGTTTCACAAGTATGAGTGAAAGATAATCAATTTTTTTACCTACTAAAGATTGCAAATCTCGTGTGACAAGCTGCTCTGGATAACCAAGTTTGCTAATATATACTGCTTTATCAAGCAAATTCAATTTATCAAGCATGGCAACAATCGCATCATAGCGGCCAGCCACTTTCATCAAAACTACATTGGACGCTAATTGAAAAATA
>URQW01000208.1 GCA_900550105.1 uncultured Pelosinus sp.
TGAAAGCAAGAATCAGCCGGATTATTGTGGCTTATACCTACGATAATAAGCCAATTACCGTAGCGGATCTTAAAGTAGCAGGAGCCTTAACGCTTCTCTTTAAAGATGCGATTAAGCCGAACTTAGTACAGACGTTGGAAAATACGCCAGCTCTTGTCCATGGCGGTCCTTTCGCTAATATCGCTCATGGCTGTAATAGTATTATGGCGACAAAATTTGGTTTGAAACTGGGCGATATTGTTGTTACAGAAGCTGGTTTTGGCGCTGATCTAGGTGCCGAAAAGTTTCTTGATATTAAGTGTCGGTTCGGCGGGTTTTCGCCAGATGCTGTCGTGCTTGTCGCTACGGTAAGAGCACTGAAAATGCATGGCGGATTACCGAAAACCGCATTGACTACAGAGGATCTTGCCGCGTTAGAACGCGGTATGGCCAATCTAGAAAAACATATTGAAAATATGAAACAATTTGGTTTGCCTACTGTTGTGGCAGTCAATGTGTTCCCGACGGATACACAGGCCGAGCTTGCTCTTTTAAAAGAAAAATGCGAAGCCTTAGGCGCTGAAATCGCTATTTCCAATGTATGGGCTGATGGCGGTGCTGGCGGCGTAGAGTTGGCGGAAAAAGTTCTGGCCGCTTGTGATCAGGCGAAAAATTTCCAATTTGTTTATGATGTCAATGAATCAATAGAACAGAAAATTACGGCAATTGCTAAGACGATTTATGGTGCGAGTCAAGTGGCCTTTACAGCAGCGGCAACTAAGACCATAACGGAACTTACGGCGCTTGGTTTTGATAAAACGCCAATTTGCATTGCGAAAACACAGTATTCCTTTAGTGATGATATGACCAAACTGGGGCGTCCGGAGAATTTCACTTTGACGATTCGTGAGATTCGTGTGGCTGCCGGGGCTGGTTTTCTTGTTGCCTTAGCAGGCAATATTATGACAATGCCTGGTCTTCCCAAACGGCCAGCAGCGGAATTAATGGATATTGCCAATGATGGTACAATCACCGGCTTATTTTAGCTGATTGAGTGATAGGTATATTTTAGGAGGGGTTTTATGTTTAAGATTGTAGAAAAAAAAGTTCTGTCTCCTAGCGTAAAACAATATGCTATGGATGCGCCGCGGATTGCGCAGAAGTGCCATCCCGGTCAGTTTGTAATTATTCGAATAGACGAAGAAGGCGAGCGTATTCCGCTCACGATTGCCGATTTTGACAGAGAAAAAGGAACGATTAGCCTTCTGTTTCAAGAAGTGGGCGCTTCGACCCAGCAACTCGGTCAATTAGAAGAAGGCGATTCACTGCTTGATATTGCCGGTCCTTTGGGTAAACCGACGGATATTCAAAATTTTGGTACTGTCGTTTGTGTCGGCGGCGGCATCGGTGTTGCACCGGTATACCCCATTGCTCGCGCCATGAAAGAAGCGGGAAATCGGGTTATTTCGATTATTGGTGCTAGAAATGAAGATCTTTTAATTTTCGAAGATGAAATGAAAAATGTAAGTGATGAGCTTTATGTTACGACTGATGATGGTTCAAAAGGTGTAAAAGGCTTTGTCACGGACGTTTTGAAACGTTTAATTGATGAAGGCGAAAAAATTGCTGAAGTTATGGCAATTGGCCCCGTTGTTATGATGCGCGGCGTAGCCGAAGTAACGCGCCCTTATGGCATTCATACTGTAGTCAGCTTGAATCCAATTATGGTTGATGGCACAGGAATGTGCGGCGGTTGCCGTGTAGCTGTAGGTGATGAGAATAAATTCGCCTGTGTTGATGGCCCCGAGTTTGATGCCCATAAAGTGGATTTTGCCAATCTAATTGCTCGTCAAAAAATGTATTTGCCTCAGGAAAAGAAAAGTTGTGAAAGCGGAAGGAGCGAATGTCATTGTCACCGGTAATGAAGAAACACCCCATGCCAGAACAAGATCCGAAAGTTCGCGCAAAGAATTTTTCTGAAGTTTCTTTAGGATATAGTGCAGAAGACGCCAAAGCGGAAGCGGACCGTTGTCTGCAATGCAAAACATCGCCTTGTCGCCAAGGCTGTCCTGTTCAAATTAACATTCCTGATTTTATTAAAAAACTGCGCGATGATGATTTAGAAGGCTCTGCACAGAGCCTTAAATCCTTCAGCAGTCTGCCTGCAGTCTGCGGACGTGTTTGTCCGCAGGAAGAACAGTGTGAAAAATATTGCGTTTTGGCGAAAAAAGGGGAAGCTGTAGCAATTGGTCGTTTGGAACGTTATGTAGCTGACTATGCCAGAACCCATGGCGAGGCAGCTCCGGTGAAAGCCGCTGAACCGAAGAATCAGAAAGTTGCCATTGTTGGCGCAGGCCCTGCTGGTCTGACCGCCGCTGGTGATCTGGCGAAGCTCGGCTATGAAGTGACGATCTTTGAAGCGCTTCATGCGCCAGGCGGTGTTTTGATGTATGGCATTCCTGAATTCCGTCTGCCGCAATCGGTGCTGGACGCTGAAATTGCGCGTATTACGGAAATGGGGGTGACAATCCGCTGTGGCTGCGAGATTGGCAACACTGTCACGCTGGAGGCGCTCAAAGCTGAATATCGCGCTGTCCTGCTGACGGTCGGCCTGTCAAAAGGCATGTCGCTGCCGTTGTTTAATGACGCGGGGACGGCAGAAATCGCCGTCGACTTTTTAAAACGCGCGCGTGGCAAGGCGGGTGGCATATCCGTGCCGCAAAGCGCGCTGGTGATTGGCGGCGGCGATGTCGCCATGGACGTGGCCAGTACGCTCAAAATTCTCGGCTGTGAATCGGTTACCTGCGTGGCGCGTGAAGAGCTTGCGGAGTTTCCGGCCAGTGAAAAAGAGTTCACCACCACCCAGGCGCTGGGCGTCTCTATCATTGATGGCTTTACGCCAACGGC
>URQW01000209.1 GCA_900550105.1 uncultured Pelosinus sp.
GTACGAGGCAATGAGTTGTATCATCAGCTGGAAGATGAATTGGATCTTGATATTCGATGGACTGGTTCTCTTGTTGTAGCAGCCTTGCCTGATGATATGAAAACCCTGGAATCCCTTTATGAACGCGGCAAAGAAAATGGTGTTCCTGGTTTGGAAATTTTATCAAGAGAAGAATTGCTAGAACGCGAACCTCATTTAAATCCTACGGTTTGCGGTGCTTTATGGGCACCGTCCGCTGGCGTGTTTCTTCCTTTTGGCGCTGCGCTTGCCTTTGCGGAAAATGCAGTTCGTAATGGTGTAAAAGTATTTACAGAGTCGCCAGTTATGGGTATAAATATGACAAATGGTAAAGTAGTCAGTGTGAGCATCCCGCAGGGAATCATTCAAACCGACTATATTATTAATACAGCAGGAATTCATGCCGATGATGTAGCAAAGATGGCTGATGATCTGAGCTTTAAGATTACACCGCGTAAAGGGGAGTATATCCTGTTTGATCGCAGCGTCAGTCATTTAGTGAACTCCGTGATTTTCCCTGTACCTCGCAATGACTCGAAAGGTATTCTCATTGCACCGACGATTCATGGCAATATTTTTATTGGTCCTAATGCACAAAATATTGCTGATAAGGAAGACGTGGCTACCACTAGTGAAGGGATGAATGAAATCATTACTGGTGCAAAGCGCTTGTTGGAAGGGCTTCCTTTAAATGCGGCTATTACTGAATTTTCCGGCTTAAGAGCCGTCGCCGATGTGGGTGATTTTGTAATTCGACCTTCTTCAACAGCGCAGGGGTTAATGCATGCTGGTGGAATTCAGTCGCCAGGTCTTACATCAGCTCCAGCCATTGCGGAGGAAGTTGCTAGAATTCTTTCTGAACAAGGCGTAACTCTTGTAAAAAAAGAAGATTTCAATGCGCGTAATCCCCGTAAAGTAATTTTCCGTGAGCTTTCTTTGCCAGAAAAGGAAGCAGCGATTGCTGAAAATCCGCTTTATGGACGAGTTATTTGTCGCTGCGAAACAATTACAGAGGGTGAGATTGTTGATGCGATTCATTCTCCCTGCGGTGCTAAAACAGTCGATGCTGTAAAACGCCGGACACGGGCTGGCATGGGGCGTTGTCAGGGCGGTTTCTGCGGCCCGAGAGTTACAGCGATCTTAGCAAGGGAATTAAATATTCCGATTACAGCGGTTCGCAAGGAAACGGTAAATTCCTATCTGTTTTTTGATAAAATTCCCGGAACTTGCGAGGTGGCTGATCATGAATAACAAAGAGTATGATATTTTAATTATTGGCGGCGGCCCAGCTGGTCTTGCTGCTGCTCATAGTGCTGCTGCCCAGGGAATCAAGAATATCCTTGTTGTGGAACGTGATAGAGAACTTGGTGGTATTTTGCAGCAATGTATCCACAATGGATTTGGCTTGCAACGTTTCAAAGAGGAATTGACCGGACCTGGTTATGCACGACGATTCATTCAAATGGTAAAGGAAGATGCTAGCGTCATCGATATTATGCTTGATACGATGATTTTAGAGGTTAGCGATCATAAGACGGCCATCGCTATCAGTCCAACACTTGGATTATTTCAAATTACGGCTAAAGCTGTTATTTTTACAATGGGGTGCCGCGAAAGAACGCGTGGTGCAATTCGTATTCCTGGGGAACGACCTGCTGGCGTATTTACCGCCGGTGCAGCTCAACGTATGACGAATATGGAAGGCTATATTCCTGGCAAAAAGATTGTTATATTAGGCTCAGGTGATATCGGTCTTATTATGGCTAGACGTCTAACACTAGAAGGTGCTAAAGTGGAAGGCGTTCTAGAAATTATGCCCTATTCTAACGGCTTAACTCGTAATGTAGTTCAGTGTCTAGAGGATTTTGATATTCCTCTGCATTTAGCCCATACAGTCGTAGCGATTCATGGCCATGATCGTGTAACTGGCGTTACTTGCGCGGGTGTTGATGCGAAAATGCAGCCGATTCCCGGCACTGAGTTTGATATTGAATGTGACTGTCTACTGTTATCGGTCGGTTTAATTCCAGAAAATGAACTATCTCGTGATCTTGTTGCTATTGACCGCATTACTTCGGGACCGATCGTGGATCAACATCGCCAAACAAGTCGGCCAGGCTATTTTGCGGCAGGCAATGTGGTACACGTTCATGATCTTGTTGACTTCGTTTCTGAAGAAGGCGAAATTGCCGGAAGGTATGCGGCGCTTTATGTAAAAGACAATTTGGAAAAGCCTGACCATATGATTCAGGTAAAGGCAGTCGGCGAAGTAAGAACTGTTGTGCCGCAGCAAATCGCCGTGCACAAAGAAACAGGTGAGTCTGAACCTTTACGACTCTTTATGCGTGTGCGCGAGCCGAAACGACAATTGGTTCTGGAAGTGAAAATACATGAAGAAGTCATTGCTTCCAAAAAGCTAGCGATTGCCAAACCTGGCGAAATGATTATCATGCAGGTACCTAGTAATAAGGTTCCTGCTGACGCTCAAGAATTAATTGTTGAAATTAAGGAGGCGGCAAGCAAATGAGTCAAAGAGAACAAGCGATCAGTTGTATTGTTTGCCCCATGAGCTGTCAGGGAAAAGTCATTTTTGATAACGAAAATATCATTGATGTTGTAGGATTTACCTGCCAACGGGGCGTAAACTATGCGAAACAAGAGGTTACTGATCCAAAGAGAACTTTAACCACTACAGTGAAAGTAACAGGCGGCGAATTGCATCTTTTGCCAGTTATTTCAAAACCAGCTTTACCGAAAGATAAGGTTATTGCTGCGGCACGCTGCTTATCAACTGTTGCTGTAACAG
>URQW01000210.1 GCA_900550105.1 uncultured Pelosinus sp.
CAAAGAGTTCTTTAAAGAAAATGCTGCTATGGCAGCGGAAGTCGAAGCGAAAATTCGTGAAACCCTTTCTATTGGCACAGCAAAACCAGCTACAGAAGCCGATAGTTTCCTAGAGGTTGAGACAATTCGTGAAGACTAATAAAGAACAGCAAAAAAGCGCTTATTCTTACGGAATTTTCTTATTATCGCATCGCGGCTATAGTGTGCAGGAACTGACAGCAAAAATGCAGCGGCAGGGATATACGGAAGTGGAACAACAAGAAGCTGTGGCAAAATTATCGTATTATGGTTTTCTAGATGATCTGGCTCTAGCTAAGGCGTATTATCGTAAATTTACGGCAAGTGGGAAGTATGGTGCTAAATTAATTGGTCTGAAGTTAAAGCAAAAGGGCTTTTCGGATTCGATCATTGAAAGTTGTTTTGACGATTATGATCAAGAAACTGCTTTAGCACAAGCGGTGCGACTGTTAGAACGTCGCTATAAGAAGCTTGAAGACAGAGAAACAGCGCCAATGTATCGTTATTTGGCAGCACGCGGGTTTTCGTCAGAACTGATTCGCAAAGCTATAGAGCTAGCTAGGCAAGAAACTTGACACTCTCAGGAAAAACACGTACAATTATATTACAATCGTGAAAGTAAATACCGTTAACAGCTAAAGTTTTAAATGAACTGACAGCAAAGGGGTTGTCAGTGTAGAAAATGAAAGCCGGGTTAAACTCGGCTTTCCCCCTTATATATATAAAAGGAGGTGGAGAATTATAATAATCGAAATATTCATTGCCGCACTAATTTTCGCATTTTTAGGCGTTGGAATAGGCTATTTAATTCGCAAAAAGATTGCTGAAGCAAAAATGATTTCAGCAGAAGCTGCTGCGAAAAAACTTATTGAAGATGCTGAACGAATTGGCGAAGCAAAGAAAAAAGAAGCATTAGTGGAAGCAAAAGAAGACATTCACAGACTCAGAAGCGAAGTTGAGCGAGAAAGCAAAGAACGCCGTAATGATCTGCAACGCTTAGAACGGCGGCTATTGCAAAAAGAAGAAAATCTTGACCGTAAAATTGATTCGCTGGAAAAGAAAGAGGATATTCTCAATCGTAAGGAAGGCGAAATCGAAAAGAGTCAAGAAAAAATAAATGAATTGTACGCAAAACAACTCTCTGAATTGGAACGGGTGTCTAATATGACATCAGAGGATGCTAAGAGGTTGCTTCTAACGAATGTAGAGGAAGAAATTCGGCATGAAACAGCTATGTTGATCAAAGATATTGAACAGCAGGCAAAAGAAGAAGCCGATAAAAAAGCGCGCGAAATTATTTCGTTAGCGATTCAGCGTTGTGCAGCTGACCACGTGGCAGAGACAACTGTTTCTGTTGTGGCTTTGCCTAATGATGAAATGAAAGGGCGGATTATCGGTCGTGAAGGCCGCAATATTCGTACCTTAGAGACGCTTACAGGCGTAGATCTTATTATTGATGATACACCGGAAGCTGTTATTTTATCAGGCTTTGATCCTGTTCGACGTGAAGTCGCCAGAACAGCTTTAGAAAAACTAATTGCTGATGGCCGGATTCATCCAGCTCGCATTGAAGAGATGGTTGAAAAAGCGCAAAAAGAAGTGGAGCAAAAGATTAAAGAAGCTGGTGAGCAGGCGACCTTTGAAACCGGAGTCCATGGTCTTCATCCTGAACTCATAAAATTATTAGGTCGTTTGAAATATCGTACGAGCTATGGACAGAATGTATTAAAACATTCCGTGGAAGTGTCTCATCTTGCAGGAATTATGGCTGCAGAATTAGGCGTGGATGTCATGCTTGCTAAGCGAGCCGGTTTGCTTCATGATTTAGGTAAGGCCATTGACCATGAAGTGGAAGGTCCTCATGTAACTATTGGCGCAGATTTGGCTAAGAAATATCGCGAGTCTGCTGAAGTAGTAAATGCAATTGGCGCTCATCATGGCGACGAAGAACCGACGACTGTACAGGCTGTACTCGTAGCTGCAGCAGATGCTGTATCTGCCGCTAGACCAGGCGCTCGTCGTGAAACTTTAGAAAGCTATTTGAAGCGGTTGACACGATTGGAAGAAATTGCTGAGTCATTTGACGGCGTGGAGAAATCCTTTGCTATTCAGGCTGGGCGGGAAGTCCGCATTATGGTAAAACCAGAAAAAATTGATGACTTAGCTTCAGTTCGTCTTGTACGAGATATTGTCAAACGAATTGAAAATGAATTAGAATATCCCGGTCAGATTAAAGTGACCGTCATACGTGAAACAAGGGCAGTTGATTATGCCAAATAAAAATAAAACCGGCCGGTAAGGTCGGTTTTATTTTTATTTATTAGAGCAGGATTTCCCCCTTTATCAGCGAACTTTTATTGTTATGTCATAACGTGGATGGTGAAAACAATGAATTCTACTAATCAAAGTGAAAAGTCGGTCAGTAACGGTGTTCATCTTTTAATATCGCTGTTAATTCGTTACCCAGAAATTGGCACAGTTACTTTTGATCCCGATCATCATACATTAAAGCTTTCTTTTATGTTTCATAATTTGCCGGAGCAAGAGGATTTTGCCGCTTTAGAACAATCTTTATTGCAAAGTCTTCATACTTATTATCGCCTAGAACGTTTTCGGCAGCCCTTGGTAAATCTATCTGTTAAAACGGTAGCCTCTTTGATT
>URQW01000211.1 GCA_900550105.1 uncultured Pelosinus sp.
AGGAATATGATAGGAGAAGCAGAAGATAATAGAGTAGTTAGCTTTTTTTTGCTTTCTATGGAAAAGCAGCTCTAAGGTAGCTTGGTTGTTTAGCTATAGAACTGGATTGGGGAGACAAAACGATGTCTTGGAATTTAAAAGAAAAATTATATCAACGCTATCATGAGGAGGAGCAGCCGAAACTTTCTAAAGCGGGTTGCCGTTTGGAAGTTGCTCTGGCCTTTCCCAATACATATCATGTAGCTATGTCAAATCTGGGTTTTCAGATTATGTATCGTGAAATAAATAGCCGCAAGGAAGTTCGGTGTGATCGGTTTTTTTGGCCTGATCGGCAAGATTTGGCGGAATATGAACGAACCAATACGCCGCTGCTCAGTCTGGAGCGGCAGCTTGTTTTATCGCATTATCAGTTGGTAGGCTTTGCTGTTTCTTTTGAGATGGATTACTTGCAGCTATTAGGCATGCTAACGATGGGAAGAGTGCCGCTATGGTCGAAAGACCGGAGCGAACAAGATCCGATTGTCGTGGTAGGCGGGCCTTGTGCTACCTTTAACCCGGAACCTTTGGCAGAGTTTGTCGATGTGTTTGTCATCGGGGAAGGCGAAGAAGTGATTCATGAGCTGTTAGATGCCTATGAATCTGGCCGGGATCGCGGCATCGATCGAGCCACGCTGCTTTTTGAATTAGCACAGATTCCTGGCTTGTATGTACCGAGATTTTACGAACCGACTTATCAGGAAAGCGGCGAGCTGCAAGGGTATGAAGTGAAAGCTCAGGTACCGTCGGTGATTACTAGAAGATGGGTAAAGCAGCTTGGCAGCCGCTTGGCCGAAACGGAGCTTGTGACGAAAGATACAGAATTTAAAGATATGTATCTAGTAGAAGTTGCGCGAGGTTGCGGTCGTCACTGTCGCTTTTGTATGGCTGGCTATTGTTTTCGTCGGCCGCGGGTACAGGCTTTGCCCCAGCTTAAAGAGGCTGTGGATAGGGCAGCTGTGTATCGCCAAAAGGTGGGGCTTGTCGGTGCTGCAATTTCCGATTATCCCGAAATTGATGAACTTTGCGATTATATTTTAAGTAAGGGCATGACCTTATCGGTTGCCTCCCTGCGGGCTGATACAATAACGCCTACGTTAGCGGCGGCGCTAGCGAAAAGCGGTCAAAGAACGATCACTTTAGCGCCGGAAGCTGGGAGTGAATGATTGCGGCGAGTGATTAATAAAGGAATTAGCAATGAGCATTTGCAACGAGCCATTGATCTAGCGGCTGATGTTAAGATTCCTCACGTTCGGTTTTATATTATGATCGGGCTTCCCTTTGAAACGGAAGAAGATATTGATGCAATTATTGCTTTAGCAAAAAATACGATGCAAGACCTGATTGCGGGCGGCGGTCGCCGTAAGCTGACGCTAAGTATTAATCCTTTTGTGCCGAAACCATTTACGCCCTTTCAGTGGCTGCCCATGGCGCCAATGAAAGTGGTAGAAAATCGGCTGAAACGGATTCAAAAAGAGTTAAAGTCGGAAAAAAATATTGAAGCACTGATTGAATCGCCGAAGGAAGCCTATGTACAAGGAATTTTAGCCAGAGGCGATAGAAGGTTGGCGCCGCTCTTAGCCGAGTGTGCTGCCGCCAAAAGTTTTAAAGCATTTCGCAAGCAACTTTCTTGTTACGGTCTTTCTGAAGATTTTTATTTATACCGCCAGCGGCAGTGGGAAGAAGTTCTTCCTTGGGACTTTCTTGATATGGGCCTTCGCCCCGAATATCTTAGGGAAGAGTTTGAGAAAGCGTGCCGAGAAGAAAGTACGGCTCCCTGCCGGGAGAATTGTCTTCGCTGCGGTGTTTGTAGGGAGGGTTAGGTTATGGAACAGTTTCAACTACGGCAAGTACAAGGTCTTAAGATAGGAACTTTTTCTCATTTTGAAAAGTACAGTATTCGTCACGGCTTTTCTACGCGCCTTGGCGGTACGAGCGATAAGCCTTACCGGGCTTTGAATTTAGGACTTCATACAGGCGATCAAAAGCAATCGGTTGTTGCCAATCGGCGGCGATTCTTTCAAGCGATCGGGTTACCGATGAAACGAGCCGTTACAGCTCAGCAGGTTCATGGGGCGCAAATCGCTATCGTTACGGACCAAGAGGCCGGTATGGGCATGGAAGTGTATGATGAGGCCTTAGCAAAAACGGATGCCTTGATTACCAATGTTTCAAATCTGCCATTGTTCTTATGCTATGCTGACTGTGTGCCTGTCTTAATTGCCGATCCGAAAGAAAAGGTAGTAGCGGTCGTGCATGCCGGTTGGAAAGGCACAGTTGCGAAAATTGCCCAAAAGACTGTTGAAACTATGAGTGAGTCCTTTGGGTCTAAGCCGGAGAATTGTCTCGTAGGCATTGCTCCCTCGATTGGGTCTTGTTGCTATGAAGTAGATGATACAGTCTTTTTTGAATTGCAACGGGCTTTTTCCTGGTGGGGCAGGGTGATTCAACCCCATGGGAAAAAGTGGTTTCTTGATTTATGGCAAGCCAATGTGCAGCAACTCGTTGATGCCGGTGTTCCCAAAGAACAAATCGTCGTAAGCGGTCAATGTACTTCTTGTCATCAAGATCTCTTTTATTCTCATCGGGCGGAACACGGTCAAACGGGACGCATGGG
>URQW01000212.1 GCA_900550105.1 uncultured Pelosinus sp.
TGATGCAGAAGAAATTGAATCGCCTGCAACTGACTTAGAAGAAGTATTTGCTGGTGTGAGTGGTATCCTCGTTCCTGGTGGTTTTGGCGATCGCGGTATCGAAGGGAAAATCAAAGCAATTCGTTATGCTCGGGAAAATAAAATTCCATTCTTCGGTCTTTGCCTTGGCATGCAGACGGCTGTTATTGAATTTGCCCGTAATGTATGCCACTTGACTGGCGCTCATAGTACCGAATTTGATGCTGACACGGCGCACCCAGTTATTGACCTTATGCCTGATCAAATGGAAGTTGTCGATAAAGGCGGTACAATGCGACTCGGCGTATATCCTTGTAAGGTCATGGAAAACACTTTGACTCACAAGGCGTATCAAGATGAAATTATTTATGAACGTCATCGTCATCGTTTTGAATTTAATAATGCTTATAGACAGACTTTGACAGATTGCGGTTTGGTTATTGGCGGAACTCTGCCGAATGGCCGCCTTGTCGAAATTGTGGAACTGAAACAAGAAGTTCATCCTTGGTTTGTAGCAACGCAGTTCCATCCTGAATTTAAATCTCGTCCGACAACGCCGCATCCGTTATTCCGCGATTTTGTTACGGCAAGCTTACAATATAAGAAATAATGCAATGAAGAAACTGTTGGCATGCCAACAGTTTCTTTTGCCAAAAGCAGTTAACCAAAGCGAGGGAGTCCATGATGTATAAAAAATCAGTTGTCTATGTTTTGATCGCTGTTTTTACTTTATCAGCGCTTGCTCTTATGGTGATTCCCAGTCTAAAAAAACAAGCGAAAGAGGAAAAAGCAAAAATCGCTGTTATTTACGTAGAAGGAGTGATTAATGGCGGCCGTTCGCAAATGGGTATGTTCAGTGAGCAAGGGGGAACGGACGAGGTCATCAAACAGCTTCATGAAGCACGAGATGATAAAAGCGTAAAAGCTGTTGTACTTAGAATTAATAGTCCTGGCGGCAGTGCGCCAGCGGCGCAAGAAGTGGGCGAAGAAATCAAAAAATTGCGCGCTTCCGGTAAGCTTGTTGTTGCTTCTATGGGAGATATGGCCGCTTCTGGCGGATATTGGCTAGCTGCTGTATCGGATAAAATTTATGCCAATCCAGCTACGCTTACAGGCAGTATTGGCGTATATATTCCCTATACAAATTTAGAAGAGCTTTATAAAAAGATCGGCTTGCATCAAGAAAAAATAAAAAGCGGTGTTTATAAAGATATTTTATCGCCGGAACGGACCATGACAGCCAAGGAACGGGAGTTAATTCAGGTTATGGTTGATGATTTATATGAGCAGTTTGTGGCCGTTGTTGCTGAGGGCCGCCATATGGATCCGGCGAAAGTCCGTTCTTTGGCTGATGGCCGTGTTTATACGGGGCATCAGGCTAAGGATTTGGGACTCGTTGATGAATATGGCAATCTCTATGATGCAATTGATGGCGCGGCAGCACTTGCTGGATTCAAAGGAAAGCCGGAAATTGTGGAATATGGCAAAAAGAATCCTTTGGCGGTTTTAGTTGGCGCTGATAGCAAACTGTCTTTTGAAAAGCTCATTATGAAGCAGTTAGCTGATGGACAGGCGACATTGTTGCAGGGGCCATTAGCTTTGCCGTTATCAGAGGGCAGGTGAGAGGATGCAATCAACCTGGGAAATTTTATATGATGTAATTTTTCAGCCCCGTGAAGCTTTTCGTTCCTTCCAATTTGGGGCGCCGATCGCTTTGGCGCTATTGATTGTGATTCTTGCAGCAACAGCCCCCTCGTTGCTTTTCGCTAAAATGCTGACAGAGTCGCCAGAAGGGTACTTTTTTTCTTTCTTCTTGTTTCATGAAACGCTATTTACGTTTCTTATTTGGATTATTGGCACAGGGTTGTATCATTTGATAGCCGAATTAAGCGGTGGTAAGGGCAAAGTTACTGCCTTATTTGCCGCTTTAGGTATGGCGCATTTACCTCGCCTAGTTCTTTTGCCTTGTTCGGTGTTAAGCTATTTGCTTAGCGGAACCCTTTTGACTCTCTGGAATATGGCAGTTGCCATAGGAATTGCGATTTGGACCGTTTATCTACTTTACTGTGCGCTGATATCGGTCTATCAATTGACTAGGGCCAAGGCGATTTTGTTGCTTCTTTCGCCAATGCTAGCTGGACTTTTGCTAGTTTTATTGGGGAGCACTTTTCTTGTGTTTTGGTTTAGCCAATTTATTGGCGGATATTTGTAATTTTTGGTAATTAAAGCAGGACTTTTTCTTTTTCGTGCGAATAACCGTAATAGATAACAGCAACAAGAACACTATGCAGCTAAGGCGCAAAATAAGAAAGCAGGTGGAGAGTTTGTCCTACACAGTACTGGTGATCGATGATCAGCCTGGAATTCGGCGGCTTCTGGTAGAGGTGTTAACAGAGGAAGGTCACCTTGTGGTAGCTGCCTCTAACGGTTACGAAGGATTGCAAAAAGCGAAAGAATGTCAGCCGCAGCTTATTCTCATGGATATGAAAATGCCGGGTATGGATGGGATTGAAACATTGCGGGAATTAAAAAAAGCGGGCCTAGGCGATAATGAGTGGAAAGGAACTGAAGATGTTTTATCAGGGGCATCTGTAGATGATTTAGAAGCTCAATATATGGTTGAAATT
>URQW01000213.1 GCA_900550105.1 uncultured Pelosinus sp.
TAATACAACCCTGTTGGGCCCAATAATTTTGTAACGGTAAAATCATGTCTTGAAAAGTCACAATATCCCTCCTAAAAATAAAAACTCCCCGTCCCTGTAACAGTACTGTTACAGGGACGGGAAGTTATCCCGCGGTTCCACCCTGCTTGGCCAAAAATTGGCCCGCCTTCATAAAATGCTGTTTCGCTCTGGAGCGCCTTTCTTTTGCCGTTACTGGCTTTCACCTGACCCAGTTCGCTAACTTTTTGGCAAAATACTTTATTCCTTCATCGCTAACTAATTTAGATTACTCCTAGTTTACCCAATTTGCGTTTAAAAAGCAAGCGTAAACTATTCTTCCTGGCGTTCCTTCGTTTCTTCCGTTGGTTCTACATCAACAATGTCATCATTGCGAACCACTTCAATACTGCATTTTTTAAACACAGCTGCCAGTACGCCAAGCGCAGCAATTTGCGGCGCTAATACCGCGCCAATGGCGCCAAGTGATACAGGGATTTCGGCAAGAATCTTATCTTCACTTTTAATGCGAATTCGATTTACATTCCCTTCCCGAATCAAATCTTTCACTTTATCAACAACTTCGCTGGATTTTACAGAAATTTCGTCAGTCCATTTACTATTTTGTTTCTTTTCTTCTAGTTCAATCAGCGCTTCAATTACATTGCCTTCATGTTTTTCCAGCGCTTCTTTTGCTTCTTTAAATGAAGCATTGGTGCGAGAACGAATCATATCAATTTTTTCAAGCGTTACTTTTTCTTCCATGGCTAAATCCCTCCTATTTATATGATCATTGCTGATTAGGCAATACTGTGAATAAAGTTCAATGATTTCAAGGGCCTGTCAAGATGACAAGTCAAATAATCAAGAAATAACTTTTCAAGCTGCATTAAATCGCTGCCAATTATAACAAAATGACTGGGATTATCAAAATCAAGGGATAGCAACGTTAAGAGCAATTCATAGACTTTCTCACTGAGCAAAAAAGCCTCGCCTGTAGCACAGTCTTTGCAAACAGTACCGCCTAACTGCGAAGAAAAATGACAAGGCAATTCCACACGATTATGACAATGAACACACTCGGAAAGTTCTGGTCCAAAACCAGCTCGCTGCAAAAGCTGCCAGCCAGCAGCGAGACTTACGAGACGCGGATTTCGCTCTTGCATCAGCCGAAAAATTGCCAGCAACTGATACAGTAAATCAGGCTCCCCTTCACCTTCCGGCCAAAACTGAACAACAATTTCCGCTACAACAGCGCCATAAGCCATAGCCATAAGGTCCTGGCGCATATGAGCAAAAGGTTCTAGTAAAGAACATTGCCGCAAAGAACGACTCTTGCCATTATCATAAGTAATTTCCAAAAAAGCAAAAGGCTGCACAGTTCCAGCCATAGGAGAACGAGCCCGTCTTACATGCCTGGCAAACAACTGAATCACACCTTGATCTTCCGTAAAGAAAGTAACAAGTCTGTCAGCGTCACCACTGTCTTTCGCCTGGAGCACAAGCGCTTTTGTCGGCACAAGAGTCATCGCAGTATCAACAAAATCATTGCGTTTCCTCCTAATTTGCTTTTTATAAACGTTTTGTTAATTGTTTATTCTGTCTCTATCTCAACAGCCTTATGTATAAGAGTCGCCTTAAGGCGAACGATACGAAAACCATTTACCTCTAAAATCACAAATTCATAAAGACCTAGTTGCATGGTATCATCGACTTCCGGTTTACGGCCTAACAGGCCAAACATATAACCGCCAATTGTATCTTCTTCATGCTCTTCCAAATCAATATGCAGCAGTTCTGCCACTTCTTCGAGCAGTACCCTACCATCAAATTCATAGCTGCCATCAGGCAAGCGTTGAATTTCAATACCTTCTTCTTCGTCATGCTCGTCTTGAATATTCCCGACAATTTCTTCTAGAACATCTTCCAAGGCAACAAGACCAGCCGTACCGCCGTATTCGTCAATTACTACCCCAAGGTGAGTCCGTTTTCGTTTCATAATCTGTAGTAGTTCCGCCACAGACATGCCTTCTGGTACAACAAGAATTTCCCGCATAATTGATTTTAAATCTTTTTCCTCGTCGGGTTCTAAATCAAGTTCCATCAGATCACGCAAATGAACCATGCCAATTACATGATCACGGTCTTCTACACATAAGGGATAACGGGTATGGCTTGTCTCACGAACAACCGTCATATTTTCTTCAAAAGAATCATCTGTAAAGAGGCAAACCATATCTTGGCGAGGAACCATAACTTCTCTAGCTAAGCGATCGGCAAAATCAAAAACATTATCAATAAGCTCGCTTTCCATCTTATCAAGCACACCACCGCGCGTACTGGCGCTGACAATCAAGCGGAGTTCTTCTTCCGATAAAGCAATATTACTTTCTGTCGCAGGTGGCACGCCGATCAAATTTAAAATAGCCTGAGCCGTTCGATTAAATAAGCCGATGATCGGTGATCCAACCTTTTGAAAAATATAGAGCGGCCAAACAATAAACAATACCATTTTTTCGGTATGCTGTATGGCAATCGATTTCGGCACAAGTTCGCCAATCACGATATGCAAAAACGTAATAATGGTAAATCCGGCTGCTATGCTAATCGAACTTT
>URQW01000214.1 GCA_900550105.1 uncultured Pelosinus sp.
GGTTTTGTGGCGCAGCAGTATCTGCCAGACAAGCTGAAAGACCAGGTATATTATCGTCCAAGCGCACACGGCTATGAAGGAAGGCTGAAAGACAGCGTCTGGTATAAAATGATTGCAAAAGATCCAAAATAGCGGGGGAATAAACCTTTTGACAGTCTGGGGCAGATTTGCTATATTATAATCAAGAATTCCTATAGGTTTACTAGGAATTCGCGGGAGAGATAAAAATGAAGATATCAACAAAAGGTAGATATGGCGTGACTGCTATGGTTGATCTAGCACTTCATTATGGCGATGGACCACAGGCTTTGAAAATGGTAGCACAGCGCCAAGGAATTTCAGAAAATTATCTGGAGCAGCTTATTAGTGTTTTACGAAAGAGCGGCTATGTAAAAAGCATTCGGGGTGCTCAAGGCGGTTATGTATTAACAAAGAGCCCGGAAGAGGTTTCTGTTGGCGATATTATTCGCTTAATGGAAGGACCGATTGCGCCAGTTGATTGTTTAATTTCTGACGATGGCTCCGGACAAAATGATTATTGCGAAAAGGCCGGTAATTGCGTAACTCAGGGCGTATGGGCCAAGGTAAGAGACAGTATTACGAATGTTCTTGACTCCATTAGCCTAGCCGACTTATGTCGCGATGAAAAACTTGAGGAGATGAAAAGTCGATGAAACGTATTTATTTTGATCATTCGGCAACAACGCCGGTAGATCCTGATGTAGCGAAACTGGCTTTCGAATATATGACGAAGGACTTTGGTAACCCCTCTAGCGTCCATTGGTTTGGTCGGGAAGCGAAAAAAGCGGTGGAAACAGGACGGGAACAGGTAGCCGCTTTGCTGAATGCTGAGCCGAATGAAATCTTTTTCACCAGCGGTGGTACGGAAAGCGATAATTTGGCATTGAAAGGTGTTGCTTTTGCCAATAAAAATAAAGGCAACCATATTATAACAACGCAGATTGAACATCATGCCATTTTGCATACGTGTGAGTATTTAGAAAAGCACGGTTTTACTGTGACCTATCTGCCTGTCGACGAAAATGCCATGGTTCGGTTGGACGATTTAAAGGCGGCCATTACGGATCAGACGATACTCATTAGTATCATGTTTGCCAATAATGAGGTTGGCACGATTCAGCCTATTGCGGAAATAGGTCAAATTGCTAAAGAAAAAGGAATTTATTTTCATACGGATGCCGTGCAAGCTACAGGCAGCATCCCGATTGATGTAAAAGCCTTAAATATTGATCTTTTAAGTTTGTCAGGTCATAAACTTTATGGACCGAAAGGAATCGGTGCTCTCTATATTCGCCGTGGTGTGAAGATTCAATCGGTTCAACATGGTGGCGCTCATGAACGAAACATGCGAGCTGGTACGGAAAATGTGCCAGGTATAGCTGGTCTTGGTCTTGCCGCTGAAATTGCCAATCGTCACATGGCGGAAAAACAAGATTACTTGATACAGCTTAGAACAAGACTGATCGACGGCGTTATGGCTGCGATTCCTCATGTAAAGCTTAACGGACATCCGACGCAACGTCTTCCAGGCAATGTGAATTTGAGCTTTGCTTATATCGAAGGTGAATCGCTGCTGCTGAATCTCGACTTAAAGGGAATTGCTGCTTCCAGCGGTTCGGCCTGCACTTCAGGTTCGTTAGATCCTTCTCATGTGCTGTTGGCGATGGGGCTTAATCACGAAACGGCTCATGGTTCTTTACGAATCAGCCTTGGTCGTGAAAATACCATGGAAGATATTGAATATGCGCTGGAAGTATTACCGCCCATATTAGAGAGACTGCGTAGCATGTCGCCGCTCTACGAAAAATCTTCGCAACAAGCTGCGAATCCTTGTGCAGCTTGTCATAAACAATAGGAAGCAGAGGGCTTAAATATGTATACAGATAAAGTGATGGATCATTTTACGAATCCCCGCAATGTTGGCGAAATACCGGAAGCAGACGGCATTGGTGAAGTGGGCAATGCCAAATGTGGCGATATTATGCGGATTTATCTCAAAGTAGAAGATGATATTATTCAAGATGTGAAGTTTAAAACCTTTGGCTGTGGTGCCGCTATTGCGACAAGCAGTATGGTGACTGAAATGGTGAAAGGCAAGACGCTTGATGAGGCGCTTAAAATTTCTAATGATGCTGTAGCTGCTGCGCTTGATGGACTGCCGCCAGCAAAGATGCACTGTTCGAATTTGGCTGCTGATGCACTTCATGAAGCCATTAAAGATTATATTGAGAAAAAAGGAAAGTGATATCAGCCATGGCCCAAAAACCACGTGTGGTTGTAGCCATGAGCGGAGGGGTGGACAGTTCACTAACTGCCGCCCTTCTTTTGCAACAAGGCTATGACGTAATTGGTATGACAATGCAGATTTGGGAAAACGACGAACGGGAGGATAATCCTGACAGCCGTGGTTGTTGCTCTTTGACAGCTGTGGGCGACGCTCGCCGCGTAGCTGATAAGCTAGGTATTCCTTACTATGTCGTAAATTTCCGCGAGATGTTTCAAAAAACCGTTGTGGATTATTTTATTCGTGAATATGGCGATGGCAAAACGCCTAACCCTTGTATTGCCTGCAAT
>URQW01000215.1 GCA_900550105.1 uncultured Pelosinus sp.
AACGAATCAAGCTTTTTCTCCCGTCTTGTAAAAATCCCATGACTCCAATAATCCGATCTTGTTCAGCCACAAGAAAATCTTTGATATGTTTTTCTACGCCAACAACTGGCAAATCACTAGCAGTCAGTAAGGCCTTTATAGCAGAATAATCATTCTCGTTGGCCTGTCGAATTTTAAAATTTCTCTCTTCTCGTAGTAATCTTGCTGGTTTTTTCGCACGGATGAAGGCACTCACTAAAGATCCCTTAGCGATTTCAAGCTCCTGAGAAGATAAAACGACTTTTTCTTTTCCTTTATTCAAATCAGCAAAATCATATTCTTTCGTTACTACAATTTCCACGTCTTCCATTCCTACTAAGGCTAATTTTGTGCGATACTCATCTTCACGTAAAGCCCCGGCTAAACAGCCCGCCCAAGCCAAAGTCTTTTCTTGGATTTCCGGTGGAATGGTTTTTCTAATCACAATATCAGAAACAGCGATGCGCCCGCCAGGTTTTAAAACTCGCGCCATTTCTTCCATAACCTTCGCTTTGTTTCCTGACAAATTAATAACACAGTTCGATACGATCACATCAATACTCTCATCATCTAAGGGAATCGCTTCGATTCTCCCTTTTAAGAATTCTACATTTGACAAGCCAGACTTTTTTTGATTTTCTCTGGCTATAGATAGCATTTCTTCTGTCATATCAAGTCCGTAAGCCTTGCCTGTTGGACCAACGCGCTTCGCCGAGAGTAACACATCAAGGCCAGCGCCGCTGCCTAAATCAAGCACAATTTCGCCAGCGTACAATGAGCCTAGCGCGGTCGGATTGCCACAGCCAAGCGATAGCGCGATGAGATCCTCTGAAAGCCCTTGCAGCTCACTTTCCTGATATAAATTGCTTGTTACTTGATTTGCACAGCAATTTGTGTTTTTTTCACTGCTAACCTTTTGCTCTATGAGCTTCGCATATTTCTCTTGAATAACTCCATTTAACTCTTCAGACATACCCTCTCCCCCTTAACTAATAAAATTAAATAAATACCCAGTAAAAATGATTGCCACTGTAAGAATTCCAGCAAATATACCAATTAGGCGTTTCTTTAATACCCGGCGCAAAATAATCATTTCGGGAAAACTAATGGCGGAAACAGCCATCATAAACGCCAGCGCCGTTCCTAGCGGCAGTCCTTTTTCCATGAGCGAATATATGATCGGTACCATCCCGCTGGCGCTATTATAAAGCGGAACGCCGAGAACAACCACGAGTGGCACAGCAAATATATTATCTGATCCAGCATATTGAGAAATGAAATCATCAGGAACATAGCCGTGAATCAAGCCGCCAATTGCAATAGCTACTATGATATAGGGTGTAATATAACGCAAAAGCTCCAGCGTAAACACCTTAGCATTGTGACAGCGTTCAGCGAAAGTAACCGGAGCGGGCCGACTGCTTTGGCAGGCTTCATACGTTGAAAAATCTTCTAGTAAATGCTCTAAGTGTAACTTGCCAATAATAATACCTGCCACAATAGCAATGATTACACCACTTACCATATAAAGCAACGCGATCTTCCAGCCAAAGAGACCAAAGAGCAAGATCAGCGCTACTTCATTGACCATCGGCGAAGCGATTAGAAAGGAAAATGTGACGCCAAGCGGTACTCCGGCTTCAATAAACCCAATGAATAAGGGAACTGCTGAACAGGAACAAAAAGGCGTAATAATGCCAATCATAGCCGCCAGAATGTTTCCTAGAAAACTGCGCTTTCGACTTAAGAATTCTTTGGTCTTTTCCGGCGGGAAATAGGAGCGGATAATCGAAATAATGAAAATAGCCACAGAAAGCAATACAAGAATTTGCGGCGTATCAGCTGCAAAAAAGTGCAGCGCTGCCCCCAAATGTTCTTTTGGTGAAAGTCCCAGCCACTGATAAACAATCAGATCCGCAAAAGCCTCAAACATAAAAATTCCTCCTTTAGCAGCAGCGTGTGCCTTTTAGGGCTTCCGTTAAAATCTGCAAACTCTCGATAATTTGAGATTGTTTTTCTTCGGGAATGGCCGCTAAAATTTCACCAAAATAATTTTCCATACGGGACTCAATACTTAAAAATAACTCGCGGCCTTGTTCGGTCAACCCCAGCGACACATAGCGCCGATCGTTCGGATCTGGTTCTCTCAGTAAAAGTCCTTGATTGACAAGTTGATCCACGGTTCGGCTTACGGTGCTTTTATCGAGATTAAGCAGTTGCGCCAGATCATTTACAGAAATCTGTTGTCGCCTACCTGTTTCAACAATAACGTGGCATTGTGTCATCGTAATACTGCAGCAAGTAGCGCCACTTCTTTCTAAGACACCTAGTTTACGAATTAAGATACGCGTCGTTTCGCGCAGTCTCTGACTATCCTTAAGATTTTGCATGAAAAGCACCTCCTGGTAACATCTTACTATAAATAGATGCAATATGCAACTGTTAGTTGTTGAAACTGATAAAATATATAATCCTCTTTTTTTGATAAAAAAATAACCTCCTACCA
>URQW01000216.1 GCA_900550105.1 uncultured Pelosinus sp.
GGAAATACAGAAATTGTTTCGGCCTCAGCAGAAAAAACTGCGACAACAGCAAATCAAGGAGAAAAAGCGATTCAGCAAGCTGTAAGTCAAATGAAAATTATTGAAGAAAGAACGAATGCCACGACTGTTGTAATTAGCGAGCTAGAAGAAAAATCAAAACAGATCGGACAAATAGTAGAAGCAATTTCAAATATTTCAGGACAGACGAATTTACTGGCATTGAATGCAGCGATTGAGGCTGCAAGAGCTGGTGAAGCGGGCAAAGGGTTTGCTGTTGTAGCAGAAGAAGTCAGAAAACTGGCCGAGCAATCTCAAGAAGCGGCGAAGCAAATTACGGATCTAATTGGTGAGGTTCAGGCAAAAACGGACAGAGCTGTGTCCTTTATGAATGATGGGAAAAAAGAAGTAGATACTGGTGCGCAGGTTGTGTTTACGGCAGGCCAAAGCTTTGGTGAGATATTGAATATGGTGCGAGATATGACACGACAAATTCACGAAATATCTGCAGCAATCGAAGAAATTACGAGTGGAACTCAAAATGTAGTTCAGGCTGTAGAGAAAATTGACAATGAGAGCAAGAAAACGTCAGAAGAAGCGCAAACAATTTCGGCAGCTACAGAGGAACAATCTGCGTCGGTAGAAGAGATTGCTTCCGCTAGTCAACATTTATCTAAAATGGCAGAAGAATTGCAACAGGCCATACAAAAATTTAAAGTATGATCGTTACAAGAACCTTTGTTGGCTGAAATACTGGTTAAAGAGAGCCTCCTATTTTTATAAATAGGAGGCTCTTTTTTAGTCGTGATAGGCCGTGTCCTTTTTATATTTATTGGCACGAAGTGAAAGTCGTGAAGCGGATTATTCTAAATAAAAGATTACACACCCATAACGTCAAATTTGAAAAATTCTTTATATATCATTGAAATGAACCGGAATTAAAGAACTAAGGTATGGTGTCTTCTTTGTATACATAATTTTTATAATTAGGACTTGTATATGAGGAGAGGACTCCTATACTTAATGTAGAATGGAAAAAGCTATTATGAAGGGACTAAGAATATGATTTGTAAGAATTGTTCCTGTTCCATGCATGAATCCTCTAATCGTAAAATCATAAGGTGGGGAAGTCCTGAAGACCCAGGTTATTGTGAAACTATATATACTTACTATCATTGCAAACAATGCGCTGTTTTGGGAGTTAAGAAAGAAGAGTTAAATCAAACTGCATTCATACAAGGTGAAATCAATAAGCAACAAATTAATGTGAAGAAGAAATAATATAAGATACTTTTCATATTTGTAATTAATGATAGGAATAAATTGGCAAGTGGAAAATGGAAGGAGTTTGGAAAATAATATCGAAAAATGGTTTGAGTATACATAATATCTACTAGAAAACGGAGGAGAACTTTTTGAATTGGTTAAATAATTTAAGAGTTGCGCGTAAGTTGGCTTTATTAATTTCAGTGCTGCTTGTTGCCCTGATTTGTGTTGGGGGGACAGGCTATTATTTTCTTAGCAAGACAAATGCTGCATTGAATAAAATGTATAATGAAAAAATGACTGCGATAGAATTAATCAATGAAAATCGCATTAGCGCTAGACGAATTGAAACAAACACGTTTGCCTTAATGCTTACGACTGATGAAAATGAAAATAAGAAGCTATCTGATGAAATTACTGTGAGAGCAAAACAATTTGACGATAACTTAATACGGTTTGAACAAATATCTGCAGATGATAAGACTAAGGCAGAAATAGCGGAAATAAGAAGTGTTCTACAAAAGTTTCGCGCTGTTAGAGTTAAGGCGATTGAACTAGCTGTGCAGAATAAAAACAGTGAAGCCTATAATTTATATAGTCAGCAAGCGAAGCCCTTGTCAGAAGAGTTTACAAAGAAACTGATTGCACTAGCACAAGAAACTAAAAAGTCATCGGAAGAAATGAACAAACAAAATCAAAAAGACTTTACTTTTGCCAATATGATATTTTTGATAGTGATCATAGCCTCTGTAACTCTAGGAATTCTACTTGGCTTCTTAATAACGAAGAGAATTTCTAAAAGATTAAATGATATTGTTGTTTTCTTAAATGTAGTAGCAAAAGGTGATTTTACTAGAGAGGTTCCAGCAGCAAGTTTAAGAGATCAAAGTGAATTCGGGATGGTTTCAAATGCTGTTGATACAATGAATAAAAATCTTAGAAAATTAATTACGCAATTAGCTCATACATCAGAGCAGTTAGCTGCGTCTTCAGAAGAATTAACGGCAAGTGCCGAGCAATCGGCACAAGCATCGAATCAAGTAGCTGGTTCGGTAACGGAAGTTGCACAGGGAACACAAAAACAAGTAGAATTAGCGGATAACACTAATATTGTTGTGACTCAAATTTCAGAAGCGATACAGCAAGTAGCGGGAAATACAGAAATTGTTTCGGCCTCAGCAGAAAAAACTGCGAC
>URQW01000217.1 GCA_900550105.1 uncultured Pelosinus sp.
TCTTGATTCTATGTAATTTACTACGAAAAAAACTTATTCGGAAATCGAAAAGGTTGCATTTCGATTTCCAATTTAGGTTTAAGTTGCGGGCTAAAAATTATTTTATATACACAGTAGGAGTTATTCTTCCCATTCGACTTCACTTTGTTGTTGCAATGAAGCTTTTCTTGTCAAAACCATCTGTCCAACAAAAAACAGTAAAAAGAGCGCCATAGCTCCAGCAGAGAAAATATACATCTTTATAAAACCAATATGTTCTGCTACCATCCCCAGCAAAATTGCTCCGGCACTAGTACCAACATCAAGCATATTGTAAAAAGTTGCACTCGCCGCACTTCTGCGGTCAGGCGCGACAATATTTAACATCCAGGTAATTAACGCAGGCAAGAGCAGCCCACCACCAAAGCCATATAAAACGGCTGCAGTCAGTAATAATGTAAAAGAATGGGTTTGAATCAAAATAACCAAGGCTGAAAATAACAAAATAGATCCTGGAATCATAATCCAAGCCGGCCCCTTAGCATCAAAAATTTTACCGCCAATAGGTCGCGATAAAAATACGCAAATGGTACCCACTACAAAAAAAGCACCGGAATTATCAATATGCGCTTCTTGCGCTAACATGGCCACAAAAGTATTAATACTGCCGTAGCTCAGTCCAAATAGCATAGTCAGCAAAGAAGGCATCCCTGTCCCTTTTTCAAAGAGTTTATCTTTGAAAGAAACTTTTCTTCTCTGTTCGACTGGACGACTAACAATAGCCGGTGCATGACAAAAACGTGTATTAACAGCAGCAAACCCTGTTAACAAAGCAGAAAAAATAAACATAGCAATAAATCCCTGCGTTTCCATGAGCCAAACACCTGTCGCTGGCGTCAACGCCATGGCGACCGTACTACCTAAGCCAAAATAACCAATTCCTTCACCCCGTCGAGACGCTGGTATAATATCAGCAACAATGGCGGCTGAAAAAGTCGTAGTCAAACCGAACCCAATACCATGAAAAATTCTTGTAATGATCATACTTTCTACAGAATTAAACATGGCATAACTAATTGTGCAAAGAAAAGAAATAAACAAACCAACATAAAGACACTTTTTCTTGCCTAATTTTTCAACGCCCAAATCAGTAAATAAACGAATAAAAATTGCGGAAAAGCCAAAAATGCCAGTAATAAGCCCAATTTGTGAACCATTTGCACCTTGTGCAGCGGCATAAACAGGCAATGTAGGCAGTAAAATATGAAACCCGCCAAATAAAAAGGAATTTGCTAAAACAAGTAGTATAAAATTCTTGGTCCATAAACGAGTTGTATCCATATAAATCTCTTCCTTCCCATAAAAATAACAAGCCATTAAATGATTCACTAGTTAACTAATTGCTCAATAATTGTATTTTACGCTCCTTTTAGCGCCTTGTCAATGAAAGCCTTTTATAGAAAAAGTCTATTGTTTTTTCCCCCTAACTGTTTTATACTAAATTTATTAGTAAAATTTAGCTCTAAAAATAACTAAAGTCAATTAGTTATTTTTTCTTTGTATTCTAAATAAGAATATTCTTATTTAGAATCAATCCTACACTTCAAAATTCATCAATCAGGAGGCTCTTTTCATGAAAAAAATCTTACTTCCCCTACTTACTTGTCTGCTACTGACAAGCTTGCTATTAATAGCAGGCTGCAGCAGTAAGACAACTCAAAATCAAGCAACCCCCTCGTCAGAAAAAGTAAAGATAATTGCCACGGTTTACCCCGTCTATGATTTTACTCGCATTGTCGGCGGCGACAAAGTAGATCTTTCTCTTCTCGTACCGCCAGGGGCAGAACCACATGACTGGGAACCAAAAGCAAAAGACATTGCAGCATTAAAAACAGCAAAAGCCATTTTCTATCAAGGAAATGGTCTTGAACCTTATGCCGATAAACTCTTGACGCCAGAACAGTTGGGACAAACTAAGCCGTTTCAAATCGGCAAAGATATTACACTTTTGCCAGCAAGCGAAGCAGAAGATGAAGATTCTGCTAAACACGAAAAAATTGCAAATGATCCTCACGTCTGGCTTGATCCTGTCAATGCCAAGCAAGAAGTAAAAAACATTTTAACGGCATTAATTACAATTGATCCTGCCAATAAAGAATATTATCAAAAAAATGCTGATCAACTGACAGCAGACTTAGAAAAGCTTAATCAAGATTATACTACCACCTTGCACGCACTGCCTAAAAAAGATTTTGTCACGACCCATGCCGCATTTGCCTATTTAGCGAAGCGATATCAACTCAACCAAGTTCCCCTCA
>URQW01000218.1 GCA_900550105.1 uncultured Pelosinus sp.
GGCGTGTTTTAGAAGAAGCCGAATCGGACATGTTGATTTTTGCTAAAATCGAAAATGCTGCTGGTGTTGATAATATGGATGAAATCTTAAAAGTCGTTGATGGCGTTATGGTAGCCCGCGGCGACTTAGGGGTTGAAATTCCGGCAGAAGAAGTACCAATCATTCAAAAATTATTGATTCATAAATGCAACCGCGTAGGGAAGCCTGTTATTACGGCAACCCAAATGTTGGAATCGATGATGACAAATCCTAGGCCGACTCGGGCTGAGGCTAGTGATATTGCTAATGCTATCTATGACGGTAGCGACTGTATTATGCTTAGCGGCGAGACTGCTTCCGGCAAATATCCCGTAGAAGCGGTTAAAATGATGGCGAAAATTGCGATTCGTACCGAAAACTCCCTTGAATATAGTTCACTGCTTGCCAACAAGGGCTTGGGACAATCTCGGACGACGACCGATGCAATCAGTCATGCGACGGTACAAATTGCCCACGAACTAGGGGCGGCGGCGATTGTGACAGCCACAGAATCGGGATATACGGCTTGTATGGTTTCAAAATATCGTCCACAAGCGGTGATTGTAGCTGTTACGCCCAATGAAAAAACGCTGCGACGTATGCTGTTACATTGGGGTGTCTGTCCGCTTCATGGCCCTAGCTCTAGAGACAGTGATCAAATGGTTAATAATGCGGTAGCTAGTGCACTGTTTGCCAATATTATTAAAGATGGCGACCTTGTTGTGATTACTGCCGGCGTTCCTGTTGGAACAGTTGGTACAACCAATATGATTCGTGTTCATGTTGTGGGTAATATTTTAATGCGCGGTACGGGTGTTGGTCAAAAAAGTGTAACAGGCAAAGTTTGTATTGTTCGGTCCGAGCGGGAAATCAAGGAAAAGTTTAGAGATGGCGACATTTTGATTGTTCCCGGTATTGATGAAAGAACAGCGTCGTTTGCTGTCAAGGCTGGCGCGATTATTGCCGAAGAAGGCGGGTTTACTTCTCAAGCAGCCATTGTGGGGATCAGTTACGGAATGCCCGTCATTGTCGGCGTTGATGGCGCTACAGATCGCTTGAAGGATGGGGCGATTGTTACTGTCGATGCGGCGAGAGGTTTGATTTATCAAGGGGAAATTAACGTACGGTAAAGGGACGGAAAGGGGAGCAGGGCTGATGCTGGGGTTTGGACGCAAGATTTTGCGCGGGCGTTTTTTCCTTTTAGCTTTTTCTAGAAAACGTCTGGAGCAAAAGCAGAATACAGAGCAATCCTTACTATGGCTCAAAAAAGCCTTTTTACTGCTCTTTGCTTTTTTAAAACAAGGAAAAACAGTAGAAGCCGTCCAAATTATTGAGCAGCTAAAAAGTGCTTATGGGAACGGCTGGCATCGTGAAAATGAACCGATAAAGCTTACTTTGGCGATTGCTGCTTGTTTAAAGACGAAACAACATGATATGGCTGTTTTGTTGTTTGCTGCGTTTACTCCTTTATTTCGCTGTTTAAATCGGGAACAACAAACGGCTTGCCTTAGTCAACTTGCCTTTTTAGCGCTTATTTCTGCACGGTATGGTCAAATTTTTCTTTGTGCTAAAGCGGCCGACCTTACATTACTTTATTTAGAGAAAAACGAATCCAGTTTAAGCGACATAGAAAATAGACCGGCTGTTGCAGCCGGTCTATTAACAGTAGGAAGGATTGGCTCTATCGCAGTTAGGCGAGATCAAAGCCTCTTTCGTGAGATCGTTTTACGATATACTAGAATCATGGAGCGAAGTGATCTACATTCTTTAGAAGAGTTACCCATAGCGCCGTGGGTTTCTTGGCTAAGAAAAAGTGTCAGCCAAAGAACGGAAGATACAACGGCTTTTTTGCTTGAAGCGATCGCTACTCTTGTAGAACAAGGCAGTTTATCGAAAGCACAATTTGCGGAGTGGATTTTAGAAAGTCAAAGTATTGCTTGTCAGCTTCTGGCTTCGACCAAGAGTACTGTGACGCCGCTTATTGTCAGCGGGATGATTGAAGCGGCCCTACAGGCGGGAAACGTTGCCTATTTCGAAGCTGCAGCAGCTAGCGCTGGGCGGATTTGCCGTATTGCAGTGCAGCAGCGCGGGTATGAGCAAATCTTTCCTTTATTATATCCCTTTTTGAAAAAAGGACGAGTTTTATTGCGTGATGAATGTCGGCTAGGCTATTCAGAAGCCAGTCAGGGTTTTCGACAACACTGTCTTTTCATAATCATGAAAGAATTATCGCTGTTGATGCATTTTGTTTTACGTCAGGAGGCAACA
>URQW01000219.1 GCA_900550105.1 uncultured Pelosinus sp.
CTGGTGATAAAACATGTTCTTCGAATACACGTTGGGCCCTGGAGGACCTGGAATTTGCCAAAGAGTATCATAAAGAGCAGGAATGGGTTGATGCTGTATATCAAAGCAGCTTTGTCCAACGACAAGACATTGGTGATTTACATACTTTGTTGGACATTGCTAAAAGTCTAGAACTTGATACAGATAAACTTCGTTTTGCTTTGGAAAATCATGTTTATTATCGCGTTCTATTACGAAATGATCAGTATTGTATGGAACAAAGACTGGAGTTTGTTCCGACTATCTATAGTGGCGACAAAATACTGCTCGAAGGGGTTTTAACTTTTGACATGGTGCAAGACAAGATTCGCATGTTAGCTAAAAAATAATAGCAAAAAGTGGCACCTTACTCTAAAGACTTTGTACTATTTCGTCTTTAAAAGGTGCCACTTTTTTTATTCAGTTTTGCTTTGATTCCCGTCTTCCATTTGAGCCGAAATTTTCTGTCGAAAAGCCCGGCTTAAAGAAAGACCATTCGGTGCAAATAAAGGGCTTTCTAAAAATGAGAAAAATTGGTACAACCCATCAATTCCAATAAGTCCCCAGCAATATTCTAACCATACGGACTGACAAAAACTTAGCAATACTTGTGTCTTCGTTGTTTCGTTGGGTAAATCAGCACTGCAAATATTTTCAAACCCCAAACGCCATAGTCGTTCTTCTATCATGCTTTGCCGCCAAGGAGACATTCTACTTCCCAATGCTAAAGAGTCTTTCAGTGCTTGTTTTACTGCTTGTGCAACAACGCTCTTTGCTGCAGCAAAAGAAACCGTGTCTAAAACATCATTCTGAGGATTTGTCACCAAAACGACTTCATCGTCATAGGTTCCTGTGGCCGGCATCCCTTCATAAGGGCTTACTATCGCAAGTTCTTGCAATACTGCAGTTTTTGCTTCTGTAACCGTTAATAATAGTTTGGCCATATCGCCTTTGGAAACTTTGGCAGGAATAAAGGCAAAAATGAAAATGCCGCCAGATAAATCTGCTTGTTTTTTATAATAGGTTTCACCAGCGCGAATCGCATTTTCGCCGACATCAGCAATAATAACAACTTCGATTGACTGAGAATGCCAAGACAAACAACTATAGCCTTGATTATCTATAGAGGCGCTTCCCTGTAATAGAAGGTTGACGGCTGAAGAATTTTTTCGTGTTCCTAAAAGGCAGGTCGACTGTAAATTACTCTGCTCATACGTCACCGAATGAACTGAGCAGTAACCGCCCTGGTCTTGCGCTGTACTTAACACAAATCTTTTATCGGGAAAATGAAATAGCACTCTATTTTCTTTAGTAAGGATGAAACCGCCTGTTTTTAATAACTGATTGTCCATGGTCTCTACTCATTATATACATAGAATTTGAAAGCGTTTTACCTGAAAAGCTGTTTTCAAAGCATCACGATGATTTCGTTCTAAAATCGAGCGATCCATCTGTGTTCTTGCTGTAATCCACAGGATGTCGCCATTTACTTTCAGAGCAGAAAGTCGTTCAATATATTTTTCAAAATCACTTTCCCCCATGGCCTCTTTTAAGCTGGCCAACGCCGGTAGTAAATCCGGGTTTTCCGTGGCCATTCGCTGGGTAAGTGGTGTAAGTACTTCGCGATGATATACCGACATAGACCTATCCTCCTTAACGCAGCCGACAGTGCGCGGCGCAATCAATCATATCTTGTACATGCTCAACATAAAGCTGCTGTATTGTTTCATAGCTGCCTAGACCGGCAAAAGAAACTGATACAGAAAAGCCAGCGTTCATTAATTGATTTTTCGTAGAGCTTTCGTCTTCCCCTGCCATGTCTTCATGAACATGATCGCCTGACGTTAGCAGGAAGGGCTTTAAGCTGACTTTTTGTATCTTTGCTGCCTGAAGCTTTTTGATAACATACGCAAGCGAAGGAAAGCCTTCTACTGTATAAATAAAGGTTCGATCTAGGCCTGCTTCCGCTAATTTCATCTGGAAGGCTGCGTAGGCTGTATTTCCTGGATGTACGCCGCCATGACCCATAATTACTACAGCTTCGCTGGCGTCTTTCGGTTCTAACTGGGCACGCCAATCAGCAATAATTTTGCCATAATCATCAGGCATATTATTAAGACCTGTATAGTGAAGTAAAGGACGTCCTAGGCGCAAAATAGGAAAAACTTGTTGCTCACTGTGACGATAACGCCAAATAAGTTGTTTGATTTTTTCATATTCTTCGCCGCCCACGATGTGAAGCG
>URQW01000220.1 GCA_900550105.1 uncultured Pelosinus sp.
TGGTGGAGATAAGCGGGATCGAACCGCTGACCTCTTGAATGCCATTCAAGCGCTCTCCCAGCTGAGCTATACCCCCAAGATTTTCGTTGAAGAAATCCCAACGAAAATTATTATACTGCATTTACATAAAAATAGCAAGTACTTTTATGAATTTTATCAGATGCTTGCAATTTACGACTATTCCGCCGGTTCTTGCTCCCGTTTATAGGTCCAACCATCTTTTTGCTCGATTTTGCCCTCTTTGAGTAAATGACCGAGAGCCCGCTTAAAAGCAGCTTTGCTAATACCGAATTTCGCTTGAATAATTTCTGGTGACGAAGTATCACTATAAGGCATTTTTCCGCCGCGTTCCAGCAAAAAGGCAAATAGCGCTTCACTATCATTCACTAAAGCTTTTTCTTTCAAGGGCCGCATCGACATGTTAATCCGACCATCTTCGCGAATATAGGTAATTCTGCCTGTTACTTCATCACCTACATGAGGTCGACTGATCATCTCGGACTCATGTAGAAAAGCAATATAACGATCTGTCGTAAACACAAAGGCGCCATTTTCACCAAAATTATAAAGACTTCCTGTTACAGTATCACCGATCTTCGCTTCTGTCGCTGGCCGCGAAGCGCGACGCAGTTCATCTTCCACTTCCATCGTTACAGCGAGTCGGTCCGATTTATCACGATATAATTTAACCCAAACTGTATCACCGACTTTTAGTCGTCCGCGCATACCAGCAAAAGGCATAAAAATTCCCCGTTCAGCACCAATATCAACAAAAGCGCCGTCTTTTGTTGTATTAATTACTTTCACGCGAGCAACTTGCCCTTCTTTCATTTTAGGCAGCTTTTGACTCGCTGTGAGACGATTTTTAGGATCTTTATAGAGAAATACAGTCACTTCGTCGCCAATGGCAACAGCATCTGTCTGTTGTACCTTATGAAGCAGGATATCATCGGAAGTATTTCCCGTACCAGCATCAAGAAAAGCGCCTAGTTCACTAAGACGAGCTACTTTTAAAGTAACAACATCACCAGCTTTAAGCATCATAAACCTCGCTGGAAGCATCGCCCCAAAGCCGCTCTAAACTGTAGAACAGCCGATCTTCTTCGATGAAAACATGAGCCACAGCATCACCGTAATCAAGTAAAATCCAGCGTCCTTCTCTATATCCTTCTTTCCGGGACGGCTCGACTCCCTGCTCGCTAAGCTTTTCTTCAATATTATCAGCAATAGCTTTTACCTGCGTTGTGGAAAAGGCGCTGCAAATAATATAAGAATCGGTCACAGGCGAAATTCCTTCCATATCTAAAATTACTATATTTTGAGCTTTTTTATCACTTGCCGCAGCGGCAATCGCTTTAGAAAGTTTTTGATTATTTTGATTCATAATTTTCCTCCTCAAATTGTCTGTTCTAGTATCTGTCACTTGTTTCGGGCTTATTCGAAAAAGACCTACAGCGAACTGTAGGAAATACCCAAAGTATGTATTATGGCGCCACTGGAAGCGCTTGTGCCGCAAAAGCACGTTCTATGAGCAGTTTGATTTGGGTCTTATCAGGTTCCCAATAGCTAATATTATCAATGGTAGCAAAATTCCCTGGCAACATTTCCGCTACGAACTGACCTGACTTCAACCCCCGCAGCACATTTGCCGCTTGTAAGGATGTAGCAATGGACATATTCATCTCTAAGTTACGATGAACAGCCGAAACCAAGTAAGGAATTTTTACAATTGTTTCAGCACGCCAAAACTGTTCGGACAAAGCTTTGAGAAACTTTTGCTGTCGTTCGACTCGGCCAATATCGCCAAGCTCATCATGCCGAAAACGAACATATTCTCCAGCTTGCTCACCATTTAAATGCTGATAGCCTTTATGTAAATGGATCGCAAGATTAGCATAAGGATCTTCATAATCCATATCATGTTCTACATACAGATCGACGCCGCCCAAAATATCGACTACTTCTATAAATCCTTGCCACTTAGCTGTCATATAATAAGGTATGCTAATATGAAGAAAGTCTTCTAAGGTCTTCAAAGCCAAGGTAGATCCGCCATAAAAATAGGCATTATTAATTTTTTCGAGACCTTTATGACCGGGAATATTCACACGTGTGTCACGAGGAATAGAAATAACATGAACATTTTTTTGCGTCAAATCCACACTGGCAAGCAGCATCGCATCAGACCGGCTAGGCGAACCGGGAACGTCGATGTCGCCGT
>URQW01000221.1 GCA_900550105.1 uncultured Pelosinus sp.
CATGGTCATTGTCCCCATTGCCTCACCGACGCGAGTCGTAGCCGAAACGCTAAAATACGCTCGTTCCATTTCGGCTGACGTAACAGCGTTACATATCGCCATTGACGAAGAAAGCGGTCAAAAGGTCGAGAAAAAGTGGCGGTCACTCAACTTAGATATCCATCTAGTTACCGTCTATTCGCCCTATCGCCTCGTAATTCAGCCGCTTATTGATTATGTAGCCAAACTAGAAAAAGAAAAGTCACCGGAAGACTTTATTACCGTACTCATTCCCGAATTCGAAACAAAAAAAAGCTGGCATCGACTGCTACACAATCAAACCGGCTGGATTTTACGTACTTTGCTAATTTTAAAAGACAACGTCGTTGTAACAACCATCCCTTATCATCTAAAAAAATAATCGTAATCATGAACATTTATGAAAAAAAGCGCTCCTAATCCCATTCAGGATAGGAGCGCTTTTCGTTATTCCCCAAGAAGCGCTAAAGAATCAAGATCTATTTTACTAGTTGCTTCCTGCAATTTCTGCCAACTTACCTCACGTGGCGCTACGGCAACTGGCTTTTTTAGGTCTTCAAGAACATCTTCGACATAGGTAGACTGCCGCATACCAACAAGCACGGAGGTCACGCCCAAAGTAGAACGAATCGTCCGCAAAGCGAGCTGACTTAAGGACGCTGCTTCACTCCAATCAGGGTCAGCAGCAGCTAAAGCTGCTTTATCAAGTTTCACTCGCTGTTGTTCTCTCCCACGATAATAAGCAGCAATATTTTTAAATAAAGGATTTAATTGCGCCACATAATCATCAATCCAGCAAGTTAATTCCTGGTTCAAGGCGGAGCTTTTCAATAATATATCAATCGACGTCTGAATCACCGGAATAAAATAGGAATGATTCACATCCTGCCAATGCCAATAAGAATCAAAAGTATACCAGTGTTTTTGCAACACTTCACCAGAGTTCAATCCTTTAAATAAAGCTGGATTGGCAAGATCCTGATCAGGCAATACTGTAATGAATTTCCGCCGGAAAACTTCCTCTAGTTCCATCAATGCCCGAATCTGCTCAACAAGGAGCTCAATATGCCGAAAAGTTTCGCCAGAAAGTTCTGTAAGCCGACAGATCGAGTCCCCTTTCATCGCGTTAAGTGGTCGATTAATCAGAACAGCCAGTTCTTGTGCCGCTGCAAAACTCAGAAGCGACTGACCACCAGGCTGATTTTTTTCTAGTATAGCGCCAGGTTCATAGATGTTTAAGGGAAATTCGACAACTTTAAAATGATGAGTCGGAGCAATTTTTTCGGCAATTTGCCAAATGTCGCTTAAAGACACCGCTTCATAAGCGTCAGCTGGCGTTGGAAAATCGTTGGAACTAATCCCATAGCAACCAATCCGACCAGCAGCGACCTCCTGTTCTAAGTAAATAAAAGCTGCCTCAATCCGCCGCAAAAATTCCCTTCTCGCTGCATCTTGCTCCATCCCCTGTTCTTTCGCCCACAAAAAAAAGTATTCCGGGTTATGGAGCAAATAGCAGTCAATAACAGACAGATTAAGTCTTGCAAGGCTTGCCGCGATCTGGTCTCGTAAAAAGTCAGGATGGATCGAGTGCGCCAAAGTTTCGTTAAAGACAAGCACTTCCGGCGAAATGGTATTCCCTGTCGCCTGCCCTTCCTGATAGCGTGCTAAATTACTGCCTTGCAAATAACCGCCTTTCGATACGATCACAACTTCGTCTCTGGCAAGTTCACCAGAGTTCGTTAATTCCGTAAGAACTTGTCCAATCAACTCTTCCGACTGGCCATCTGTATAATTTGCACTTGTATCAATCAAATTAATGCCACTCTGCAGCGCCGTCTTCAGCGCTGTTTTATGGCTTTCTTCGGTCAAAAACAAGCGATAACTGCCAAAACCGGCTTCGCTTACCACAAGCCCGGTATTCCCCAAGGAACGATAGGCTAACTCCTTATGTTTTTGTGCATAGCCTGCTGTGCCTTGCGGGGTTGCCTTGGTCTGTAGATTTTCCAAAATACTACCACTCCTTTATTAATCTCCCCCTTCATTATAAGGCCCCAGCCTTTTTCCAGCAATCAAATTACTACTTTATGGGACAAGCGCCGTTTTGACACTCTAAATCACCATGACCGACAATGCCATGCTGCTGTGAAACCTCAGCAATAGAAAGCCGTTCATAAGGCGCCTGCTGACGAC
>URQW01000222.1 GCA_900550105.1 uncultured Pelosinus sp.
AGGACGCACATACGTAACAATTTCATCCATATTCAATTCATCAAGCGACGGTCCCCACTCAGGCAGAGCAATCTGATTATAAACCTCTAAGGAATGGAGACGAAATTGAAGCATCCACTCTGGTTCATTCTTTTCGCGGGAAATTTTTGTCACAATCTCTGCTGTTAATCCTTGGGAAACTTTATAGCGGTAGCGATCTTCATTTTTAATATCATAAAGACCTCTATCAATATCAGCTACAGCTGTTCTTTTCTTTTCCACTCTATTCACCTCACGGTTTCTGCCATTAGCCTAATAGGCCAACGTTTACTGGTTGGCCGCCACATCTAAATGGAGGAAACCATTTTCATTAATTTCCGAAATCAAGGCCGCATCACCTGTTTGAATGATCTTGCCATGCATTAATACATGCACACAGTCGACCGCTAAATGTTCCAAGATTTTTGTGTTATGAGTAATGATCAAAACGGCATTGTCCTCGTTTTTGAACTGACTTACGCCAGCTGATACAATACGAACTGCATCCACATCAAGACCAGAGTCAGTTTCATCAAGCAAAGCCAGTTTCGGATTCGTAATCATCATTTGCAAAATTTCATTGCGCTTCTTTTCGCCGCCAGAAAAGCCCACATTAAGATATCTCGCTGCATAGCTGCTGTCCATCTTTAGAGATTCCATTGTTTTCTTTAATTCTTTTTTAAAAGGAAGAATTTTTACAGGCTCTCCCGTAATCGCATTTTGGGCAGTACGCAAAAAATTCTCTACAGTAATACCAGGGATTTCTTCGGGATTTTGAAATGAAAGAAACAAACCGCGTCTCGCCCGTTCATCCGTTTTTAATGCGCCAATATCTTCGCCTTCAAATTGAATAGAACCTGCGGTAATTTCATATTTGGGATGACCCATAATTAAATTCATCAACGTAGATTTACCAGACCCATTTGGTCCCATAATAACATGGACTTCCCCTTTTCGAATCGTTAAGTCAAGTCCCTTTAAAATTTCCTTGCCATCTACGGCCGCGTGTAAATCATGAATTTCTAACAAAGTTTCCGCCATTTTATTCACCTCATTCATTCTTATCAAACAGCTTTACCCAAACTGATTATTTCTGGATAAAAAAGCATACTATTCCTACCGAATTACTAGGATTTAAACTTATTCTATTCTCTTTATCAGTAACTGTCAATTCCTCCAGAACAAATTCCAAATATTAAAAAAATACGCACTAAAAGGAATTAGAAACAGGTTATTTAAGTATTTTTTACACAATTAGATTTTTTTTTACATTTATTTTGACATCAGACGAAAACCATGTAAAATTATAAGATAAGATAGCTTTAATAAGCTACATAGGGAGGGAAAAAAATGGCCTTTTTTAGAAACTTAAGAGTCCCCTTTAAGTTAGGATGTCTGATTGGTATTGCCGTACTCAGTCTGATCCTCGTCGGAACAACGGGCTATCTTTACTTACAAAAGTCGGCCCATGACATGGAAGATTTATACAAAGACCGACTGATTCCGGTACAGGTTTTAAATGAAAGCCGCGCCAACGTAGTTCGCATGAATTCCGCTTTATTAGAACTTATGCTCACAACAGATCCGAAAAAAAATGATGAATTAAAAAATATTATTTCTGATCGCAAGGAAAAATTAAGCAACAATGTAGCACTAGTAGAAAAGCTCCCCGGTGATGCTACTACAGCTGAACTAATTAATAAAGTTAAACAATCACTGGAAAAATACCACGCGATAAGTCAGACAAGTTATAAACTATCTATAGAAAATAAAAATAAGGAAGCTTATGAAATTTACGCCCGCGATGTTGATAAAATAGCCCTAGAAGTAGTCGACAACATGCGCGAACTTGCATTGTACTACAACAAACTAGCTGAAACAACGAATAATGATACGCAAAAAGCGGTAGCTACTGCATCACTGATCACAATAGCGATGATTCTCTTTTCCCTTCTACTACTTGTCGGTAGCGGCTTATATTTTTCACGTTTAATTACAACGCCTTTAAATAAAATGGTCTTATTTTGTCAAGAGTTGGCATCCGGTGATTTTCGCGATAAACCGCGTACCGTATTGCAACAAGCGGAAATTGGGACAGTAGCCAACGAACTTGTTGCGATGAAAAATAGCT
>URQW01000223.1 GCA_900550105.1 uncultured Pelosinus sp.
TTGGGCGACATGCATCTGTTTTTTAATAATCTCACTTGCTTTTTGTACTGTATCTTCTCGTAAATCAGCCAATTCTTGTTGTTTTCGTTCCGCTACGGAAACATCGCTGATGATAGCAATAATTAGACCATGTTTGGGTACAGGTAAAATCATCTGTTCCGTTACAAGAGCCAAATGAGCGTACTCAATCCGTCTTGCCATGATCTTATTTGCCGTATGCCAAGCTTCCTGGAAAGCACTACAATCCATCACAGTGGCAAGATTCAACCCAACGGCTAGAGGAATCAAGGTGCCAAATAATTCTTCCGCCGCAGGATTCCATTGTTGTAAAACACAGTTCTCATTCATGACTAAAATGCCATGAAGTGAATTGTCTACAATAATATTGGCGAAAGACTCGGCCTTAGCTCGCATATAGGGCACGCACATTTCCACTTCAGCCATTCCTTGATACACAGCAATCGCTTTATCACGACAGGAATTATAGCCACAAGCGCCACAGTTTTTTTCATCACGCCGCGAGTATTTACCTGTTTGCTGCAAAATTTTCTTGATCTCATAAGAATCGGGCATTTTCTGGATAATCGGCCTTGCTTCATGCTTTCTTGTAAAATCATAAAGCTGTTCTTCATAAATAATATGCTGCCTAGATCCTTTTTTCGCATATTCAACTACCCTTGCTTTTCGCGCAGCAAGACTAAGAGTAGTACCACTGGCAGGACCATTAATACAACCGCCGCGACAGGCAAGCGCTTCGACAAAGCGCGGCGCAATTTCGCCTGCCTCCATCGCTTTAAAAGCTTCACTACACTGCTGCACTCCATCTATCGAGAGGATTTCTAAATCCATTTCATCGTGAGTAAGGAAAGATTTTAAAATACCGCCTGATAAAGGAAAATAACGCGCCTTTTCGTAAGCAAGCCCATTCAACTCGACTGGTTTATCGGAAAATAAAGCACCTGCTTTTACTTCTGAAAGCCATTCTTTAAGTTGCACAAACGTAAGAGCATAGTGAATGGCCTTACTCTCCTTTTGTTCCTCCAATTTAGCAATACAGGGACCTGCAAAGACAATCTGTGCCTTAGGTCCATATTTTTGTTGTAAAAGCAGCCCATGGGCAACCATAGGGGAAACAACCGGAGCCAGACAGTCTACTAGTGAAGGATGATAATGGGTAATCATATTCACAATCACCGGACAACAAGCTGAAATAACCGGTTTTGTAGCCTTTTCTAATAGTCTACTATAGTGGTTTGATACAATTTCGGCCCCAATAGAAGCTTCCTCAATCACACTAAACCCTAGAGCATGAAGGCGCAAGAGCAACTGTTCCAATGAGTATTCAGGAAATGCAGCCACAAAAGAAGGTGCTAAGGAGAGAACCATATACTCACCGTTGTGCAACGCTTTTTTTATAGCATCAACCTGATTTTCTACCTGTTTAGCTTGTTGTGGACATTCTACAACACAGCGTCCACAGGAAATACATCGTTCATCCCAAACTTTTGCATGACTCTTTTCAATTCCAATCGCTTTAACCGGGCAAGAACGAACACACCGATGGCAATCCTGACAATTGACCTGCTCTGTTGTTATCAGAGTCATTTTGCACCTCCGAGAATCTTTTCATGAAACAATTGCTGTACCTTATCAGGTCTCACATTAGTAATTAATTCTCCGTTAATCTTTAGTATAACGCCTTCCGTACAACGTCCTTCGCAAAAGTGTCCTCTCACATCTACTTCATGTGCAATACCATGTTTCTCCATCAAGTTCTTTAAGGCTTGCAGCACTTTATTGGCTCCCCTTAAATGGCAGGCACTGCCAATACAAATCTCGACTCGAACCATAATACTCCCTCCAGCAAACGTGAATAATTTCACTCTTTGCTTCTTTTCATACCTATTGTACATAAAAAGAAAAATTTAAGCAACAAGTATTTCTAAGAAGTCAGTCTAGCATTTTAGGTCTTGTATTTAAAGATAAAAGTAAGACTTATTTTTACAAAAAAAGATCAACTGCGTATCACAGTTGATCTTGGAAATTTGGCTCCTTGAGTAGGACTCGAACCTACGACCGATCGGTTAACAGCCGATTGCTCTACCAACTGAGCTATCAAG
>URQW01000224.1 GCA_900550105.1 uncultured Pelosinus sp.
ATTGCCGGCAAAGGCGACTCTGATTGGGCTTATTCCTGGGTTCCTGTTGCTGGTCCAATGATCGGCGCAGTTCTTGCTTTTATGCTTAGCAAAGCAACTGGTATTTTATAATCCACTCTAAAAAAGAAAACAAATAAAAAAGAGACTGCTGCAAGTTAGAACTTTTTGAACTTGCAGCAGTCTCTTTTCCTATATTTATTTGATTAAAACAATTGCCGCAAACCAAGACAAATAAGCAAAAAACCGGAAAGTAAAGTAGCTTTTTGCCCCAGCCATTCGGCCCCATATTTTTTACCAACATAAGCGCCAATCCATAAAGTAATAAAGCTACAAAGGCCGACAAGAAGAGGCATTAACAAACTCGGTAAATCGGTCATACTAACGTCAATCCCGATCGCCAGAGTGTTTATAGATAAGGCAAACCCCAATACAAAAGCCTCGCGCCAATCAATATGGTGTGATTCATCATGATCGGCTTGCTCCGGTCGGCCAATAATCGCCTGCGGCCAGCGACTCTTCTTAAAATCTTTCGATTCTTTTATGCCAGAAGCGCCAATAAGCACCCATACTCCCACAAAGACAATTAAAGCAGCGCCGAAAAGATTCGCTACAGCCAAGGCAATATGAGCCTTTATTAACTCACCAATTTTTTCAGCAAAAAAGGTAGCGCCAAATGATAAAAAAGCAATGATTAGGTTAGCCTGCCAGGAAACTTTAATATTTCTAACCCCATAGGCGATCCCTACGCCTAAATTATCGAGATTCGCCGTAATTGCTGTAAATAGCGCCAGAATCCAGGTCAAGAAAACCCCTCCTAAAAGAAAACAAAGAGTAGGAAAAACTTCCCTACTCTTTTATTACAGACTGTATTTTTCAAAAAACAAGAGTTCCTAGCTTTTTATGGGGCGCTGGTAAAACCAAATGATCAATTACTTTGTCAGCAATAGAACGACAGCCCGCTTCAACGGCTATCTGAACAGCTGATACTTCGCCAGTTAGAGAAACCACCGCTTTCCCTCCCATAAATCGAGCTAAACGAACTTCTAACAATTGAATCGGCGCACTCTTAGCTGACGCATCAGCAGCCACAATAGCTGACGCTACAGAAGCACACTCTATGACGCCTAACGCTTGCAGGGCCTCTGGCTGATTTTGACGCTTTATCGCCGCAATTACGCTTTCATGCAAATTAGGGATGACAAAAGATGCCACAAGCTCTTTACTAGTATTGCTAGAAGTTCCCGCGGCCACAGCACTTTTCACAGCTCCCACATCGCCTGTAACCATGACGAGATATTTGCCGGGACAAATCGCTTGAGCCGTAAGAAGCTCTATCGACGCCGCTTTACACATCGAATCAGCAGCGGCAATACCGCAGGTAATTTTTCGAAATTCTAGTAAACCAATAGCTTGTTTCATCTTTTTCACTCCCTAGTGCAACATTTTTACTAGATAAACCTCGACTTATACAATAGAAAATCCATCAACAAGAACGCACCGTCTCTGACGCGTAAAGCTACGCGGTGAAGTAAGACCTTCACCAGTTGGCCCAGCAATTGTAAAAGTCGTATGACCTTCACCGCCTACACCGATACCAGCATAGGAAGGAGCATTTTTTACAAAGATCGTTGTTTCGATCGCTTTTGCTAATCGCGTAAGATGATCGACATTTTTGGAATGCATAATCGCCGTATGACGATTGCCATGTTCGACTTTCACAGCAAGTTCAATAGCTGCGTCAATATCCTTCACCTGCACAACAGGTAAAATCGGCATCATAAGTTCTTCTACAACAAACGGATGATCTTCCGCGGTTTCGCACAAAACCACACGAACGCTGTCAGGTACTTCAATACCAATTTTGCTTAGCAAATATTTAGCGTCCTTGCCAACGTAATCCTTATTGATCCCATAAGATCTTTTTGGTTTTTCGATACAACCCTCAGCCATTTTCTCGGGTTTTTCAACCATAACAACTGCCAAAAGATCATCAATTTGTTTACCAGAAATTAAATAAGCGCCATATTTTTGCATATACGAAATGAGTTGATCGGCAATGGAGCCCACAGCAATCACTTCTTTTTCGGCAATACAAGGCAAATTATTATCAAAAGA
>URQW01000225.1 GCA_900550105.1 uncultured Pelosinus sp.
AAAAGAAGAAGTTGGCCGTTTATTACAAGCGGGTCTTCTTGATATTATTGTGGGAACTCATGCCTTGATTCAAGATACCGTACATTTTCGACAATTAGGTCTTGTTGTTACTGATGAACAGCACCGCTTCGGCGTGGCGCAACGAGCAAAGCTTCAGGCCAAAGGAGCCGAACCTGATGTTCTTGTTATGACAGCAACGCCGATACCGCGAACGATGGCCCTGACGATTTATGGCGATCTTGATGTATCACTGATTCAGGAGTTGCCGCCTGGTCGTAAACCGATTCGTACTTTTTTACGCGGCGAAGAAAAAAGTGAGGCAATTTATCAATTTGTCGCCAAGGAAATCGCGAAAGGTCGTCAGGCTTATGTGGTTTGTCCGCTAGTCGAAGAGTCCGAAAAAATTGATACTCAGGCAGCAGTGCAACGCTATGAAGAACTTTCTACAGGATTATTTCAGGGGATTTCTTGCGGTCTGATTCATGGTAAGATGAAAGCAAGCGAAAAAGAAGCCGTTATGGCTGCTTTTTATAAAAATGACATCTCTTTGTTAGTCGCTACGACGGTCATTGAAGTAGGCGTAAATGTGCCAAATGCAACAATTATGGTAGTGGAAGGAGCCGAACGCTTTGGTTTGTCTCAGCTTCATCAATTGCGAGGACGGATTGGCCGCGGCGAACATGCCTCGTATTGCATTTTGATTTCTAAAGTAAAACAAGGTGATACGCAGGAACGTCTTCAGGTTATGACAGAATCAAATGACGGCTTTGTCATTGCTGAGCAGGATCTTTTGCTGCGCGGCCCTGGGCAATTTTTTGGTACGAGACAGCATGGACTACCCGATCTTAAAATTGCTAATATTGTTACTGATGTGGCCATTTTATTAAACGCTCGGACGGCGGCACAAGAAGCTGTATTGGAAGAGGATTATCGGAATTTACTTTCGACCATTTTACCGAATCGTTTTGGCGATCGCTTTTCCCTTATTTTACATAGTTAAAAAAAAAGCGGCGGCTGACGCCGCCTATATGGGAGAGGAGAAAATTTACAATAGTAGTTATGCCTTAAATACAGTCTAATTATACATAAACGAGAAAAAAATTATTATTATTTTTAGGGAGGGGTTTTATAATGAGCAAAAGCAGTGACAAGGTAACTTTTTTACATCATACGAAAGGCTATAATTGTGCGCAGTCCATGTTGGCAGTCTATGGTCCGCGACTCGGTCTTCCAGAAGAAATTGCTCTTAAAGTTGCGTCAGCCTTCGGCGGCGGTATTGCCAGAAGCGGTCAAACCTGCGGGCTCGTAACAGGCGCTTTAATGGCCATTGGCATGACTTGTGATCCAGCCGATCCTAGCAGTAAAAATGAAGTGTGTGATTTAGCTAAGCCATTTTTAGAAGCCTTTAAGGCAGCCAATGGTTCACTCTTATGTCAAGATTTACTTGGTGAATCGATGGCAGACCCTGCAGGACTCGCAAAGCTGCAAGCGAATAATACAACATCAATTCGTTGTCCGCAGCTAGAGAAGAGTGCTGGCGCTATTTTTGAAAGACTTTATGGCGATCGCTTATTGCCGGAAGAAGAATAGCAAGAGACTAGGAATCATTTTTAATTTGATGATTTTTCAGTGGTTGAGCCTGTTTAACTGAGATTTTTTGAAGCGTAATTGTTGATATTTCTTACTAATAAGGGCTGGTTTACTGACAAATAACACGCCACTGAGTACGAGAATGAGGCCAACAAAAGAATAGAATGAGAGGGCTTCCCCTAATATATAGTAGCCTACGAACTGAGCAATAACGGGTGAAACATAGGTCCAGGTAGAGGGAAGCAGCATACCAGCGCGACCTACTAGCCAATAGTAAGCGCCATGTCCGCCTAAAGAACCCAAGAAGATGAGATAGAGCAAAGCGATCATTAAGAGATCAGTCGATTCTGTGATAGAAAAACTTTCAGTGCCAAGAGACAGCAACATTAGCAGAGTTCCCCCAATAACCATTTGCCAGCCGTTAAGGGTAAAGGGACTGATGTTTGCTGCTAGGAGTTTTTGCGCTGTCATCGTGCCAAAAACGTTACC